>NZ_CP178837.1:613642-920463 GCF_047946755.1 Leucobacter sp. HNU | reverse complement strand
GCGTCTCGAGCGAACCGAGCACGGCACCGCTGCTGAGACGCAGGGTGGCCGGCTGGGAGTTCTGCACCATGCCGAGCGCCGTGGCGTTCTCGGCGAGGTTCTGCGGGGAGGACAGCTTCTCGAGATTCTGCTTCAGCACGCTCTGCACGCGGCTCAGATCCCGCTCCTCGCCCTGGAGGGCGCGCACCTCGTACGCCCCCTGGGACACCAGGATGCTGAGGCCGAGCTGCGCCGCCATGATCGCCAGGATCACGCCGACCGCGGTGAGCGCACCGGCCATGACGCGCGGCTTGCGCCGAGTCGCGGGGCGCGGTGCCTCCGCGGGGCGCAGCGGCCGCACCGGAGCCGGGGTCGCGGGTGCGGGCGCGGCGAAGCCGCTCAGCAGCTCGTCGCGGTCGAGGGGGACCGTCGAGTTCATGAGATCTCCCTGGCTCGTTCGGCCGCGCGGAGGCGCACGGGGATGGCGCGCGGGTTGCGCTCGCGTTCTTCGGTGTCCGCGAGTTCCGCGCCGCGGGTCAGCAGGCGGAACTCGGGACGATGCTCGGGCAGCTCGACCGGCAGGCCGGCAGGTGCGGTGGACCGGCTGCGACGCACGAGCTCGCGCTTCACCAGGCGGTCCTCGAGGGACTGGTAGGACATGATCACGGCGCGGCCGCCGACGGCGAGCAGGTCGAGCGCTGCGGGGATCGCGCGCTCGAGCACCGAGAGCTCGCCGTTCACCTCGATGCGCAGGGCCTGGAAGACGCGCTTCGCAGGGTGCCGCTGGTTGCGGACCGCCGCGGGCGTCGCCTCCTGGAGCACGTCGACGAGCTCGCCGCTGCGCATGATCGGCCCGTTCGCGCGGGCCGCGACGATCGCGCGGGCGTAGCGCGCCGCGAGCGGCTCCTCGCCGTAGCGCTCGAAGATCGCCCGCAGGCGCCCTTCGGACGCGGTCGCGAGGATCTCGAACGCGGTGACGCCGCGCTCCTGGTCCATGCGCATGTCGAGCGGCGCGTCCTGCGCGTAGGCGAAGCCGCGATCGGCGTCGTCGAGCTGCAGCGAGGAGACACCGAGGTCGAACAGGACCCCGTCGATGCGGTCGAAGCCCGCACCGCGCACCGCCTCCGCGATCTCGTCGTAGACGGCGTGCACCAGGATCGCGCGATCCCCGAAGCGCTCCAGCCGCCGACCGGCGAGCGCGAGCGCCTCGGTGTCGCGGTCGAGGCCGATCAGCGTCAGCTCCGGGCGCGCATCGAGCATCGCTTCGCTGTGCCCGCCCATGCCGAGGGTGGCGTCGACGACCACCGCACCGGGGCGGTCGATGGCCGGCGCCAGCAGTTCGAGGCAGCGGTCGAGCAGCACCGGGGTGTGCAGCGCGCCGGGATCCCGGGGATCTGCGGACGCGTCGCGTGCGGTGTCGTTCATTGCGGTGGCCTCACGGGTGGCTTCGGTGTCGTCGGACGGGTCGTGGTTCGCGCGGAAGTCGGCTGCGTTCATGGTGCTCGGGCCGGTCCGGGACCCCCGGTTCTCCGTCAGCCCACCTGTCGCCGGGGAAGTGCGACAGGGCGGTAGACGAAGAGCCGCGGGTACCGGGTCAGAACATGCCCGGGATCACCTCCTCCTCGATCTGCGAGAAGGCGGACTCCTGTTCGGCCAGGTAGCGCTGCCAGGCCTCGGCGTCCCAGATCTCGGCGCGGCTGCCCGCACCGATCACGGCGAGATCGCGGTCGAGACCGGCGTACTCGCGCAACGCCTGCGGGATCGTCACGCGGTTCTGCTTGTCGGGCGTCTCCGCGTGCGCTCCCGAGAGGAAGACGCGCAGGTAGTCGCGGCCCTGCTTCGAAGTGATCGGAGCCTGGCGGATCCGATCGTGCATGTCGGCGAACTCCTGCTCGCTGAACACGTAGAGGCAGTGCTCCTGACCACGGGTGATCACCAGACCGTCCGCGAGCTCCGTGCGGAACTTCGCGGGCAGGATGAGGCGGCCCTTGTCGTCCAACTTCGGTGTGAAAGTACCGAGGAACATGGGGGTCACCTCCTCCCTGCGGGGTCCGGGTGCTCCCACAGTACTCCACTTTCCTCCACTTCCCTCAGTTTTATTCCCGAGTTCCCCAGGTTTCTGTGCAAAGTTCGGCGAGATCTCGGGGATCGCCACGCTCCCGGCCCGAAAACGCCACGCCGCGATCCGCCCGACCGGCGCCAGCGACCTGTCGGCATCGGACGCGCGACTCCCCCACCTGCGCGCTCCAGATCCGCGAAAACATGCCGATCCCGTGTCGCTTCAGTCGCACGCTGATGCCGGAGTGGAGCGAAGTGGAGCGGGTGGTGTGGAGCGAAGTGGAGGGCGTGGGGGCGCACAGTGCCGTCCCACTTCGGAAGGAGATCCGCCCTCAGCGGGACGAATCCGACGCAGCGCTCCTTCTGCAGGCGAATCTCCGCCGGAACGCGACGCCCGCACCCCGGACGCGGAGTCGGCCGCACCTTCCCCGCGTCGGAGAAATGCACCGATTCGGACCCGCCGGACGGAACTGATCCGAGAACTCGCAGATCTCCGCGGAGCGAACCGGCGGCCGGAGCGGGCCGCACGACTCCGATGCCGGCCGGATCCCCGACGCGGGCGCGCCGCCCGGGCACAGCAAAAGACCGCGATCACCCGACCGCGGTCTTCTCTATCTGCGCCGACCTACCCCGTGGGCCGACGCTGCGCGTCGCGAGCTACCGCTCCACCCCTCGCTGCGCTCCGATGGGCCGACGCTGCGCGTCTCGAGCTACCGCTCCACCCCTCGCTGCGCTCCGATGGGCCGACGCTCCGCGTCGCGAGCTACCGCTCCACCCCTCGCTGCGCTCCGATGGGCCGACGCTGCGCGTCGCGAGCTACCGCTCGCCCTCCATGCGCTCGTCCCAGCGGCGCTCGAGACGCTCGCTCATGTTGGACCGGCGCCCGCCGGAGTGCGCGCGACCACCGGCCGCGACCGGCTCGTGCACCTCGCCGGGCTCGGCGGGAGCGCGTCGGGTGAGCGCGAGGACCGCGCCGCCCAGCATCACGACGAACCCGATGAGCCCCAGCCACAGCTGCTGCGCGGCCACGCTCCCGATGAGCACACCGACGCCGACGAGCACGACGATGATGCCGAGCACCACCGACCGCAGGTCGACCCGACGCCGCTCACCCGTGGAAGTCGACATCACGTCGGCTTCGCTCTGGTACAGCCGCCGCTCCATCTCGTCGAGCAGCCGCTGCTCATGCTCGGACAGTGCCACGTCCGCCTCCTCGATCGATCCGGAATTCTTCCCTCGATTCTACGCCGCACGCGGACGGCTAGGCTAGCTGCGTGCACGAAACCATCCGACTTGCAGGCCTCGTACAGGAGCGGATCGGCGATGTGCTCGCCGACCACCGTCAGCAGCTCGAGGCCCTCGGCCCCGACGCGATCCCGCTGCTCGACGAAGCCGCCGACTACCTGGCCGGCGGCAAGCGGCTGCGCGCCCAGTTCTGCGTGCTCGGCGCACGGTCGGTCGGTCACGTCGACTTCGACGACGCCGGCGAGTCGCCGACCGGCGACGTCGTCCCGGGCGCGGCGAGCCCCGTGCTCACCCCCGACGCGGATCGGATCCTGGACGCCGCCTGTGCGTTGGAGCTCTTCCACGCCGCGGCCCTGATCCACGACGACGTCATCGACCGTTCGGACACGCGTCGCGGACGCCCCTCGGCGCACCGTCACTTCGCCGGCCTCCACGAGGCCGCCCGGTACCGCGGAGACGCCGAGCACTTCGGCCTCGCCGGCGCGATCCTGCTCGGCGATCTGCTGCAGTCCTGGTCCGATGAGCTGATGCAGCGCGCCTGCGACGCGACCGAGGATCGCGCAGCGGCCCGGGCCGCGCGCGAGCACTTCAACCGCATGCGCAGCGAGGTCGCCGTGGGCCAGTACCTCGACGTGCTCGAGGAGCAGCGCTCTACCGCCGCCCCCGAGGCCGAGCAGCTCGAGCGCTCCACCCGCGTGCTCGTCTACAAGTCGGCGAAGTACAGCGTCGAGGCCCCCTCCTGATCGGGGCGGCGCTGTTCGGCGCCGACGAGGAGCAGGAGCAGTCCCTCGCGCGATTCGGCCTGCCCGTCGGGGTCGCCTTCCAGCTGCGCGACGACGTTCTCGGCGTGTTCGGCGATGCGGAGGTCACCGGCAAGCCCGCGGGCGACGATCTCGCCGAGGGCAAGCGCACCGTGCTCGTGACGCTCGCGCGCGAAGCGCTTCCGGGAACGCAGCGCCGGGTGTTCGACGACATGTTCGGCGATCCCGAGCTGGACGACGAGCAGGTGGAGATGCTGCAGCGGACGATCCGAGACAGCGGAGCGCTCGACCGGGTCGAGGAGATGATCACGCGCAACCTGGATCGGGCGACGCAGTCGCTCGCCGCCGCGCCGATCAACGCCGACGCCAAGGCGCGGCTGGGTTCGCTCGCAGACCGTTCAGGCCGACGCGCGTTCTGAGCCGCGTCGGCCCGGGCGCCTCCGCCCCGGGCCGTCGGCGTCCCGTCAGAACGCCAGCGACTGCGTGGCCCGACGAACCGCGCTCTTGCGCCCGTTCTGCAGCGCCTCGATGGGGATCCCGCCGACCTCGTCGTTCTCGGTGAACAGCCACTCGACCGACTCCTCCTCGGAGTAGCCGGCGTCGCGCAGCACCAGCAGGGTGCCGCGCAGCGAGCTCAGCGGCTCGCCGCCCTGCAGGAACGCCGCGGGGACGCGGAGCACGCCGTCGATGCGCACCGCCGCGAGGTGGTGATCCTCGATGAGGCGCCGAACCTTGCTGGGAGCGAGACCGAGTCGCTCGGTCAGTTCGGGGACGGTGAGGGTCTGGATACCAGTGAGGAAGTTCTCGGCCACGGGTCAACTCTGCCACGAAGCCGCAGGCGGTTCCAGCCGGGCGGTTCCGATCGGGTGCTCGCCGCAGGACGGCGGACGCGCCCGGAACTCCGCGCGGAGGGGCGGCCCCGGCGCCCGATCCTCGGCGCGGTTCCGGGCAACGCCGGTGAGGATCCAGGATGGGGAACCCTCGGGTCCGTAGAATTTGCGGGTGACCTCTGCCCCCTCCGATCCGCTCGTGGGACGAACCCTCGACGAGCGCTACGTGATCCGCTCGCGCATCGCGCGCGGCGGTATGGCGATGGTCTATGTCGCGAACGACCTGCGGCTCGAGCGACGGGTCGCCGTGAAGGTGATGCACGCGCACCTCGCCGACGACGAGAACTTCACCCGCCGATTCGAGCAGGAGGCGCGCAGCGCGGCCCGCCTCGCGCACCCCAACGTCGTCAACGTGTTCGACCAGGGCAACGACGCCGGGCACCCCTACCTGGTCATGGAGTACCTGCCGGGCATCACGCTCCGCGAACTGCTCAAGCAGCAGCAGCGACTGACCTCCGAGCAGACCCTGGAGATCGGCGAGGCGGTGCTGGCGGGCCTCGCGGCCGCGCACCGCGCCGGCATCGTCCACCGCGACCTCAAACCCGAGAACGTGCTGCTCGCCGACGACGGCCGGATCAAGATCGGCGACTTCGGACTGGCACGGGCGGTCAGTGCGAACACCACCACGGGCCAGGCGCTGCTCGGCACGATCGCGTACCTCTCCCCCGAGCTCGTCACCCGCGGTGTCGCCGACGCTCGCAGCGATCTCTACGCGTTCGGGATCATGCTCTTCGAAATGCTCACCGGCACGCAGCCGTTCACGGGCGAACAACCGGTGCAGATCGCGTATCAGCACGCGCACGGCGAGGTCCCCGTCCCATCGACGATCTCCTCCGAGTCGAGCCCGGAGCTCGATGCGCTCGTGCGCTGGCTGACGCAGCGGGATCCCGCGAACCGCCCCGCCGACGCTTCGGAAGCGCTGACCGAGCTGCAGCGGATCCGTTCCGGCTCGCCGCTCCATGCGACCCGCGTGCTGCCGAGCGATCTCGGCCTCGATGCGACGTCGGTGCTGCCGTCGACCACCGTCCTCGATCCGGTGGCCGACGCGCCCACCGACGGGACGCCGGAGCCTCCGGCCGAGACCCCCGAGCCAGCGGAAGCCGGCGCGGCCGCCATCGCCGCAGCGACGGCTCGCCGGCGCAAGCGCCGCGGCGGGATCATCGCGCTCGCCGTGACGCTCGCCGTCGCCGCGTCGGCCGGTGCCGGCTGGTGGTTCGGGCAGGGCCCCGGTTCCCAGGTCACGATCCCCGATGTCGCCGGCCTGCCCTTCGCCGAGGCGAAGGCCGAGCTCGACGGTCTCACGCTCACCGCGACACGCACCGAATGCTCGAGCGTCGAGATCCCCAAGGGAAAGGCGGTCGGTACCAAGCCCGGGGCCGGCACCCGGGTGGATCGCAAGACCTCGGTCGAGCTCTGCGAGTCCACCGGCCCGCGGATCCTTCCCGTGCCGACGCTCGTCGGCCTCCCGCAGGACCAGGCGGAGGCGGCGATCAAGAAGGCCGGCTTCACCTTCGGCAAGGTGACCGGCCGCCAGTTCAGCTCGGACGCGAAGGACGGCACGGTGATCGCCGCCCTCGGATCCGACGGCAACGGCCTCGGCGAGCAGTACCCCGAGCAGGCGAAGGTCGACCTCGTCGTCTCGGTGGGCGCGGTTCCCGACGTGACCGGCAGCACCGTCGACGCCGCGACCTCCGCGCTGGCGGACAAGGAGCTGACGGTCGACCCGGGGAAGAACGTCGAGGAGTTCAGCGACGACATCGCCAAGGGCAAGGTCATCGGCGTGATCTATGCGACGGACCCGGTGCGCCCCGGCGATTCCGTCGGGCTCACCGTCTCCAAGGGTCCCCAGCTGTACGAGGTTCCCGACGTCTCGGGACAGAAGATGCGCAAGGGCGTGCAGACCCTCAAGGATGCCGGCTTCGACCCGCAGACGGCGGTGCCGGAACTGCTCTGGAATGCGGTGAAGGTCGAGAGCACCGATCCCGCCGCCGGCCAGATGGTGCCGAAGGGCACCAAGATCACCCTCAACTTCGAACTCTGAGGCCTCCGGGGCGGAGGCGCCCGCCCCGCCCGTTCCGGCGTCCTCCGGCCCGACGGCGCAGGATCTCCGAAACGCGAACGGCCCGGATCCCCTGCGGGATCCGGGCCGTTCGCGTCGCCGGAGCTGCGCGGCTCAGTGCGCGATCTGCTTGAGCTCCTCCGCCACGAGGAAGGCGAGCTCGAGCGACTGCATGTGGTTCAGGCGGGGATCGCAGAGCGACTCGTAGCGCGTCGCCAGCGTCGCCTCGTCGATGTTCTCGGACCCGCCGAGGCACTCGGTCACGTCGTCGCCCGTGAGCTCGACGTGGATTCCGCCCGGAACCGTTCCGACGGCGCGGTGCGCCTCGAAGAAGCCCCGGAGCTCGTCCATGACGTCGTCGAAGCGGCGGGTCTTGTACCCGGTGGCCGTGGTGATGCCGTTCCCGTGCATCGGGTCGGTGACCCACAGCGGCTGAGCGCCCGCGGCCTTGACGCCCTCGAGCAACGGCGGGAGCGCCTCGCGGATCTTGCCGGCGCCCATGCGCGTGATGAAGGTGAGGCGGCCGGGCTCGCGCTCGGGATCGAGCTTGTCGATGAGACGCATGGCGTCGTCCACCGAGGCGGTCGGGCCGAGCTTGACCCCGATCGGGTTGCGCACGTGCGACAGGAACTCGACGTGCGCGCCGTCGAGCTCGCGGGTGCGCTCGCCGATCCAGAGCATGTGCCCCGAGGTGTCGTAGAGCTCGCCCGTGCGCGAGTCGATGCGGGTCAGCGGGCGCTCGTAGTCGAGCAGCAGCGCCTCGTGGCTCACGTAGAACTCGGTCTGGGTCAGTGCGGCGCTCTCGACCCCGCAGGCCTCCATGAACTTGAGCGCCCGGTCGATCTCGGCCGCCAGCGATTCGTAGCGGCGGTTCGCCGGGTTCGACACGAAGCCCTGGTTCCAGGCGTGGACCTGGCGCAGGTCGGCGAAGCCGCCCTGCGTGAAGGCGCGGATCAGGTTCAGCGTCGAAGCCGAGACGTGGTAGCCCTGCACGAGCCTCGACGGGTCGGCCGCCCGCGACTCGGGGGTGAAGTCGTAGCCGTTCACGAGGTCGCCGCGGAACGCCGGGAGGGTCACGCCGTCGCGGGTCTCGGTGTCGCTCGAGCGGGGCTTGGCGAACTGCCCGGCCATGCGGCCCAGCTTGATCACCGGCATGGATGCGCCGTAGGTCAGCACGACCGCCATCTGCAGCAGCGTCTTCACCCGGTCGCGGATCTTGTCGGCGGTGGCGGCTTCGAAGGTCTCGGCGCAGTCGCCGCCCTGCAGCAGGAAGGCTTCCCCCGCGCGGCGGCGGCGAGCCGCTGCTTCAGCTGGTCGGCCTCGCCCGCGAAGACCAGCGGAGGCTGGGAGGCGAGGTTCGCCGCGGCCGCCTCGACCGCAGCGGCGTCGGGCCAGGTCGGCTGCTGCTTCGCCTCGCGCGTGCGATACGCGTCGAGCTCCGCCAACACGTCCCGCTTCACTGCCGTCTCAGTCTGACCGCCCATTGGTCTCCGCCGTTTCTCGAAATCTGCGGGGCGAACCCGCACGATGCGGCCGTTCGCCGCAACTTTTCCAGGGTACTCGACGGGCGGGATCACGAGCGAACCCGACGGGGTCCGCCGGGTTCGGTCCCCGGGGCCTCAGGGGCGCTGGGCGGCGCGGACGCTCGACGCGTAGACGTCGACGTATTCCTGGCCGCTGAGCTTCTGGATCTCGAGCATGATCTCGTCCGTCACACTGCGCAACACGAAGCGGTCCGCGCTCATTCCCGCGAAGCGGCTGAAGTCGAGCGGCTTGCCGATGACGGTGCCGATGCGGCGGATGCGCGGCAACTTCGCACCGATCGGCATCGCCTTCTCGGTATCGACCATGATCGCCGGGACGACGACGGCGCCGGACTCGAGCACGAGGCGTGCGACGCCGGTGCGGCCCCGGTAGAGCCTCGCGTCCGGACTGCGGGTGCCCTCGGGGTAGATGCCGAGCACGTCGCCGCGGTCGAGCACGCCGAGCCCGGTGTTCAGCGAGGCCTCCGAGGCCTTGCCGCCCGAACGGTCGATCGGGAGCTGGCCGACGGACAGCATGAAGCTGCGCACGAACCAGCCCTTGAGGCCGGTCCCGGTGAAGTAGTCGCTCTTCGCGAGGAAGTAGACGCGCCGGTCGACCATGATCGGCATGATGAACGAATCGATCACCGAGAGGTGGTTGCCGACGATGATGACGGGCCCCGACGAGGGGATGTTCTCGGCGCCCTCGACCCAGGGTCGGTAGATCGTCTTCAGCAACGGCCCGATGACCAGGTGCTTGAGAATCCAATAGAACACGGCGGAGACGTCCCTTCGACTCGAAACAGGATACTGGAGCCGGGGTCGCGTGGTCGCATGCAATAGGGTGGCAGGCAGAAACCGGCGGCGAAGAAGCCGCCCAGAGACCTCGCCCTGGTGCCGAAGGAGCTGCCGTGAATCAGACCGAGACGCCGATCGTCATCCCGCACGTCCCCGAAGACAACGTCACCGATCTTCTGGAGCAGCGGGTCGCTGCGACTCCCGAACGGCCGCTCTTCGCGGTCCCCGAGGGGTCGGGATGGCGCGACATCACCGCCGCGCAGTTCCGCGACGAGGTGATCCGGGTCGCGAAGGGCCTCGTCGCCGGCGGCGTGCAGCCCGGCGACCGCATCGGCTTCATGTGCAAGACCAGCTACGAGTGGACGCTGGTGGACTTCGCGCTCTTCTACACGGGCGCGATCATGGTCCCGGTCTACGAGACCTCCTCGCCGCTGCAGATGCATTGGATCCTCGAGGACTCGGGGGCCCGCGGCATCATCACCGAGACCCGGGACCACGCGGAGCGGCTCGAAGAGGTCCGCGGGGACCTCTCGAACCTCGATCTCGCCTGGCGTCTCGACGAGGGCGCGCTCGACGCGCTCCGCGCCGCGGGCGGCGAGATCCCCGACGAGGAGATCGAACGCCGCCGTTCGATCGCGGTCGGCTCCGATGCGGCGACCCTCATCTACACCTCGGGTTCCACGGGGCGCCCCAAGGGCTGCGTGCTCACCCACGCCAACTTCGTCGATCTCTCGCGCAATGCCGGAGCCGCGCTCTCGCAGGTCGTGCAGGAGGAGGGCGCTTCGACGCTGCTCTTCATCACCCTCGCGCACGTCTTCGCCCGGTTCATCTCGACCCTCGCCGTCCACGCGGGCGTCCGCGTCGGCCACCAGGCCGACACCTCCCAGCTGCTGCCCGCGCTGAACACCTTCAAGCCCTCGTTCCTGCTCGCCGTGCCGCGCGTGTTCGAGAAGGTCTACAACTCCTCCGAGCAGAAGGCCGAGGGCGAGGGCAAGGGCAAGATCTTCCGCGCCGCCGCGCGCGTCGCGGTCGCCTACTCCGAAGCCCAGGAGGCGGGTCGCGTCCCGCTGATGCTCGAGCTCCGCTTCCGCCTCTTCGACAAGCTCGTCTACTCGAAGCTGCGGGCCGCGCTCGGCGGCCGCGTGCGCTACGCCGTCTCGGGATCGGCACCGCTCAGCCGCTACCTCGGCCACTTCTACCACTCGCTCGGCATCAAGATCCTCGAAGGCTACGGCCTCACCGAGACGACGGCGCCGGCGACCGTCAACCTCCCCGAGAAGTTCAAGATCGGCACCGTCGGTCCGGCGCTGCCGGGCCACACGATCCGCATCGCCGAGGACGGCGAGATCGAGATCAAGGGCATCGACATCTTCAAGGAGTACTGGAACAACCCGACGGCCACGGCCGCCGCGTTCACGGAGGACGGCTTCTTCAAGACCGGCGACCTCGGCTCCATCGACGACGACGGCTACCTCGCGATCACCGGCCGCAAGAAGGAGATCATCGTCACCGCCGGCGGCAAGAACGTCGCCCCCGCAGTGCTCGAGGATCCGATCCGTTCCAACCCCGTGGTCGGCCAGGTCGTCGTCGTGGGCGAGCAGAAGCCGTTCATCGCGGCGCTCGTCACCCTCGACACCGAGATGCTCGGCACCTGGCTCAAGAACAACGGGGAGAACCCGAACCTCACGCTCGAGGAGGCTGCGGTGAATCCGAAGGTCCTCGCCGAGGTGCAGCGCGCCATCGACCACGGGAACGAGTTCGTGTCGCGAGCCGAGTCCATCCGCAAATTCGTGATCCTGCCCGTCGAGTTCACCGAAGCGAACGGGCACCTGACTCCGAAGCTCAGCATCAAGCGCGACAACATCCTGCGCGACTACGCCTCCGAGATCGCGGCGCTCTACGGCGACAACCCGCAGACCGCGGCGATCTCGACCCCGCGCTGACCACGACCGCTCCTCGCGGGCACCACCCGCAACGCCGAGGGCCCCGATCCATCAGGATCGGGGCCCTCGGCGTTCACCGCGCGGCCGCCGCCGACGCGGGATCGATCAGAACCAGTCCGAGGTTCGGATCTGCCGCATCGCCTCGCCGCGGTTCTCGCGGTCGAGACGATTCAGGTAGAGCTTGCCGTCGAGATGATCGCACTCGTGCTGCAGCGCCTGCGCCATGAGCCCCTCGCCCGAGATCAGGACCTCCTCGCCGTCGAGATCGATGCCGCGCACGGTGGCGCGCGGATAGCGCATCACCGGGAACCAGAGTTCCGGAACCGACAGGCAGCCCTCGCCGGTCGGCACCGGCTCGCCGTCGAGCTCGACGATCTCGGGGTTCAGGACGTAGCTGATCTCGCCGTCGATATGCAGGCTGAAGGCGCGCAGCGTGTGGCCGATCTGCGTCGAGGCGAGCCCTGCCCGGCCGTCGAACGCGACGGTGTCGCAGAGATCCGTCACGAGCGCGCGCACGCCCTCGTCGATCTCGGTGATGGGCTCGCAGACGGTGCGCAGCACCGGATCCCCGAACTTTCGAATCTCACGTACAGCCATGGGAATCGAGTCTAACGGCGCTGCGGGACCGCGCTGGGCGATCCCCGCGAACCGCGCTGGGAGATGTTCCGTTCAGGCTTCTTCCCCTAAGCTGGATGCCGTGCATGTTCTGAGTGTGAGTTCCCTCAAGGGCGGCGTCGGCAAGACGACCGTCACCCTCGGCCTGGCCTCGGCGGCGTTCTCCCGCGGGCTCCGGACCCTCGTGGTCGACCTCGACCCGCAGTCCGACGTGTCCACCGGCATGGACGTCAACCCCGAGGGCCACGGCAACATCGCCGACGTCCTCGAGAACCCGAAAGAGAAGACGGTGCGCTCCGCGATCGCGGCGAGCGGCTGGAACCAGCACCACGAGGGCGCCATCGATCTGCTCATCGGCAGCCCGTCGGCCATCAACTTCGACGGGCCCCACCCGTCGGTCCGCGACATCTGGAAGCTCGAGGAGGCGCTCGCGAGCGTCGAGGCCGACTACGACCTCGTCCTCATCGACTGCGCGCCCTCGCTGAACGCGCTCACCCGCACCGCGTGGGCCGCGAGCGACCGCGTGCTCGTCGTCACCGAGCCCGGCCTCTTCGCCGTGGCCGCAGCCGACCGCGCGCTCCGCGCCATCGAGGAGATCCGCCGCGGCATCAGCCCGCGACTGCAGCCACTCGGCATCGTGATCAACCGCACCCGCCCGCAGTCGATGGAACACCAGTTCCGCACACGCGAGCTGCGCGAGATGTTCGGCCCGCTCGTCCTGAGCCCGCAGCTCCCCGAGCGAACCTCGCTGCAGCAGGCCCAGGGTGCGGCGAAGCCCGTGCACATGTGGCCGGGCGAAGCCGCGCAGGAGATGGCCGGCTACTTCGACCAGATCCTCGACCGGGTGCTCCGTTCCGCCAAGCTCGAGGGCGCAGCGAGCGCTCCCCTGGCGCGTCAGACGCAGCAGGCCACCGCGGTCGTCGAGAACGAGGGCGACGACTCGGACGTCGTCTCGGATCCCGCGGCGAACTGACGCGTCGGGTTCGCGCCTGCGCGGTTGCCCGATTGGGCCCGCGCGGCGATCCATCCGCGTGCGTCGCTAGCGCTCCGCCCGCTCCCGCCACACCCGCCAGGCGAGCGAAAAGTATCGCTCGCACGAACCCTCGCCTAACATACGCGGGGCCGAACGACGTCGGCGAGCAGCGACGCAGGAAGCGCTGGGGTCGCTTAGGAGATCTTGCGGGCGCGGCGCCGCACTGCGAGTTCGTCGACGGCCGATTCCGCCTCTGCGCGGTGCTCGTCCATGTCGACCAGCGTGACCTCGACCTCGCGCAGGACCTTGCCGACGGCGATACCGAACACGCCCTGGCCACGGCTGACGAGATCGATCACCTCGTCGTTCGAAGTGCAGAGGTAGACGCTCGCGCCATCGCTCATGAGCGTGGTCTGCGCCAGGTCGTGCACACCCGCCTCGTGCAGCTGCTCGACCGCCGTGCGGATCTGCTGCAGCGAGATGCCCGTGTCGAGCAGACGCTTGACGAGCTTGAGCACGAGGATGTCGCGGAAGCCGTAGAGGCGCTGCGAACCGGAACCCTTGGCACCGCGCACGGTCGGCTCGACGAGCCCCGTGCGCGCCCAGTAGTCGAGCTGACGGTAGGTGATGCCGGCGGCACGAGCCGCGATGGCTCCCTTGTAGCCGCCGTCGGCGTCGGGCTTCGGAAGCCCGTCGGCGAACAGCATATTGAGTTCCGCGGAGTCGCCCGGCGCCTGGCTGAGTTGCTCCATATGCTGGTCCCCTGTCGTCTGCTCCGGCCTGTCCGGACCTTTCAAAGGTATCGAGCACTCGACCCCGGTGCAACGACCTTCGGGGGGCGAGTCGTGCGCGTCGTCGCAGGATCCGCGGAATCGTGCGGACGTCCGCGCCGCGCGGGCGAAGAAGTCGACTCAGCGGCCGGTGAGCCGGCGCTTCAGCACGCCGCTGCGCACCGTCTCGAGCTCCGCCGCGATGGCCAGCGCGTCCTCGGTGGAATGCGGACTTCCGCCGCGCACGCCCCGACTCGAGACCGCGTGCTCGATGAGCTCGGCTTCCCGCTCCGCCGCGACGCGCACGGCGCGCAGGTGACGAGGGGTGATCCCCTGCTCGGCGAGACGCAGGAGCGCGGTCAGCTCGGCCACCGCCTCGTGCGGGAACACCTCCGCGGCCGGCAGCAGACCGGCCGCGATCGCTTCCCCGAGGAATCGCGAACTCGCACCGGTGAGCTGCTGCAGTTCTTCGCGCCCGAGCAGGCGTCGCGGCATGAGGATGCTCGACGCGCTCCGGGGGCGGCACCCGGGATGACCGGGTCACGGCCCTGGTCGACCTCGTCGAGCACCTCGGCGATGACCTTCAGCGGCAGGTAGTGGTCGCGCTGCAGGGTGAGGATCAGACGGAGCCGTTCGACGTGCGCCTGCGAGAACTTGCGGTACCCCGAGCGCGTGCGTTCCGGGGTCACGAGCCCCTGTTCCTCCAGGAAGCGCAGCTTCGAGGGCGTGAGATCGCCGAATTCCCCCTGCAGGTGCGACAGCACCTGCCCGATGCTCAGCCGAGCCCCGGCACCGGCCGGATTCGATGCGGCGGGGACCGCTGCGGCCGACGCCGCCATGCTAGGCGAGGTCCGCGAGATCGAAGCGCGAGGCGAAGAAGGTGAACTTGAACTTGCCCACCTGCACCTCGGAGCCGTCTTCGAGAGCGACTTCGCCGTCGATGCGCTGGCCGTCCCAGAACGTGCCGTTGAGCGATCCGAGATCCCGCACGAAGAAGCGGGTGCCCTCGCGCCGGAACTCGGCGTGCTTGCGGGACACGGTGACGTCGTCGAGGAAGATGTCGACCTCGGGGTGGCGACCGGCGACGGTCACCTTCTGGTCGAGGAGGAACCGGGCACCCAGGTCGGGGCCGCGACGCACCACCAGCAGCGCCGCGCCCGAGGGGAGCGCCTGAACGGCCTCCTGCTCGTCGACCGTGAGGTCGGTGGCGCGCGAACGGATCATCGCGTTGAGATCCTCGCGGAACTGCTGCGTGGAGCGGGCCTCGGTGTCAGCCGGGCGATGCTGGAGATTCTCGGCGTTCATGTCGTCTCTCACCTCCGGTACCGCGACGTGCGGCGTGAACTTCTGGGGTCGTTCTTCTACGCTATCGCAGCGCCAGGCCCGGCGCATCCCGCGGCGGGGTGCCGCACGCAGATGCTCAGCGGACCCATAGCCTCAGCGCACTTCGTTGGCTTCGAGGAACTCGTAGACCTCGTGCGCGTCCACCCCGGGGAAGGTACCCGTCGGCAGGGCGGCCAGCAGGCTCGTCGGCGTCGCGGCTTCGGGCCAGGCCGCGCTCTCCCACTTGCGCGTCAGGCCGTCGCTCGCGCGACGGCAGCACCGCTCGTCGGGGCAGTCGGACGTGCTCCGGTGCGAGGTCTCCCGCCCGCGGAACCACTTCACCGCGTCGAAGGGCACGCCGACGCTGACCGAGTACTCCCCCTCTTTCGCCTTCTCGACGCGCGAGGTGCACCAGTAGGTGCCGCCTGCCGCCATGTCGGTGTACTGATACCAGGGGTTGAAGCGGTCCGGCTGCGCGAACACGGTGCGCGCGGTCCAGTTGCGGCAGACGGTCGCCCCCTCGAGATTGCCCAGCGCGTCCGAGGGAAAGCGCACCCCGTCGTTCTCGTAGGCCTTGATGAGGGTGCCGGACTCGTGCGCCTTCATGAAGTGCACCTCGAGGTCCAGCCGCTCGGTCGCGAGGTTCGTGAAGCGGTGCGCCGCCATCTCGTACGAGACCGCGAACGCGTCGCGCAGATCCTCCATGGAGATCTGCCGCTCCCGCTTCGCCGCGCTCAGCAGTTCCACCGTCGCGTCCTCCGGCAGGAGCACCGCGCCCGCGAGATAGTTGGCCTCGACGCGCTGCCGCAGGAAGTCGCCGTAGTTGCGCGGCTCCTCATGCCGGCACACGAGGCTGGCGAGCGCGCGCAGGATCGGCGCCCGGGCATCGCGCGAGGGCAGGTTCGCACCGAGATAGATCCGCCCGTTGCGACGGTCGATCACCGAACGGGTGGAGTGCGGCAGGTCGGTCACGTAGTGCAGGCTGAAGCCGAGCTTCTCGGCGACCTGGGCGATGGTGCGCTGCGACACGGGGCCGCCGCTGTAGCCGACCGCGCCGAGCAATCGCTGCGCCTCGGCCTCGAGCTCGGCGAAGTAGTTGCCGCGGACCCGCATCTCGGCGCGCAGCTCCGTGTTGGCCCGGCGCGCCTCCTCGGGCGTCGCGGCTCGTTCGCGGTGCAGGCGCTCGACCTCCTGGTGCAGTCCGAGGATCGCTTTCAGCGTGTCGTCGGAAGTCGCCTTCGAGACGCGGATCGCCGGAATGCCGAGCGAGCGGAACACCGAGCCCCGCTGCGCCCGCTCGACCGCGATCTCGAGCGCCGCGCGCTCGCTGGGAGCCTCGTCGTCGAGCAGTTCGTCGACGGTGCAATCGAGCGCTGCGGCGAGCGCGCGCAGGATCGGCAACCGCGGCTCCCGCTTGCCGTTCTCGATCGCCGAGAGCTGGGAGGGTGCACGATCGATCGCGGTTGCGAGCTGTTCGAGCGTGAGGCCGAGCTGTGCGCGTCGCTCGCGGATGCGTCGGCCGAGGGTGAGCGCGTCGGCGGTGTCGTCCTCGACGGGTTCGGCGGCGGAGGTGCGCGGGGCTGCGGTGAGGGTCATACGCCAATGGTGCCAGATCCGGAAAGTTCCGCCAAGCAGAAATTCACGGGAACTTCACCCCGGGAATCGCCCATCGGCACCTTCCTCCCCCGTTCAAGATGGAATCACCGCCGAACATCCGGGATCCTCCGATCCCGTGCATCGCCCGGCACCGGTTCTCCAGTTCGATCATCGGCTCCCTCGGAAGGAACAGATCATGACCACCACGCAGGCGGCTCCGCAGCAGCAGACCGCCACCCCCGCGACCATCGGCCCGCGCATCGAGGTCTTCGGCCCCGCCATCCCCCGATCCGCCGAGATCCTCACTCCCGAGGCGCTCGAGTTCCTCACCGAACTGCACCGCCGCTTCGCCGGGATCCGCCACGAACGTCTCGCCGACCGGCAGCGCCGCCGGTACGAGATCGGCAACGGCCGCGACCCGAAGTTCCGCGCCGACACCCAGCACATCCGCGACGACGCGGAGTGGCGGGTCGCCGGTCCCGGCCCGGGCCTCGAGGATCGCCGCGTGGAGATCACCGGCCCGACCGATCCGAAGATGACGGTCAACGCGCTCAACTCGGGCGCGAAGGTGTGGCTCGCCGACCAGGAGGACGCGACGAGCCCGACCTGGCACAACGTGATCGGCGGCCAGCTGTCGCTGTTCGATGCGATCCGCGACCAGCTGGAGTACACGAGCCCGGAGGGCAAGGAGTACCGCGTCACCGCCGAGCAGACCCCCACGATCGTGATGCGCCCCCGCGGCTGGCACCTCGTCGAGAAGCACATCCGCTACGTCGACGCGCACGGCCAGTCCGGTGCGGCCTCGGGCAGCCTGGTCGACTTCGGCCTCTACGCGTTCCACAACGCGCGCGAGCTCGTCGCCCGCGGACGCGGGCCCTACTTCTACATCGCGAAGCTCGAGTCGAGCGAAGAGGCGAAGCTCTGGGACGACATCTTCACCTACACGGAGCAGGTCCTCGGCCTCGAGCACGGCACGATCCGCGCCACGGTGCTGATCGAGACCCTGCCCGCCGCGTTCGAGATGGAGGAGATCCTCTACGTGATGCGGGACCACATCGCCGGCCTGAACGCCGGTCGCTGGGACTACATCTTCTCGATCATCAAGAACTACCGTGGCCGCGGCGCCCGCTTCGTGCTCCCCGACCGCAGCGAGGTCACCATGACGGTGCCGTTCATGCGGGCCTACACCGAGCTGCTGGTCAAGACCGCGCACAAGCGCGGAGCGCACGCCATCGGCGGCATGAGTGCGTTCATCCCGAACCGTCGCGACCCCGAGATCACCCGTCGTGCCGAGGAGAAGGTCCGCGCCGACAAGAACCGGGAGGCCAACGACGGCTTCGACGGCACCTGGGTGGCGCACCCCGACCTGATCCCGGTCGCTCGCGCCGAGTTCGACGCCGTGCTGGGCGACCGCCCCAACCAGGTCGATCGCCAGCGCGACGACGTCGAGGTCACCGCGGCCCAGCTGCTCGATGTGCACATCGGCCGCGACGTCACCGAGGCCGGCGTGCGGGAGAACATCTCGATCGGCATCCGCTACATCGAGGCGTGGCTGCGCGGCATCGGTGCCGCGGCGATCGACAACCTGATGGAGGACGCCGCGACCGCCGAGATCAGCCGCTCGCAGATCTGGCAGTGGATCCACCAGGATCAGTCGACCGCCGAGGGCACCCGCATCACCCGCGAGTGGGTGCAGGAGCTCGTGCGCGAGACCGTCGCCGGCTTCGACCGTTTCCCGGGCGACCGCTACGACGACGCGACGGAGCTGTTCGAGGACGTGTCGCTCGGCGACAACTTCCCGACGTTCCTCACGGTGCCCGCCTACAGCCGGTACCTGGTCGACCTCTAGGCCGACGCACGACGAAGGGCCCGGTCCTCCTCGAGGAGGACCGGGCCCTTCGCGCTACCGCCGCCGGATCGGATCAGGCGACGCTCCCGGCTCAGGAACGAGCGTTCAGGCGACGGGTCGCGACGACGGTCGCGCCACCGGCGATGAGCAGCAGCGCCAGCGCGCCGGCGGCCGGAACGAAGCCGGACGCCGCGCCCGTGACCGCGAGCTCAGCGGGTGCCTGGGTCTTCACCTGCGCGGCTGCCGCCTTCGACACGACCGCACCGTTCGGGCCGGTGCCCGACGCCGTCGCAGTGTTGGTGATCGCCTTGCCCGTGAGGTCCGCAGCCACGACGGTGTAGTCGGCGGTGCAGGTCACCTTCGACTGGGGCGCGAGAGACTCGGCCGCTGCCGGGCAGACGATGTCTCCGAGCTCGCCCTTGCCCGAGAAGTCGCCCTCGGCCACCGCGACGTCGGTGACGGTCACGTTCCCGGTGTTCGTCACGAGGAACGAGTAGACGATCTTCTGGCCGGCGCGGGTCGCGACGTCCGTGTCGGCGGACTTCACCAGGGTGAGCTCCGGCTTCGGGGCGACGGTCGGCAGCTGGGCCGAGGCGTCGGCGTCGACGCGGGTGCCGGCGGGGCTGACGCCGGACGCCTTGGCCTCGTTCTTCAGCGCGGTGCCGTCGAGATCATCGAGCCCGGCGGTGTAGACGGCCGTGCAGACGATCTGCTCGTCAACGGCGAGGTCGGTGACGCCGCCGCAGTCGATGGCGCCCATCGTGCCCGTGCCGCCGATCGGACCGGGATCGGTCACCGCCACATCGTGCAGGTCGACGTCGCCGTCGTTGCGCACGGTGAAGGTGTAGGTGGCCTCGCGCTGGTCGGCGGTCAGCGTCTCGGGAGCGACGGTCTTGGTCAGCGACAGCGAGGGGACGAGCGCGCGGACCGCGGCGCTCGGCGTGCCGCCGAGACCGTCCATGCTGGTGATCACGTTCGTGAAGTCGCCGCCCTTGTCGAGGACGACATCGACCGAGATCGTGCAGCTCTCGGCACCGCTCGCCAGCGAGCCGTTCTCGACCGAGAGCGCGGAGGAACCGGCGGCCGCGGTGACGTCGCCGGCGGCGCAGGTCGAGGCGATGTTCGGCGTCGATGCCACCTTCATGCCCGCGGGCATCGCATCGGAGAAGCCCCAGCCGGTCTTCTCGGAGAGCTCGCTCGTGTTCACCACGGTCAGCTGCATCGTGACCGGCTGCCCGACCTCGACCGCGTCCTTCGAGAAGGACTTGTGCAGCGTGGGGGTCGCGTCCATCAGCACGAGGTTGTCGTAGGCGAAGTCGTTGCCGCGGCCCGAGGTCTGGAGGTTGCGCACGACGTACTCGCCGGCACCCGTCTCGGGCGCCTTGAAACCGGCGCTCCGGAAGGAGCCGTACTTGATCTCGTGCCCGTTCACGGTGGTCGTCTGGCCGGTGCTGCAGGCCACGGCGGGCGCGCCGTCGATCATGACCTCGCCGCTCGGCAGCACGAGCCCGAAGGAGATCGTCGAGTCGGCCGCCGCGAAGCAGTTCACCTCGGCGATGTCGATGCCCGCCACATAGAAGCGACCCTTGGTGAGCTGGATCCCGCTGTGGTCGGAACGAGCGAGCAGGGTCTGCCCCGCGGGCCCGTTCGAATCGGTGAAGGCCGCGAAGATGTGGTTCTTCGTGTCGCCGCCGCCGAGGACCCCTGCGAGATCCATGAGGCGGGCACGCGACTCGGGCGTCGCGCACGGGGCGCCCGATCCGCTCCAGTCGCCGCCGCCCTGGAGCAGCAGGCCGTTGCACGCGGCCGCGCTGAGCCAGAACGGATCAGCGGTGTAGGAAGCCCCTGGCTCCCGGTGTACGCCGGCAGGCCGATGATCTCCGAGCCGGTACCGTTCTCGAAGCCCTCCTGGAAGAGGACGGTCGGATCTGCGGGCGCCGGGGCGGGAGCTGCGACCGCGGCCGAGGGCGCGATCACCCCCATTCCCAGCAGTACGGCGGTGCCGCCCACCAGTGCGGCGAGCCGCCGCGCGGGCCTGGATTTCGTTGAAGCCACGGTTTTCCCTTTCTGAACCGGTCGAATCAGCGGTGCCGCGAAGACACAGCTTCCTCTCAGTGTAACAGTCGGGAGGGTCCGTCTCGGCGGACTCCCGGGAAATGACCCCCGGGCGGGGGTCCTGGCGATACGGGCGCAGACGGATGCCGGCCCGCGGCGCCGCTCAGGAGTGGTCGGACTGCTCGACCGCGGGGGCGAGTTCGTCGACCGACAGGTGCTCGGTATCGATGTGCCCCGCGCGATACGCTGCTCGGCCGATCATGTGCGCGGCGACCGGAGCCGTCAGGGTCTGCATGATGAAGGTCGGCACCAGCGCGAACAGCGTCAGGAGCGAGCGATCCGAGAGCGCGACCGCGGCGATGATGAGCAGGAGGCCGAGGATCTGCGGCTTGGTCGCCGCGTGCAGTCGCGAGAGCGGATCGGAGAAGCGCAGCAGACCGACGCCCGCGGCGACGGCCAGCACTGCCGCACCCAGCACGCAGACCGCAGCGGCGATATCGCAGGCCGTCTCGACCCATTCGGGCAGGTTCATCGGGCCTCCTCCGTCGCGTGCGCAGCGTCCTCGGGTCCGGGTTCGCCCGGCTGGGTGATCGGGCCGACGGGCTCGGGGCCGTCGGTGCGGTGAACGTGCCGCGCGACCGTGATCGTGCCGAACACTGCGGTCGCCGCGATCGCCGTCATGAGCGTGATCGAATCGGTGTGCTGCCGGATCACCATGTCGCCGCCGAGCCCGAGCACGACGGTGGTCAGGAAGACGTCCGAGGCGATCATGCGGTCGAGCACGGTCGGCCCGATGATCGCGCGGATGAGCGCGGCGATGAGCGTGATCGTCAGCGCGGTGCCGCCGCCGATCACCAGGATCCACTGGAGGGTCGTCATGGGAGCTTGGCCACCTCCTCGCGGCTGCCGATGGTCCGGATCAGGAGTTCTTCGACGTGGTGCGCGTCCCAGCGGACGCGCTCGATGGCCTCGTGCGTCGGCGCGTTCAGCACGTGCAGATAGAGGGTCGATCCGAAGCGATCCACTTCTGCCACGAGGGATCCCGGGATCAGCGACAGCGTGAGGCTCGTCATCGTCAGGATGAAATCGGATCGGGTGCGCAGCCGCACCTCGATGACCGCGGGCACGGGCCTGGGCCCGGGCCCGAGGGCCTGCCAGGCGACCTGCAGCGACGCGAGCGCGAGGTGGGTGAAGAAGTACCAGAGGTACCGGATCGCCCACCACACGTTGAACCGCCCGGCGAGCTCCACCGGGGGCAGGTAGTAGAGGCGGGTCGCGAGCAGCGCGATGAGGATCCCGCTGCCGAACGACATCCAGCTGATCTCGCCCCAGAGCATCATCCAGAGCAGCACGAGCCCGAGCAGCAGCGGGAGCTCGTAGAGGCGGAAGCGCCGTTCGACGCGGCGACCGGGTGCGGGGCTCATGAGGGATCCTCCGATCCGCGGGCCGGTGCCGGCTCGGGTGCCTGAGCCGGCTCCGACGAAGCGGCGCCGTGGTCGCCCTTCGAGTCGTCGCCGGTGATCTCCCGATCGACCCGGTGCTCGTCGTACCAGGAGGTCTGCTTCTCGGCGTCCTCGAGGACCACGCCGGCGCGCTCGGAATACGCGACGAGCGGTCCGGCGAACACGGTGAGGAGCACGCTGATCACGACCATTCCGGCGGTCGACCCGACCATCAGCTTCGGCATACCGCGCGACTCTCGCTGGGGTGCGGCATCGGGAGCGTCCTGCAGGCGGGCGAGCACGCCGGTGGGCGTGGCCCCCTCGCCTCTGGGACGCCAGAACGCCAGGCTCCAGGCGCGTGCGAGCGCGTACAGCGTGAGCAGGGAGACGAGCGCGCCGATGCCGATCAGCCACCACGCACCGGCGGTACCGAGCTCCGCCGCCGCGGTGAACAGGCCGAGCTTGCCGATGAACCCGGAGAACGGCGGGATGCCGCCGAGGTTGAGCATCGGGATGAAGAACAGCACCGCGACGAGCGGCGCCGTCCTGATCATGCCGCCGAGGCGCGCGAGCGAGGTGGTGCCGCCGTGCCGTTCGATGAGGCCCACGACGAGGAACAGCGTCGTCTGCACGATGATGTGGTGGACGATGTAGTACGTGGTCGCAGCGTAGCCCAGCGGAGTGTTCAGCGCGATGCCGAACAGCAGGTATCCGATGTGACTCACCAGCGTGAACGAGAGCAGGCGCTTGATGTCGAGCTGCGCGATGGCGCCGAGGATGCCGACGACGAGCGTGAGGCCGGCCAGCCAGAGCAGCAGGTCGTTGACGCTCGAGTGCGGGAAGATGAGGGTCTGCGTGCGCGCGATCGCGTAGATGCCCACCTTCGTGAGCAGGCCGGCGAACACCGCCGTGACCGGGGCCGGGGCGGTCGGGTAAGAATCGGGCAGCCAGAACGAGAGCGGGAAGATCGCGGCCTTGATGCCGAAGGCGACCAGCAGCGCGACGTTCAGGAACAGCTGCATGCCCGCGCTCAGATCGCCGATGCGTTCGGAAAGCTGCGCCATGTTGACGGTGCCGGTGGCCCCGTAGACCAGCGCGATGGAGACCAGGAAGAGCACCGACGAGACGAGCGACACCACGATGTAGGTGACGCCCGCGCGGATGCGCGGACCGGTTCCGCCGAGGGTGAGCAGCACGTAGCTCGCCACGAGCAGGATCTCGAAGCCGACGTAGAGGTTGAAGAGGTCGCCCGCGATGAACGCTTCCGAGACGCCGGCGGCGAGCACCAGGTAGGTCGGGAAGAAGATCGAGACCGGGGTCTCCTCGTCTCCGTCCGCGAGGCCCTGACCGATCGAGAAGGTGAGGACCGCGAACAGCACGATCGCGCTGACGAGCAGGAGCAGCGCTGCGAAGCGGTCGACCACGAGCGCGATGCCGAAGGGTGCGGCCCAGCCGCCGACCTCCATGACGAGCGTGCCGTGGACGTCGCTCGCCCAGACGAGGGTGGCGGCGATGAGCACCATCAGGCCGAGGGTGCCGAGCGTGATGCCGCGCTGCGCACGGGCCTTGTGCGGCACGGCGAGCGCGAACGCGGCGCCCGCGAGCGGCACGAGGACGATGAGCGGGATGAGGGCTGACGGGTTCATCGGCGGCCCCCGTCCTGCTGCGGCCCGTCGTGCGGCACGGGTGCCGAGGCGGAGCCGTCGCCGTCGTCGTCGTCGAAGTCGGAGCTCTCGGTGAGCTCGGCGTCGGTGAACTCCTCGAGCGGGAGGCCGGCGGTCTGCGCGAGCTCCAGGTCGTGCGCGTCGTCGGAGACCACGTCGACCTCTTCGCGGTCGAGGCGCCAGGAGCGGTAGATCAGGGCGAGCAGGAACGCGCTCACTCCGAAGGTGATCACGATGGAGGTGAGGATGAACGCCTGCGGCAGCGGGTCGCTCATCTCATCCGGGGCGCTCTCCCCCGCGATCGGCGCGTGCCCGAAGGTGCCCGACATCAGGAAGATCATCAGGTTGGCGCCGTTGCCGACGAGCAGGAACCCGAGCAGGATCCGGGTGAGGCCCCGATCGAGCATGAGGGTGAAGCCGCAGGCGAACAGAACCACCATGGCGATGACGAGGATCAGCGGGACGGTCACAGCGATCCTCCCCGCTCGACGCGGCCCGCGTGGGGTCCGGTCTGCTCCTCGTCGTGGTCGTCGGTGTTCCCGATCTCCTCGATCTCCTCGCCTTCCTCGTAGACGTCGACCTGCGATCCCAAGCTGCGCAGCACGTCGAGCACCAGACCGAAGACCACCATGTAGACGCCGATGTCGAACAGCGTCGAGGTGACGAAGGAGAGGTGCCCGAACGGGCCGAGGTCGAGGTCGAACCAGCTCGAGCTGAGCGCGGCCTCGCCGAAGAGCAGCGGCACGGCGGCGGTCGCGACCGAGATCGCGAGACCGGTGCCGAGGATCCTGCCCGCGTCGAAGGGCACCGTCGCCCCCAGCTCGTGGCGCCCGCCCGCCAGGTACCGGGCGACCAGCGCGATGCCGGCCACGAGGCCGCCGGCGAACCCGCCGCCGGGCGCGTTGTGGCCCGCGAGCAGCAGGTAGATCGACAGGATGATGAGGGCGTGGAACACCAGGCGGACCACGACCTCCAGGATGATGGAGCGGTTCGCGGGGTCGAGGCGCCGGCCGGCCAGGATCCAGGTGCCGCGCTCGGTGCGGTCCTGCGGATCGGCGACGCGCTGCAGGTGCTCGCGCACCCGGCTCCGCGCGTCGCGACGGCTGAGGCGCGGCAGGGAGCCGCTGCGGTTGCGCAGGAACACGAGCGAGGCGACGCCGGTCGCCGCCGAGAGCACGACGGAGAGCTCGCCGAGCGTGTCCCAGCCGCGGATGTCGACGAGCATCACGTTGACCACGTTGATGCCGTGCCCGCCCTCGACCGCGAGCCTGGGCAGCTCGAGCGAGATCGGATCGGCGACGCGGGCCCCGAGCGCGAACAGCACCGCGGCTCCGAACAGGGTGCCGAGCGCCGTGCCGAGCACGACCCGGCCGATGCGGATCTTACGCGTGCTCCGGCGCTGCATGCGCTGCGGCAGACGTCGGATCACGAGCACGAAGGCGATGAGCGTGACGGTTTCGACGAGGACCTGCGTGAGCGCCAGGTCGGGGGCGCCGTGGAACGCATACAGGGCGGCCATGCCGTAACCCGTGAAGCCCACGAGGATGAGCGCCTGGAAGCGCTTCGTCGCGCGCAGAGTCGCGATGGCCGCGGCGATCATGAGCACGGCGAGCACGGGCTGCACCGCGTTGGTCGCGAGCGTGGTGTCGACCGGCTTCTGCCCGCTCGTGAGCAGGGTCCCCGTCATCGCGACGACGGTGACGCAGAGGATCACGGCCAAGTAGTACGGCAGGGAACCGCGCTGGGTGAACCCGGTGACGCGGAGCGCGAGCTCGTCGACGGCACGGGTGATCGAGAAGTAGGCGTGGGACGCGGTGAAGCGTTCGGGCCAGACCGGCAGGCGGTCGACGAGCCTGCGCGTGACGAAGAAGAGCAGTACACCGAGCGCGATGATGAACACCGAGATGAGCAGCGCGAGCGTCAGCCCGTGCCAGAGCGCGAGGTGCGCGGGGTCGAGGGACTCGACCCCCTCCGGGCCGGCCTGCTTCGCGAGCTCCTGGATGAATGGATCGAGCGCGGTCGCGCCGATACCGGCCGCGATGGCCGTGACGACGAACACGATCGGCGCGAACAGGATGCTGGGGTGCTGTCGATGCACGATGGAGCAGCCGATGACGCCGGGCTTGCGCGAGAACGCTCCCCACAGGAACCGCAGCACGTAGCCGGTCGTGCAGATGCTGCCGAGGATCATGACGATGAGCGCGAACCAGCCGAGCGCGGGGCTCGAGGTGTCGCCCTCGGGCAGCATGACGAGGAGTTCGGTCAGTGCGGCTTCCTTGCCGACGAAGCCGAGCATGGGCGGAAGGCCCACCATCGAGGCGCCCGCGAGCGCGGCGGTGACGGCCAGCACGGGTGCTTGGCGTCCGAGCCCGCTGATCTTGCGGAGGTCTCGCGTACCGACGCGGTGGTCGATGATGCCGACCGCGAGGAACAGCGGGGCCTTGCCCAGAGCGTGCGCGAACAGGAGCACGGTCGCGGCGGCGTCGGTGCGCGGATCCGCGAGCCCGTAGAGCATGGTGAGCATGCCCAGCTGGCTGACCGTGCCGAACGCGAGCACCAGCTTGAGGTCGTACTGCCGGAGCGCGCGCAGCGCGCCGTGCAGCATGGTCGCCCCGCCGAGCACGACGAGTGTGGTGCGGTAGCCGGGCATGTCGCCGAAGGATGGGCCGAAGCGCGCCAGGATCAGGATCCCGGCCTTCACCATCGCCGCAGCATGCAGGTAGGCGCTGACGGGCGTGGGCGCGGCCATCGCGCCCGGCAACCAGAACTGGAACGGAATGATTGCGGACTTGCTGAGCGCGCCGAGCAGAACGAGGTAGACGGCCGCGACCGCGGCTCCGCCCGTCGGCGGGTGCTGGAGGATGCCGTGGAGGCTGGTGGTGCCGGAGAGCGCGACGAGCGCGACGAGGCCGGCGAGCATCGCGAGGCCGCCCAGAGTGGTGACGATGAGCGCCTGCAGCGCCGCGGAGCGGCTGGTCCAGCGTTTGGACGCGTGTCCGATGAGCAGGAAGGACAGCACCGTGGTCGCTTCCCAGAAGATGAACATGAGGTACACGTTGTCGGCGACGACCAGGCCGAGCATCGCGCCCGCGAATGCGACGAAGGTGGCGCCGAATCTCGCGAGTCCATCTTCGGAGTCGCTGAAGTACCAGCGGCAGTAGATCAGGATGAGGCCGCCGGCACCGGTGACGAGCAGCGCGAAGAGCTCGGCGAGCAGGTCGACGCGGAACGACCAGTCGAGGCCGAAGAGCGGCACCCAGCTGACGTACTCGGTGAGCGCGGCCCCGTCGAGGATGCTGGGCAGCTGCGCGGCGTACAGCGCGCAGGCCGCGAGCGGTGCGAGCGCGAGCACGTAGAAGAATCGGGGGCCGAATCGGCGAAGGCCGGGATGAGCGATCAGCGCGGCGAGTGCCACGAGTCCGAGACTCACGCTCGTTACCGGCATAGGCATCCTCCCCCTGTTTCGGCTCAGCCCAGTCTATCGGGCGCGGAGGGGGCCGGACGCTGTCGGCGAACATCCGGGCGGTTCACGCCGGAGGCCGCGGCGGCACTTCCGGGTACAACAAAAACGGGGCCAGTCCGACCCGGGAAGCATCACGCTCCCCCAGATCAGTCTGGCCCCGTTCGAAAAAGGGGTCCGGCGGTGTCCTACTCTCCCACACCCTCCCGAGTGCAGTACCATCGGCGCAGTCAGCCTTAGCTTCCGGGTTCGGAATGTAACCGGGCGTTTCCCTGACGCTATAACCGCCGTAACTCTATTGACATACCAAAACCAACACCAACCCACACACCAACAGGCATGCGCTTGGCGGGTTCTTGGCCGTACGTCAAGAACCACAAAGTGGACGCGAACATTACATCACAGGAAATTCTGAAAGTGTAAATCAAGTCATCGGCTTATTAGTACCAGTCAGCTCCACACCTTACGGCGCTTCCACATCTGGCCTATCAACCCAGTCGTCTACTGGGAGCCTCACACACACAAGGTGTACGGAAATCTCATCTCGAGGCCGGCTTCCCGCTTAGATGCTTTCAGCGGTTATCCATCCCGAACGTAGCCAACCAGCCATGCCCTTGGCAGAACAACTGGCACACCAGAGGTTCGTCCAACCCGGTCCTCTCGTACTAGGGTCAGATCCTCTCAAATTTCCAACGCGCGCAGCGGATAGGGACCGAACTGTCTCACGACGTTCTAAACCCAGCTCGCGTACCGCTTTAATGGGCGAACAGCCCAACCCTTGGGACCAACTCCAGCCCCAGGATGCGACGAGCCGACATCGAGGTGCCAAACCATGCCGTCGATATGGACTCTTGGGCAAGATCAGCCTGTTATCCCCGAGGTACCTTTTATCCGTTGAGCGACAGCGCTTCCACAAGCCACTGCCGGATCACTAGTCCCGACTTTCGTCCCTGCTCGACCTGTCAGTCTCACAGTCAAGCTCCCTTGTGCACTTACACTCGCCACCTGATTGCCAACCAGGTTGAGGGAACCTTTGGGCGCCTCCGTTACTTTTTGGGAGGCAACCGCCCCAGTTAAACTACCCACCAGGCACTGTCCCAAGACCCGATCAGGGTCCGTAGTTAGATATCCAGAATGACCAGAGTGGTATTTCAACAATGACTCCACGAACACTGGCGTGCCCGCTTCACAGTCTCCCACCTATCCTACACAAGTCACACCGAATACCAATACCAAGCTGTAGTAAAGGTCACGGGGTCTTTCCGTCCTGCTGCGCGTAACGAGCATCTTTACTCGTAATGCAATTTCGCCGAGTTCATGGTGGAGACAGCTGGGAAGTCGTTACGCCATTCGTGCAGGTCGGAACTTACCCGACAAGGAATTTCGCTACCTTAGGATGGTTATAGTTACCACCGCCGTTTACTGGGGCTTAAATTCAAAGCTTCGACCGAAGTCTAACCTCTCCTCTTAACCTTCCAGCACCGGGCAGGCGTCAGTCCGTATACGTCCACTTGCGTGTTAGCACGGACCTGTGTTTTTAGTAAACAGTCGCTTCCCACTGGTCTCTGCGGCCACCACACCCTTTCCCAAGCAAGTTGGTATAAGCGGATGGCCCCCCTTCTCCCGAAGTTACGGGGGCATTTTGCCGAGTTCCTTCACCACGATTCTCTCGATCTCCTTAGTATTCTCTACCTGACCACCTGAGTCGGTTTGGGGTACGGGCGGCTAAAACCTCGCGTCGATGCTTTTCTCGGCAGCATAGGATCACTGACTTCCCCATACGGGTCCCCATCACATCTCACCCAAAGCCTCTAAATATTACTCAGAGACGGGCTACATGCTTAGCCCGGGACAACCATCGCCCGGGACCAGCTACCTTCCTGCGTCACACCTGTTAATACGCTCACCTCACCAGATCGGGTTCGCAACCTCCACACCCACAGAACCCGAAGGCTCAAAGGATGCTTCACCTGCTTAGCACTCCTGGATCAGCGTTTGACGGTTCTTCGCCGGTACGGGAATATCAACCCGTTGTCCATCGACTACGCCTGTCGGCCTCGCCTTAGGTCCCGACTTACCCAGGGCAGATTAGCTTGACCCTGGAACCCTTGGTCTTCCGGAGGACGGGTTTCTCACCCGTCTTTCGCTACTCATGCCTGCATTCTCACTCGTGTGGCATCCACGACTGGATCACTCCGCCGCTTCACTCGCCACACGACGCTCTCCTACCCATCCATACGGCTGAACCACGAAGGCTTGCCTCAGTACGAATGCCACAACTTCGGTGGCGTGCTTGAGCCCCGTTACATTGTCGGCGCGGAATCACTTGACCAGTGAGCTATTACGCACTCTTTCAAGGGTGGCTGCTTCTAAGCCAACCTCCTGGTTGTCACAGCAACTCCACATCCTTTTCCACTTAGCACGCGCTTTGGGACCTTAGTTGGTGATCTGGGTTGTTTCCCTCTCGACTATGAAGCTTATCCCCCACAGTCTCACTGCTGCGCTCTCACTTACCGGCATTCGGAGTTTAGCTGACGTCAGTAACCTTGTAGGGCCCATCGGCCATCCAGTAGCTCTACCTCCGGCAAGAAACACGCAACGCTGCACCTAAATGCATTTCGGAGAGAACCAGCTATCACGAAGTTTGATTGGCCTTTCACCCCTATCCACAGCTCATCCCCTCAGTTTTCAACCTAAGTGGGTTCGGTCCTCCACGACGTCTTACCGTCGCTTCAACCTGGCCATGGATAGATCACTTCGCTTCGGGTCTAGGACATGCGACTGAACCGCCCTATTCAGACTCGCTTTCGCTACGGCTACCCCACACGGGTTAACCTCGCCACATATCGCTAACTCGCAGGCTCATTCTTCAAAAGGCACGCTGTCACACCTACAAGGGTGCTCCAACGGATTGTAAGCAAACGGTTTCAGGTACTATTTCACTCCCCTCCCGGGGTACTTTTCACCTTTCCCTCACGGTACTAGTCCGCTATCGGTCATCTGGGAGTATTTAGGCTTATCAGGTGGTCCTGACAGATTCACACGGGATTTCTCGGGCCCCGTGCTACTTGGGATACACACCACGCGGTAAAACCATTTCAGATACGGGGCTCTCACCCTCTCCGGCCGCCCCTTCCAAGGCGTTCTCCTATAGCTTCACTCTCACGCTCGAGACTCAGCAGCGTCTCACGGCATGTCCCACAACCCCCAACGTGCAACCCCTGCCAGGTATCACACACGCTAGGTTTAGCCTCTTCCGGTTTCGCTCGCCACTACTCCCGGAATCACATGTTGTTTTCTCTTCCTGTGGGTACTGAGATGTTTCACTTCCCCACGTTCCCTCTACCCGCCCTATATATTCAGGCGGGAGTCACCAGGCACGCACGCGCCCTGGCGGGGTTTCCCCATTCGGAAATCCTCGGATCACAGCTCGTTTATCAACTCCCCGAGGCTTATCGCAGATTACGACGTCCTTCTTCGGCTCCAGATGCCAAGGCATCCACCGTTTGCTCTTCGAAACTTGAAATCACATAAGTATCAGAAACGCTCACACCAACCCAACGGGCCAGCATGAGCAAATTTTTGACCAGTGAGCAGACACCACCCGAAGGCGATGTCCAGCTCAAGAACCAGTACAAGTACTGGTTCGAAGATGCTCGCGTCCACTGTGTAGTTCTCAACGTACGGTCGATCCCACCCCCGCAAGCAACACGTCTTACGGACGAGGGTCAGAGACCCAGTCACCCACACCCCAAAAGGGCGTAGCCGGCTGGTCCTCCAGGACCCAATAGTATGCACCTGGAAGTCTTGGCCTTCCCCGCTCACCCGTTCCAACAACCCCTCCACAAGGAAGGCGTTGCGTACTGAGACATGCGACGAAAATCAAGACTTGTCTTGTCGAATGTTCCACCCATGAGCAGCCAGCACCACACGTTCGGTGATGATCTGGCCATTCTGCGGAACCCCGCAGGGTTCCGAGTGCTCCTTAGAAAGGAGGTGATCCAGCCGCACCTTCCGGTACGGCTACCTTGTTACGACTTAGTCCTAATCACCAGTCCCACCTTCGACGGCTCCCTCCAAAAAGGTTAGGCCACCGGCTTCGGGTGTTACCGACTTTCATGACTTGACGGGCGGTGTGTACAAGGCCCGGGAACGTATTCACCGCAGCGTTGCTGATCTGCGATTACTAGCGACTCCGACTTCATGGGGTCGAGTTGCAGACCCCAATCCGAACTGAGACCGACTTTTTGGGATTCGCTCCACCTCGCGGTATCGCAGCCCTTTGTATCGGCCATTGTAGCATGCGTGAAGCCCAAGACATAAGGGGCATGATGATTTGACGTCATCCCCACCTTCCTCCGTGTTGACCACGGCAGTATCCCATGAGTTCCCACCATAACGTGCTGGCAACATAGGACGAGGGTTGCGCTCGTTGCCGGACTTAACCGAACATCTCACGACACGAGCTGACGACAACCATGCACCACCTGTAACCGAGTGTCCAAAGAGTTCTGTATCTCTACAGCGTTCTCGGCTATGTCAAGCCTTGGTAAGGTTCTTCGCGTTGCATCGAATTAATCCGCATGCTCCGCCGCTTGTGCGGGCCCCCGTCAATTCCTTTGAGTTTTAGCCTTGCGGCCGTACTCCCCAGGCGGGGAACTTAATGCGTTAGCTACGACACAGAAACCGTGGAACAGTCCCTACATCTAGTTCCCAACGTTTACGGCATGGACTACCAGGGTATCTAATCCTGTTCGCTCCCCATGCTTTCGCTCCTCAGCGTCAGTTACGGCCCAGAGATCTGCCTTCGCCATCGGTGTTCCTCCTGATATCTGCGCATTCCACCGCTACACCAGGAATTCCAATCTCCCCTACCGCACTCTAGCTTGCCCGTACCCACTGCAGGCCCGAGGTTGAGCCTCGGGTTTTCACAGCAGACGCGACAAGCCGCCTACGAGCTCTTTACGCCCAATAATTCCGGACAACGCTTGCACCCTACGTATTACCGCGGCTGCTGGCACGTAGTTAGCCGGTGCTTTTTCTGCAGGTACCGTCACTTTCGCTTCTTCCCTACTAAAAGAGGTTTACAACCCGAAGGCCGTCATCCCTCACGCGGCGTTGCTGCATCAGGCTTGCGCCCATTGTGCAATATTCCCCACTGCTGCCTCCCGTAGGAGTCTGGGCCGTGTCTCAGTCCCAGTGTGGCCGGTCACCCTCTCAGGCCGGCTACCCGTCGTCGCCTTGGTGAGCCATTACCTCACCAACAAGCTGATAGGCCGCGAGTCCATCCCGAACCGATAAATCTTTCCACCCACACACCATGCGGTGATGGGACATATCCAGTATTAGACGCCGTTTCCAGCGCTTATCCCAGAGTTCGGGGCAGGTTACTCACGTGTTACTCACCCGTTCGCCACTCTTCCACCCAGCAAGCTGGGCTTCATCGTTCGACTTGCATGTGTTAAGCACGCCGCCAGCGTTCGTCCTGAGCCAGGATCAAACTCTCCGTAAAGAAACAAAGCAGAACCACCAGCGGAATAAGCCGGGACTCTGCGAGTTTGACCTGACAAAAACAAACATCATTACTGACGTTCAATTTGTCCAAAAGGAATCGCCATTCACCCACACCCAAAAGGATGCAGATGGACGGGATAATAAATTGGCATTTGACAATCAAGTGCACACTATTGAGTTCTCAAGGACCAGACGCCCCCCGTACTCGCCAAAGCTTTCCGAAAGACAACCTGTCTTGCTTCGCGCGGTTTCCCGCGCTCGCTGCGCATGAAAAGAACCGGACCGCTTCTGCGTCCGGCTCCGTCGCGCTGACAAGGGATTACATTACGCGGATGCCGGGGGCCCCGCAACATGGAGCAGGATCCCGGGCGTGTCACATCGCCGCTCCAGACCCGGGCCTCCCGCGCCCGGAACGCCGAGGGCCCCGGAATCTCGCGGATTCCAGGGCCCTCGGCGGGTGCCTCGGGCGGCTGCGGGTCACGCCTCCCGACGGGTTCGCACCGAGATCAGCAGCACCAGACCGCCGACGATCGCGATCCCGAGCGCCCCCGCGACCGCCAACCCGGTGCCGTCCGCGGCACCCGTGACGGGAAGCGAACCACCGGGCTTCACCGCCCCGGTGCTCGAGCCGTTCGCCGCCTGCGCATCGGCGCCGTTGTTCGAACCGTTCGCCGAGCCGGACGACTGAGACGACGCGGAGGCGTTCGATCCATCGGCCGAGCCGCCCGCGTTCGAGCCGCCCACGTTCGCGGAGCCCGAGGAGGTCCCCTCCGCGGTCCCGCTCGCGTCGGCGCCCGCGGAGGATCCGGAATCGGCGTCGGCGCTCGCCCCGGTGTCCGGCTTCGCCGGCACCGAGACCGCCTCCGACGCGGGCGAGAGCGGGGAGTCCCCCACGAGGTTGTGCGCGATGACGGTGGCGGTGTACTCCCCGCGGGCACATCGGTGAAGCGGTGGCTGGTCGCGGGTGCCGCCACCTCGGCCACGATCGACGCGGAGGCTGCGGGCGCGGCGACCGAGTCCGCGACGGCGGGCTGCACCGGATCCAGCCGGACGGTGTACCCGGTCACCGGGCGATCGCCGGAGGCCGGAACGCTCCAGCTCACGCTCGCCTCGCCCGCCGCAGCGGTCACGGTCGGCGCGGCGGGCGTCACCGGCAGGTTCGCCGCGCGGTACTCGAGCGCGTAGGCGATCTTGCCCGGCTTGGCATCGGAGTAGGGCTTCGCCAGCTTGCTCCACTCGCCCTTGCCCTCGGCCTTGCCGTCGTTCCACTGCCCCAGCTTGCCCAGCTGCGCCGCGGTGAAGCCGCTGTCGACCACCGCGCCGTCGGCGAGTCCGGTCTGAGCCGTGGTCAGCGCGCGCACCGTCGCCAGGTAGCTGGTGAGGTCGCCCCGATCCCACCCGGAGAGGTCCACGGGCTTCGCGTCGCGCACCCAGGAGCCCCAGTAGAACTCCTGGAACGGCAGCGAACCGGAGGTGTACCCGATGTCCCGCCCGAAGTAGAGCACGCTGCGGTAGTTGTCGTTCCGGAAGTTCGCGAGCCCGACGTTCTTCGGAAGCTGTTCGGGAGTCACCGCATCGCCCTCGGGACCGCGCAGCCACGTCCACTTGTTCTCGATCATCTTCGCCCAGAACTGCTGCTCGTTCAGCGAGCTCAGGTTGCCCAGCACCCGGAGGCGCACGTGCAGGTCGAGCCCGCCGTCCGGCGTCTCGGAGAAGGATGTGAGGGTGTGGTGACCGTCGGTGAGGTAGAGCGTGCCGCCCGGGCCCACCACCACGGTCTTCATCGGGGCGATCGTGTCGGCGGTCTCGGCGCCCAGCGCGACCGTGCAGGTGAAGCTCGTCGGATCGTCGAGTCGCGCACCCGGCTTCGCGCTGGCGACATCGCCCTGGCCGTTCGCCTCGCACCAGTCGCCGAACTTCTTGTTGATGGCATCCTTGCCCATCGTGTAGCGGCCGAGCTTGTAGAAGACCTCGTCGTAGCCGAGCGCCGGCTGCGTCGGCCGCACGTCGCCGATGCGCACGTCGACCAGGTCGCCGGCCTGCGCCCCCGTGTAGTCGGCGGCCTGCGCCGGCTGCGCGGGAGCGGTCAGCGTCGCGACCGTCCCCAGTCCGAGCGTTCCGAGCAGCAGCGCGGCCATCAGCGTCCGCGATCGTTGCGGGAGAGTACGGGGCACGGTCTTCCTTCCGGGTCTTCGCGCAGCACAGCGCGCTGCGGCTCCTCCGATCATGGCGAGCGGGCGTGACCCCGCGGTGACGCGGAGGTGAACGGGCGGGGTCGATCCGGCTCACGGGAGACGCCGAGGCCCCGCGCGACGGGCTGGTGCTTAGATGGTCAGGTGAACGAACGCCCTGCGCAGACGCCCCCGCCCTCCCCCGCCGACTTCGGCTTCACCGTCGATCATCGGCTCGAGACCGGCGGAGCCTCGGGGTCCGACGGCCGGCCGCTCGGCCGCGCCGGCACCATCAGCACCCCGCACGGCGAGATCCAGACCCCGGCGTTCATCCCGGTCGGCACCAAGGCCACCGTCAAGGCGCTCCTGCCGGCGACCGTGAGCGAGCTCGGCGGGCAGGCCGTGCTCGCCAACGCCTACCACCTGTTCCTCCAGCCGGGCAGCGACCTCGTCGACGAGGCCGGCGGGCTCGGCAGGTTCATGAACTGGGACGGACCGACCTTCACCGACTCCGGCGGGTTCCAGGTGATGTCGCTCGGCGTCGGCTTCCGCAAGGTCATCTCGATGGCCGAGGCCGATCACGCCAGCGCCGAGGTCATCGCCGAGACCAAGGACCGGCTCGCGCACGTCGACGAGGACGGCGTCACCTTCAAATCGTTCATCAACGGCGACACCCACCGGTTCACCCCCGAGGTGAGCATGCGGATCCAGCACCAGCTCGGCGCCGACATCATCTTCGCCTTCGACGAGTGCACGACCCTGCTGAACACGCGGCCCTACCAGGAGGACTCGGTCGCCCGCACCGAGCGCTGGGCGGTGCGCTGCCTCGACGAGCACGCGCGGCAGACCGCCGATCGCACCCACCGGCCTTATCAGGCGCTCTTCGGCGTGGTGCAGGGCGCGCAGTACGAGGATCTGCGCCGCCAGGCCGCCGGCGGACTGGCCCGCCTGACCGGCGCGGAGGCGACCGGGCAGCGCTTCGACGGCTACGGCATCGGCGGGGCGCTCGAGAAGTCCCAGCTCGGCACCATCGTCAGCTGGGTCTCTGACGAGCTGCCGGAGGACAAGCCCCGCCACCTGCTCGGCATCTCGGAACCCGACGATCTCTTCGCCGGGGTCGCGGCCGGCGCAGACACCTTCGACTGCGTCGCCCCCTCCCGGCAGGCGCGCGGAGGCACCATGTACTCGAGCTCGGGCCGGATCAACGCGAAGGCCGCGGCGCAGCGCCGCCGCTTCGAGCCGCTGGATCCCGAGTGCGACTGCTACACGTGCGAGAACTACACGGCCGCGTACCTCCACCACCTCTTCAAGGCGAAGGAGATGCTGGCCTCGACGCTCGCCACGATCCACAACGAGCGCTACATCGTGCGCATGGTGGAGCAGATCCGGCAGAGCATCATCGACGGCGACTTCGCCGAGCTGCGGGACGAGACTCTCGGCCGCCTATACGGGCCGGAGTTCGCCCGCACCGCCGCCGCGGCCTGGAGCTGAGCGGCGGCTACTCCGCCGGACGTGCCGCCGGACGTGCCGCCGCGCGATCCTCCGCGCGGCGCACCCAGCGGATGACCCGGGTGGTGACGGGCAGCAGCACGACCTCGGCGAGGCACTTGACCAGGTAGCCGAGCACCACGTACATCACGAAGTCGAGCCCGGTGATGATGCCGGCGAAGGCGATCGTGCAGAAGAGCAGGGTGTCGGCGAACTCGCCGACGAGGGTCGAGACGATGAGGCGCGAGCGCAGGAAGCGCCCCTTCGACCGCCGGTGCATGAGGTCCATGACCCAGGCGTTGAGCAGCTGCCCGGCGAGGAAGCCGGTGAGGCTCGCGAGCACGATGCGCGGGACGAAGCCGAGGACCGCCTCGAACGCCGCCTGGTTCTCCCAACCGGAGGCGGGCGGCGACACCTGCGTCGCGAGGATCGTCAGCGAGGCGAGCGCCGCGAGGGCGAACGCCGTGAAGATGGTGCGGCGCGTGGCCTTGAGCCCGTAGACCTCGGCGAGCACGTCGCCGAGCACATAGGCGAGCGGGAACAGGAACACGCCGCCGTCGAAGACCAGCGGCAGGGCGAAGTCGCCGATCGGGATCGCACCGAAGGCGATGGGTTTCACCGCGACCACGTTCGAGATGAGCAGGATGCCCGCGAAGATCGCCGAGATGGTCGCGTAGCGCGCGCCCACCGCGGCACCGCGCGCGCCCGGCGTCAGGTACCGCGAGGGATCCTCGGATCCCGGTGCCCGCTGCTCCACCCGCTGCTCCGTCTCAGTCATCGATCTTCCCTACGCCCAGTGCGCCTCGAATGAGGTCCATGTTCAGTTTCGCAGCCACCTGCGCGCCGTTCCCGGCGGCGATGATGAGCTGCTGGGGCCCCGGCGGCACGATGTCCCCCGCGGCGTACACCCCGCGGATCGAGGTCTCGCCGCGCTCGTCGACCCGGATCAGGCCCCAGTCGTCGCGCTCGATCGGCTGCTCGCCGAGGAACTCGACGGGCGCGTGCCACCGGGGGCGGACGAACCCGCCCACCCGCGGGATCACGGTCCCGTCGGTGAGCCGGACCCCCGTCATCTCGGCCTTCTCACCCACGATGTCGTCGATCGCGCGACGCTCGACCCGGATCCCGACGGCGGAGAGCTGCGCCTCCTGATCGGGACGCACGGTATCGGCGCCGTTGGTGAACACGATCAGATCGGAGCTGAAGCGGCTGATGAGCAGGGCCCGCGCGAAGACGTCGCTCGTCTCGCCGATGAGGGCGAGCGGCTTGTCGGTCTTCTCGAAGCCGTCGCACTCGACGCAGCTGTGCAGCGCCGTGCCGTAGTAGGCCCGGATCAGCGGCAGCGCCGGCAGCTCCTCGGTGAGGCCGGCCGCGATCAGCACCCGTCGCGAGAGGAACTCGACGTCGGACGCGCCCCGCACCCCGGTACCGCGCACGCGGAACCCGATCCCGTCGGGGAACCCGGTCGCGCGGGCCTCCTCCGGGGTGAGCGGCTGCACCTCGCGGGTCATGACCTGCGCGAAGCGCGCCGTCGGATACCGCTCGAACTCCTCGCGGCCGAGGCGCCGCAGCTCGAGCGGCGGCGCGCCGTCCCGCGTGAGGAAGCCGTGCGACTCGAGGGTCGCCGAGTGCCGCGGGCGATTGCTGTCGAGGATCGCGATCCTGCGGTTCGCGCGCACGAGCTGCAGGCCCGCCGACAGACCGGCCGGACCGCCGCCGATGATGGCGACGCCGATCGGCGCCTCGCCCTCGGTACGATCCGACGCGGTCATGACTGGGTCACTCCCCCGATGCGAGGCGATCGGCGAGACGGCGCAGGCGTGCCAGCGACTCGTCGCGGCCGAGCAGCTCGAACGACTCGAAGAGCGGCGGCGAGATGCGGCGACCCGACGCGGCGACGCGGAGCGCGCCGAACGCGATGCGCGGCTTCAGCCCGAGCTCGTCCACGAGGGCCGTCTGGAGCGCGGTCTGGATCCGCTCGGTCTCCCACTCCGCCTCGGGGATCGCCTCGAGGGCGGCGAGGCCCGCGGAGAGCACCTGCGGCGCATCGTCCTTGAGCGACTTGAGCGCGTCCTCCTCGTACACCAGCGCATCGCTGGTGGTGAAGAGGAAGCCCATGAGGCCGGCGACCTCGGACAGCACCGTGACGCGGCTCTGCACGAGCGGCACCGCCGCGCGCACGATCTCGAGCTGCGCGGCGCTCGGTTCGACCGGCAGCGCACCGCCCGCGATGAGGTAGGGCAGGATCCGCTGGCCGAAGTCGTCCTCCGAGAGCAGGCGGATGTGGTCGGCGTTGATCGAGTCGGCCTTCTTCTGGTCGAAGCGGGCCGGGTTCGGGTTCACGTTCTCGACGTCGAACGCCGCGACCATTTCGTCGCGCGAGAAGACGTCGCGGTCGGGCGCCAGCGACCAGCCGAGCAGCGAGAGGTAGTTGAGCAGCCCCTCGGGGATGAAGCCGCGGTCGCGGTGGTGCAGCAGGTTCGACTCGGGATCGCGCTTCGAGAGCTTCTTGTTGCCCTCGCCCATGACGTAGGGCAGGTGGCCGAAGCGCGGGATCGCCTTCGCCACCCCGATCTCGACGAGCGCGTGGTAGAGCGCGATCTGGCGCGGCGTCGACGAGAGGAGGTCCTCGCCGCGCAGCACGTGGGTGATGCCCATGAGCGCGTCGTCGACCGGATTGACGAGAGTGTAGAGCGGAGCGCCGTTGGGGCGCACGACGACGAAGTCGATGGTGGAGCCCGCCGGGAAGGTGATGTCGCCGCGCACCAGGTCGGTGAAGGAGAGGTCGACGTCGGGCACCCGGAAGCGGAGCGCGGGCTGGCGGCCCTCGGCGCGGAACGCGGCCCGCTGCTCGTCGCTCAGATCTCGGTCGAAGTTGTCGTAGCCGAGCTGCTTGGGCCGGCCGGCGGCCTCGTTGCGCGCGTCGATCTCCTCCGCCGTCGAGAAGCTCTCGTAGAGGTGCCCGGCCTCGATCAGCCGGGCGATGACGCCCTGGTAGATCTCGCCGCGCTGCGACTGGCGGTAGGGGCCGTCGGCTCCGCCCGCGTCGATGCCCTCGTCCCAGTCGAGCCCGAGCCAGCGCAGGGAGTCGATGATCTGGCCGTAGCTCTCCTCGCTGTCGCGAGCGGCGTCGGTGTCCTCGATGCGGAAGACGAAAGTGCCGCCGGTGTGGCGGGCGTACGCCCAGTTGAACAGCGCAGTGCGGACCATGCCCACGTGCGGAGTGCCGGTGGGCGACGGGCAGAAGCGGACGCGGACGTCGGCGCCGGTCGCGGTGGAAAACTGGGGTTCACGGGTCTCAGACATCACCGCCCAGTCTACCGGGTGACGCCGCCCTGCGTCGCTCGATCGGCGGCGCCCGCCGCGCCTCGGGAACGCAGCGCGAGCGGAACCGCCGCGATCGCGCCGATCGCCAGCATGAGCGCCGAGACGACCGCGAGGAACGGGAAATCGCCGACCGCGAAGACCAGACCCGAGAGGGCTCCGGCGACGGCTCCCGACGCGCTCATGAAGGTGTCCGAGCGGCCCTGCCAGCGCGGACGGTCCGCGCGCGGGGTCAGTTCGGTCAGCAGAGCGGCGCCCGCCACGGTGACGGCGCTCCAGCCGAGCCCCAGCAGCACGAGCGCCACCTGCACGAGGGCGTGCGACGCACCCGCGAAGTACGCGAGCGCGGCGGAGCCGAGCAGGATCACGAGTCCCGCCGCAACGACCGGGATGCGACCGATGCGGCTCGCCAGCAGGCCGAACACCGGCGACAGCGCGTACATGCCTGCGATGTGCAGGCTCAGCGTGATCCCGACGATCTCGGGAGTGCCCTCGTGATGCATGAGGTGCAGCGGCGTCATCGCCATGAGCGCCACCATGACCGCCTGCGCGATCGCGATCACGACGATGGTGAGGATCTGGGCGACGCGGTCCCCGCGAGCGGATCCACCGTCGACGCCGATCGGCCCGGTCGGATCGGCCTGCGGCAGTGCGCGGGCGGTGAGCAGCGGGTCGGGACGCAGGCCGAGCGCGTTCACGAACGCTGCGAGCACCTGGGCGACGAACGCGAAGACGAACACTCCCGCGAGCGGGGCGATGCCGAGGGCGGAGCCGACGACGGCTCCCGGTCCGATGAGGTTGGGGCCGACGACCGCGCCGACGGTGATGGACCACACCACGAGGGACAGGTCGCGCGCGCGGTTCTCCGGTCGAGCGAGGTCCGCCGCGGCGAATCGTGAGAGCAGCTGCACCGCGCTCGCGACGCCGAGCGCGGCGAGGCCGACGGCGAGCACCCACCAGACGGAGATCACGGCGCCGAAGATGGCGACCAGTGCACCGATCATCGCGACGATGCTGCCGGTGACGAGCGCCCGGCGGCGCCCGTGCCGTGCGGCGATACGCGCGAGCGGGATGCCCGCGGCCGCGGCGCCCGCGTTGAACACCGCGGAGGCGAGCCCCGATATCGCGTCGTTGCCGCTCACCTGCGCGAGCAGCAGCGCACCGACCGAGAGCGCCGCGCCGACGCCGAGTCCGCCGAGCACCGTGCCCGCCGCCAGCACCCAGAGGGTGCGCCGCTGGATCCGGGCGACCGCGCCCGCGTCGAGAACGGCACCCGACGAAGCCGGTGCCCGGTGCGAGGTCCGCTGCGGCGCTCCGCCGCTCACGCGACGGACTCCAGCCCCCAGCAGGATCCGTCGACGCCGCCGAGCATGCGCTTCGCGAGCCGCACCTGCGGGCTCTCGTTCGCGGTGTCCATCGATACGAGCCCGATGGTGCGGGTGCGCGGCGGAACGATGGGCAGCGCACAGGCGTCGTCGGGCAGCGTGCGCGCCGCGGCGAGCGCGAGGTCGGGAACCATCGCGACCGCGCCGCCTGCCGCGGCCATCGCGAGCATCGCGGGGACGTTGTCGGTCTCCTGGATGATGTCGGGTTCGAAGCCGTGCTCGGCCGCGGCGGTGAGCAGGTGGCCCCGGCACTTCTCGCAGCCCGCGATCCAGTGCTCCGCCGCGTACTCCCCGAGGTGCGCCTCGTGCTGGTCGCCCGCGCGCTCCTGGGAGACGACGAGCTTCACCTCCTCGCGCCAGAACGGCGTGAAGACGCTGCCGGCGGGGCGCTCCGCCGCGCCCGCGTAGTCGAAGATCAGGGCGCAGTCGACCTCGCCGTCGCGCAGCATCGCGACAGCCGCGGGCGGCTCGGCCTCGCGGTACTGCAGCGAGACGTCGGGCGCCTCGGTCGCGAGCCGGCGCATCACCGCGGGCACGATCGTCGCGGAGGCCGAGGGGAAGCCGACGAGCCGCAGGGTGCCGCCGCGCTCGCCGCGCAGGTCGTCGATCGCCGCGAGCGCCGCGTCGATCTCGGCGACCACGGTCCGCCCGTGATCGGCGAGGATCTGTCCGGCGGGGGTGAGCCGGATCCCCCGCCCCTGGCGTTCGATGAGCGGCACCGCGAGCCGGGTCTCGACGCGCTTGATGCGCTGGCTCACCGCGGGCTGGCTGAGCCCGAGGCTCGCCGCCGCGGCCGTCAGCGAGCCCGTCGTGGCGAGGGCGTGCAGAATGCGGAGTTCGGTCGAGTCGATGGAACCTAGCGGATCGCCGGTGCGCTGCGTGGTCATGCACACGAGTATAAGCCAGTGGAAACAAAAAGATAAGAAGCATTCTCTTTTCTTATGAAGCGGGCGCTCCTAGCCTGGCGGCATGACCGCAACGTCTCCTCGCATCCCGTCCGACGCGTTCCCCGAGGTGCGCGGATACCTCTCGGCGTGCACCGGCGGGCTGCCGACGCACGAGACCGCACGGGCTGCGCACGACACCATCGACGCCTGGGCGGCCGGCCGGCTCGACGCTCGCGCGATCGGCGGCCTCGTCGAGCGCTGCCGCGAGCACTTCGGCCGGATCGCGGAGGTGCCCGCCGACCGGGTCGCGGTCGCCGGGCAGGTCTCGCAACTGGTGTCGGTCGTCGCGACCTCGGTTCCCGACGGCGCCGAGGTGCTCTGCGTCGAGGGCGACTTCTCCTCCCTCACGCACCCGTTCGAGCAGCTCGCGTCCCGCGGGATCAGCGTGCGCTACGCGTCCCTCGACCGGCTCGCCGCGGAGATCCGGCCCGAGACCGCGCTCGTGGCGTTCTCGCTCGTGCAGTCCGCGACCGGCGCGATCGCCGACCACGCCGCCGTCGTCGCCGCCGCCGAGGCGGCCGGCGCCCGCACCCTCGTCGATCTCACTCAGTCGCTCGGTTGGCTGCCCGTCGGCGGCGCCGGCTTCGACTTCACCGTCTGCCACGCCTACAAGTGGCTGTGCGCGCCGCGCGGCGTCAGCTTCCTCACCGTGCGCGCCGGGCTCGACGACGCGCTCACCCCGATCGCCGCCGGCTGGTGCTCGGCCGACGACGTCTGGGGATCCTGCTACGCCGGCCACACCCCGCTCGCAGCGGGGGCCGGACGCTTCGACCTCTCCCCCGCCTGGCAGGCGATCGCGGGAGCCGAGGCCGCGCTGCGCTTCTTCGCCGGGCTCGAACCCGGCCTCGCGCAGGCGCACGCCGTCGGCCTCGCCCGCCGAGCCCGGAAGGTGCTCGGCCTGCCCGAGTGCGAGTCCGCGATCGTGACCTGGGCGGATCCCGACGGATCCGACCTCGCCGCGCTCACCGCAGCCGGCATCGTCGCCTCGGGTCGCGCCGGGAACGCTCGCGTCGCGTTCCACCTCTGGAACACCGAGGCCGACGTCGAACTGCTCGCGAGCGCACTCGGGCGCTGAGAGCGGGGGCGACCGCCGCCCGCCTCAGCTCGCGGCGTCGGCGAACGCCGCGGCGTCCGCCTTGTCCTGCTCGGTCGCGACCAGCTGGCCGCAGGCCTCGTCGATCTCCTTGCCCCGGGTATCGCGCAGGGTCGTCGGGATCCCGGCGGCATTGAGGCGATCGACGAACTCCCGGGTGACCTCGCGGGTGGACGAGGTCCACACCGAGCCCGGGGTCGGGTTCAGCGGGATCGGGTTCACGTGGACCCAGCCGCGGCCGCGGGCGTTCAGCTTGTCGGCCAGCAGCTCGGCGCGCCACGCGTGGTCGTTCATGTCCTTGATGAGGGCGTACTCGATCGAGACCCGTCGACCGGTCTTCTCGTAGTAGCCGCGCGCGGCGTCGAGCACCTCGTCGACCTTCCAGCGGCTGTTGACGGGGATCAGCTCGTCGCGCAGCTGGTCGTCGGGCGCGTGCAGCGACAGCGCGAAGGTCACCGGGATGTCCTCGTCGGCGAGCTTCTTGATGGCGGGCGCGAGCCCCACGGTCGACACCGTGATGCCGCGTGCGCTCATGCCGAGGCCCTCGGGCGACGGCGCGACCATGCGACGCACCGCGTTCATGACCCGCTTGTAGTTGGCGAGCGGCTCGCCCATGCCCATGAAGACGATGTTGTTGACCCGCTCGGGCTCCGCCCCGTTGCCGGCCTCGCGCCTGCGGCCGAGGCCGCCCTCGGCGATCACGCGGTTCGCCTGCACGATCTGATCGAGGATCTCGGCGGTCGACATGTTGCGGGTGAGTCCCGCCTGGCCGGTCGCGCAGAAGGGGCAGTTCATGCCGCAGCCGCACTGGCTCGAGACGCAGAGCGTGATGCGTCCCGGGTAGCGCATGAGCACCGACTCGACGAGCGCGCCGTCGAACAGCCGCCAGAGGAACTTGATGGTGTCGCCGTCGTCGGTGACGAGGCGCTTTACCTCGGTGAGGAGCGGCGGGAAGAACGCCGCCGCGATCTCCTCGCGGCGCTCCTTCGGCAGGTCGGTCATCTGCTCGGGATCGGTGGTGCGGTGCTCGAAGTAGTGCTTCGAGACCTGCTTCGCCCGGAACTTCGGCAGGCCCATCTCGACGATCTTTGCTTCGCGCTCGGCGAGGGTCATGTCGGCCAGGTGCGTGTCGGGCTGCTTCACGCGCGGCGACGCGAACTGCAGCGTCGGGCGCCCGTCGGGCCCGGTCAGCTGGGTCCAGCCCTCGGTGCGGGGGCGCGTCTGCGGACGCGCCGCATCGCCGTCTGCGCGGGGCCGCGTCTTGATCAGGCGGGGCGCGTCGGCGTCGTGATTCAGCTTGTTGGGATCCATCGCCGTCTATTGTCGCATCCCGCGGACGCGAAGACCGCCGGATCAGCTCACGGTGTTGCGCAGCACCCCGATGCCCTGCACCTCGACCTCGACCGTGTCGCCCGGCTCAAGCCGCCCGACGCCCGCGGGGGTGCCGGTGAGGATCACGTCGCCGGGCAGCAGCGTGAACGCCTGCGACGCGTGCGCGATGATCTTCGGGATCGAGTGGATCAGATCCTTCGTGGAAGCGCTCTGCCGCACCTCGCCGTTCACGCGCGTCTCGACGCGCAGATCGGCGAGGTCGAGGTCGGTCTCGATGACCGGGCCGAGCGGGCAGAACGTGTCGAAGCCCTTGGCCCGCGCCCACTGGCCGTCGCTGATCTGCAGATCGCGCGCGGTCACGTCGTTGGCGCAGGTGAAGCCGTAGGCGTACTTCAACGCCTCGGACTCGGGGACGTCCTTCGCGATCGCGCCGATCACGACGGCGAGCTCGCCCTCGTGCTCGACGCGGTCGGAGATCGCCGGGCGCACGATCGCGTTGTCCGGACCGATCACCGAGGTGTTCGGCTTGAGGAAGAGCAGCGGCTCTTCGGGCGCCGAGCCGCCGATGCCGGTGACCCCGGCCATCTCGTCGACGTGATCCTGGTAGTTCTTGCCGACGCAGACGATCTTCGATCGTGGGATCACCGGGGCGAGCAGCTTGACCTCGTCGAGGCGGAATCGGCGACCCGTGGTCTCGTATCCCGCGACCATGGGGTCGGCGACGAGTTCGACGAGCTCCTCGCCTCCGCCGTGCTCGGCCTCGTCGAAGATGCCGAAGGTGATCGCGTCGTCGGTGCGGAACCGCGCGACCCGCATCAGGCGGCCGCCCCGGCGTTCGCGGGAACCACCTCGGTCACCCAGCCGAAGGGATCCTCGACCGTGCCGAACTGGATCCCCGTGAGCTCCTCGCGCAGCGACATGGTGAGCTCGCCCGGAGCGCCCGCTCCGAAGTCGAGCAGCGTGCCCTCCTCGGCGACGAGCGCCTGGATCGGAGTGATCACGGCCGCGGTGCCGCACGCGAACGCCTCGGTGATGCTGCCGTCGGCGACGCCCTCGCGCCACTCGCGCACGGTGACGTCGCGCTCCTCGACCCGGTGCCCGCGCGCCTCGGCGAGGCGGATGAGGCTCGAGCGGGTGATGCCGTCGAGGATGTTGCCGTTGGTGCGCGGGGTGACGAGCGTGCCGTCCGCGCGCACGAGGAAGAGATTCATGCCGCCGAGCTCGTCGATCGTGTCCTCGGTGGCCGAGTCGGTGAAGAGCACCTGCGCGCAGCCGTTCGCAGCCGCGATGCGGGTCGGCAGCAGGGACGAGGCGTAGTTGCCGCCGCACTTCGCGGCCCCCGTTCCGCCGCGACCGGCGCGGGCCAGATCCTTCGACAGCCAGATCGAGACGGGCTTCACGCCGCCCGTGAAGTAGGCGCCCGCGGGGCTCGCGATGATGAGGAAGCGCGCCTTCTGGGCGGCTCGCACGCCGAGGAAGCTCTCGTCGGCGATCATGAACGGACGCAGGTAGAGGCTCTGGTCCTCACCCGAGGGCACCCAGTCCGCGTCGACGTGCAGCAGCTCGTTCACCGCAGCCACGAAGAGCTCTTCGGGGAGCTCGGGCAGGGCGAGCCGGTCGGCGCTCGTGTTCAGGCGACGAGCGTTCGCGTCGGCGCGGAAGGTGACGATCGACCCGTCGGGGCGGCGGTACGCTTTGAGTCCCTCGAAGATCTCCTGCCCGTAGTGCAGCACCGACGAAGCCGGGTCCACCTGCAGCGGCCCGTACGGCAGGACCTGCGCGTCGTGCCAGCCCGCGTCGACGCTCCACGAGATCGAGACCATGTGATCGGTGAAGTGGTTGCCGAAGCCGGGGTCGGCGAGGATCGCCTCGCGCTCGGCGTCGGGCAGTCGATCGGCTTCGGTGCGGGTGAATGCGAGAGCGGTCATGTGCGTGCTTTCTCCTGGAGCGGGTGCTGAGTCGTATCCGGCGGCGCTAGGCGCGGGCCGGGAGCTGCGCGATCACCGCGTCGCCGACGGCGGTGGTCGAGCGCGGTGCGTCGCCGCGATCGGTGGCGCCGGCCAGATCGGACCGCACCGCCGCGCGGATGCGGTCGCCGTCTGCGGCGAGACCGAGGTGGTCGAGCATGAGGGCTGCGGAGAGGATCGCCGCGGTCGGGTCCGCCAGCTGCTTCCCCGCGATGTCGGGAGCAGATCCGTGAACGGGCTCGAACATGCTCGGGAACGTGCCGTCGGGATTGATGTTGCCGCTGGCTGCGAGCCCGATGCCGCCGCCGATGGCGCCGGCCAGGTCCGTGAGGATGTCACCGAACAGGTTATCAGTCACGATCACGTCGAAGCGCGACGGGTTCTGCACCATGTGGATCGTCGCCGCGTCGACGTGCATGTAGTCGACGGCGATGCCGGGGTGCTCGGCGGCGACGGCCTCGACGATGCGCTGCCAGGTGGCGCCGGCGTGCACGAGCACGTTCGTCTTGTGCACCCAGGTGAGCGTCTTGCGCGGGCGGCTCTCCGCCACCTGGAACGCGTAGCGGACGACGCGCTCGATGCCGTAGGCGGTGTTGACGGAGACCTCGGTCGCCACCTCGGCGGGCGTGCCCGGGCGCAGGCGTCCGCCGTTGCCCGCGTAGGGGCCCTCGGTGCCCTCGCGCACCACGACGAAGTCGACCTCGCCCGGGTTCGCGAGCGTCGAGGCCACACCCGGCACGAGCGCGCAGGGGCGCACGTTGGCGTAGTGATCGAAGTCGAAGCGCAGCTTCAGCAGCAGCCCGCGCTCGATGTTCGCCGCCTTGAGCCGCGGGTCGCCGGGAACCCCGCCCACGGCGCCGAACAGGATCGCGTCGTGCTCGGCGATGGCCGCCTGCTCGTCCTCGGGGAGCGTGTCGCCCGTCTCGAGGAAGCGCTCGGCGCCCAGCTTGAACTCGGTGCGCTCGAGCGCGACGTCGCCGCCGTCGAGCACGGCGTCGAGCACGCGATTCGCCTGCTCGATCACCTCCGGTCCGATGCCGTCGCCGGGAATCACTGCCAGCTTGATGGTGCGGGTCACTCGGGCTCCTTCGTCTCCCTCGTCGGCGCGTGCCGAAATGCGCGCCTGCAAGTGGCATCCAGCCTACTCCCGGCGGACCCCGGCTCGCGCCGCGCGGGCGCTCCCATCCGCACGGGCCGCGCTAGGCTGGGGCGGTGCCGTCCCGCGCGGCACGCGCGCGAGTGGCGGAATTGGCAGACGCGCTGGATTTAGGTTCCAGTGTCTTCGGACGTGAGGGTTCAAGTCCCTTCTTGCGCACCACCGATCGGTCGGCCTACTCCTGGCGGCGCCCGCGAACCGGCTCGATCGAGAGCCCCCGGCGTGCGAGCACCGCGGTCAGCACGCCGTCGCCGTCGACGAGCGCACCCGAGTGGGTGCCGTCGTAGATGGTCCCGCAGCCGCAGGACGGGCTGCGCCCCTGCAACAGGGCTCGCTCGATGCCATGACGCTCGACGATCTCCGCGACGGCCTCTGCCCCGGCGACGAACTGCGCCGTCAGATCCTCGCCATCGATGCTCATCACCCGTGCCGAGCCCCGCAGCACGTCATCCCCATCGCCCCCGACGATCTCGGCGGCGGGACGGGGCGTGGGCAGACCGCCCAGCTGCTCGGCGCACGCGGGGATCGCGCGCCCCTCGCGGACCGCCTCGATCACCGCGTCGTCGGGTCGCGCGCGAGCGTCGTAGCGGCAGGGAATGCCCGCCAGGCAGGAGCTCACGAGGAACGGCGCATCGCTCATCCGCCCATGCTAGCCGGGCGGGCCGAGGCCGCCCTTGACCTTCCCGCGCACCGGCGCAGAATGGTCGGAGAACGGAAGGAGACGCCGATGTCGTCCGAAACCCCGTCCACTGCGATGCCGCCGGTCGTCGACGCAGAGGCCTGGCGGCGGGAGCTCGATGCGCTGAGGGTGCGTGAGAAGGCCGCGACGCGCGAGCTGGACGCCATCGCCGCACAGCGCAGGCGCCTGCCGATGGTGGAGCTGCCCGACTACACCCTGCAGGGAGCCGACGGCCCCGTGCGCCTCGTCGATCTCTTCGACGGCCGCTCCCAGCTCATCACCTACCACCACATGTGGTTCCCGGACTCCGAGTGGCAGTGCGGCGGATGCACGTCCTTCACCTCGCAGTTCACGCGACTCGAGTTCCTGGAGCCCTACGACGCGAGATTCGTGATCGTCACCCAGGGCCCGATCGAGGAGGCCCTCGCCTACCGCGACCGCGTCGGGAACTGGATGGAGTGGTTTTCGACTGCCGGCAGTCCGTTCGGGGCGGACGTGGATGCCCCGGCGGGCGGTGGCTTCGCGCTCAACGTGTTCCTCCGCGACGGCGACACGGTGTATCGCACCTGGTCGACGACGAGCCGGGGCGTCGAACAGGTCGCGCATACCTTCCCGCTGGTCGACCTGCTGCCGCTGGGGCGGCAGGAGGCGTGGCAGGACTCCCCCGCCGGCTGGCCCCAGGGTCCGACGTATGCGGGGTGGCTCGGGTCGGAGGACGTCGCCCGGCTCTACGGGCCCGGCGGACGCTCCGCGGACTGACCGGACGGGCGGACCGGGCGGTATCGCCCCGTTGTGTCACGGATCCGGCCTACTCGGTGCCGTCAGACGCCCACTCCGCACCCTCCAGCGAGAGCTCGGCGGCCATGTCGTCGAGGAAGCGGATCACGGTCTCACGCTCTTCGGGGCTCAGCCGGGCGGCCGCGTGGAATCGCTTCGACTGCTGGCGCCCCACCGTCTGCATCGCCGAGACCTCGGTCTCCCGCGTCACCTCGATCGCGAAGGCCCGACGATCAGCCGGATGCACGTTGCGCACGATGTGACCCCCGCGCTCCAGACGGTTCAGGAGCTTGGTGGTCGAGGCCGCCGAGATGCCGAGGTGCGCGGCGAGCATGCCGGGCGTCGCCACCTCGGCGCGGTTCTTGGCGACGATCAGGTAGTGCAGCGCCCGCATGTCCTGCGCACTGAGGCGCATGTACCTCTGCGACGCATCGGACACCTCCTGCTCGACCTCGCGCAGCGCGGACAGCGAGGCCATGAGTCGGCCGATCTGGCCGATCGCCTCGGGCGACAGGCCGGATCGGTCGACGAGTTCGCTGCGCGGGTCGCTCGAGTCGACTTCGTAGAGGCTGGCGGCGATCGGGTCGGACGGGACCCCGTCGCGTTCATCGGACATGGCGTCATCCTAGTGTTGCGCTGACGAGGACCTCAGATTAAATTACACTCAGGGAAACTATCAACCACGAGATATCGATTCGATGGAGATGATCCGAGTGACGCAGCAGCACGACCCACGCACGGCATCGTCGGGTCCCTCCGCATCCGCACCCCGGCGCCGAGTGCCCGCCTGGCTGCGGGTCATCCTCCCGGCGCTCATCATCCTGGTGTGGTTCGCGGGCGCCGGCGTCGGCGGACCCTACTTCGGCAAGGTGAGCGAGGTCTCCTCCAACGATCAGACGGCCTACCTGCCGTCTTCGGCGGATGCCACGAAGGTGCAGCGCATGCTCGGCGACTTCACCGAGTCGAACGCCATCCCCGCGGTCGTCGTCTTCGCCTCGGAGTCGAAGATCAGCCCCGAGCAGCTCGAGCGCCTGTCGGGCGCGGTGCAGGATCTGGGCGAGATCGCCGGGGTGGCCGACGGAGTCTCCCCCGTGATCCCGTCGAAGGACGGTCTCGCCGCGGAGGCGTTCGTGCCGGTCGATACCTCGGTGAAGGTGAGCACGGTGGTCGACGAGATCTCGGCGCAGCTCTCAGCGCAGGCGCCGGACGGGATCGTCGCGCACGTGACCGGGCCCGCCGGCTTCACCGCCGACCTCGTCGAGGCGTTCTCGGGCATCGACGGGATCCTGCTCCTCGTCGCCCTCCTCGCGGTGCTCGTGATCCTCATTGTCGTCTACCGCTCGCTCCTCCTCCCCATCGCGGTGCTCTCGACCAGCCTGTTCGCGCTCACGGTCGCGCTGCTCAGCGTCTGGTGGCTCGCCAAGAGCGGAGTGCTGCTGCTCAGCGGGCAGACCCAGGGCATCCTCTTCATCCTCGTCATCGGCGCCGCGACCGATTACTCGCTGCTCTACGTGTCGCGCTATCGCGAGGCGCTGCGCGTCGAGCAGGACAAGACCGCCGCGACCTTCCGGGCGCTCCGCGGCTCCTGGGAGCCCATCGTGGCGTCGGGGGAACCGTCATCGCCGGCCTGCTCTGCCTCCTCCTCAGCGACCTCAAGTCCAACAGCGCTCTCGGGCCCGTGGCCTCGATCGGCATCGTGTTCGCGATGCTCGCCGCGCTCACGCTGCTCCCGGCGCTCCTCTTCGCGTTCGGCCGCGCCGCGTTCTGGCCGAAGCGGCCGCGCTTCGAGCCCGAGGCGGTGGCCGCGGAGGGCGGGGTGCCGACCCGCGGGGTCTGGGCGAGGCTCGGCGGGCTCATCCGCCGTCGGCCGCGGACCATCTGGATCGCCACCACCGCGCTCCTGCTGATCGGTGCCGCGGGCGTGACGCAGTTGCAGGCGCAGGGCGTCTCGCAGTCGGATCTCGTGCTGACGAGCTCCGGCGCCCGCGACGGACAGCGCGTGCTCGGCGAGCACTTCCCCGGTGGATCCGGGAGCCCGGTCTCCGTCGTGGTCCCGGCCGCCGAACTGCGCGAGGCGGCCGACACGATGCTGGCGCAGCGCGGCATCGACGGCGTCACCGTGGTCTCGAGGGACGCCCCCTCGGGCTCGGCGACGGTCACGGGCGAGGGCATCGTGGCGCAGGGCCCGCCGGGTGCACCGGCTCCCGCGCCCACCGAGGTCGACGGGCGCGTGCTGCTGCAGGGCACCCTGACGAGCGCCGCGGACTCCGATGCCGCCGAACGCACGGTCCGCGATCTCCGATCGGCATTCGCGTCGGCGGGCACGCCCGCCCTCGTCGGCGGCGTGACCGCGACCGCGATCGATACGAACGACGCCTCCGTGCACGACCGCACCCTGATCATCCCCGTGGTGCTCGCAGTCATCCTCGTGATCCTCATGCTGCTGCTCCGGTCGATCGTCGCTCCCGTACTGCTGATCCTCACCACCGTGCTCTCCTTCGGGACCGCCCTCGGTGTCTCGGCCCTGGTGTTCAACGGCATCTTCCGGTTCCCGGGGGCCGACCCCGCGGTGCCGCTCTACGGCTTCGTGTTCCTCGTCGCACTGGGCATCGACTACAACATCTTCCTCGCCACCCGGGTCCGCGAGGAGTCCCGCATGCACGGCACCCGGGACGGCGTGATCCGGGGCCTGGCGGCCACCGGCGGCGTGATCACCTCGGCGGGGCTCGTGCTCGCCGCCACCTTCGCCGCGCTCTCGGTGATCCCGATCCTGTTCCTCGTGCAGATCGCGTTCATCGTGGCGTTCGGGGTGCTGCTCGACACCTTCCTCGTGCGGGCCTTCCTCGTGCCCGCGCTCATGTTCGACATCGGGCGACCGATATGGTGGCCGTCCCGGCTCGCACGAAAGGACACCTCGCGATGAACGAACCGCGCGTCATCATCTCCGGCGCATCCGGCCTCATCGGCCGGGCGCTCGCCGACTCCTTCGCGGCGGACGGCATCCCCGTCGTCCGGCTCGTGCGGCGCCCGGCCCGCTCGGGCGACGAAGTCGAGTGGCGGCCCGGGTCCGCGCCCCTCGACCCCGCCGTGCTCGAGGGGGCCCGGGCGGTCGTCTCGCTCAACGGCGCGAGCATCGGACGCCTCCCCTGGACGGCGCGCCGGAAGCAGGAGCTCCTGGCCTCCCGGATCGAGCCGACGCGCACGATCGCGCGTGCGATCCGGCAGCTCGGCGGCGGCGCGCCGCAGTTCGTGTCAGCGTCCGCGGTCGGCATCTACGGCTCGGCCCCCGGGGCGCGTCTGACCGAGCAGAGCCCCGCGGGACGGACGTTCCTCGCGGAGCTCACCGCGCAGTGGGAGCGGACCGCCCTCGAAGCCGGTCCCGATGCGCGCGTCGCCCTGCTCCGCACCGCTCCCCTGCTCCACCCCGATGGCGTACTGAAACCCATGATCGCGCTGACGCGGTTCGGCCTCGGCGGCCCGCTCGGCGGCGGACGGCAGATCTGGCCCTGGATCTCGCTGCAGGACGAGGTCGCGGCGATCCGGCACGTCATCGCGGCGGAGCTCACGGGCCCCGTGAACCTCTCAGGCCCCGAGACCGCGAGCGCGAACGACATCGGCCGCGCCCTCGCGGCTGCGCTGCACCGCCCGTTCCTGCTGCCCGCGCCCGCATGGGCACTCCGGCTCGGGCTCGGACGCGACGCGGCCGACTCCCTCCTGCTCGCGGATGCCGCGGTGCACCCCGAGGCGCTCGAGCGCTCGGGCTTCGCGTTCGCTCATCGCACCGCCGCCGAGGCGATCGACGCGGCGATCGGTGAACGCTCGCGATGACTCACTTGATCGCGTCGTAGGCGGCGAGGGCCCGGATCCGGCTCTCGCGCAGGTCGACGATCCCGGGGACGAGCAGGCTGTCGGACGCCCAGCGTTCGACGTAGCGGCCGTCGGGATCGAAGCGGCGCTGCTGGGTCTCGGGGTTGAAGATGCGGAAATAGGGTGCGGCATCGACCCCGCAGCCCGCGACCCACTGCCAGTTGAACGGGTTGCTCGCGGCGTCGGCGTCGACGAGCGTGTCCCAGAACCAGCGCTCTCCCTCGCGCCAGTCGATCAGCAGGTTCTTCGTCAAGAACGACGCGGCGACCATGCGTACCCGGTTGTGCATGAACCCGGTCGCCCAGAGCTCGCGCATGCCCGCGTCGACGAGGCCGAAGCCGGTGCGCCCGCGTACCCAGTCGCGGAGCTCGCCGCCGTGGACGTCGGCAGAGCGCCACGGGAAGGCGTCGAATCGCGGGTCGATGCCGCGCTCGTGCAGCGCGCCGCGATGGAAGGCCGTGTGCCAGGCGAACTCGCGCCAGCCGAGCTCCGAGAGGAACGTGCCGACGTCGACGCCCGCGGCGATGCTGCGATGCCAGACCTGCCGCGGACTGATCTCGCCCCAGCGCAGGTGCGGCGAGAGTTCGGAGGTCGCGGGCTCCGCCGGGAAGTCGCGACCCGCGGCGTATTCGCTCGCACGCTCGTCGAGGAACCGCTCGAGCTGCTCCGCAGCGGCGCGTTCGCCGGGCTCCCAGCGAGCGGCGAGACCGTCCGCCCAATCGGGGTGCGTGGGGCGGAGCCCCCAGTCGTCGAGCACCTCGCTCGCGGGCTGCGCCTTCGCCGCGCTCCAGCGCGTGGGCGGGTCCAGGGGCACCGCCGGTTCGGGCGCCGCGACGCACGCGCGCCAGAAGGGCGAGTAGACGCGGTACGGCTGCCCCGCTTCGGTCAGGATCGTGCCGGGTTCGTGCAGCACCCCGCCGACGAACGAGTGCGCTTCGACCCCCGAGGCGCGCAGGGAGGCCTTCAGCTCGGCGTCCGCATGCCGCTCGTCGCCATACCGTCGGTTCCACAGGACACGGTCGATACCGCTCTCGGCGATGATCCTGGGGATCGCCTCGGCGGCCGCGCCGCGGCGCAGGACGAGCGGGACGCCGCGAGCGGCGAGTTCCGTCTGCAGCGCCGCGAGCGACCCGTGCAGCCACCAGCGAGCTGCGCCGCCGAGCGGCCGCGCACCGGAGCTCTCCTCGTCGAGCAGGTACAGCAGGACCATGCCGTCCGGGTCCTCCGCAGCCGCCGCGAGCGCCGGATGGTCGGCGATCCGGAGGTCGTCGCGGAACCAGACGAGCGTGGCCACGGCGCTAGCGCTTCTCGCAGGCGACGCCGTCCGCGTCGCCGTCGAGGTGCCGGTTGGCCGTGTAGAGCGCCGTGTCGACCCGGAAGGTGGTGACGGGTCGGGTCTTGCCGCGCACCCGATCCTTCGCGCCCTTCTTCGCCACCCCGTGCGCGTAGGCCTTGTTCAGGGCGGTGCAGTTCTTGTAGCGCGCCGGGGCCGCTTCCGCGGCGGTCGCCGTAAGCGGCAGGAGTGAGAATGCGAGCGCGCCGGCGGCGAGGCCGGTCAGGAGGCGATGCTTCATGCGTCAACCATATCCGGGTCCGGCTTGCGGACGCGCACGACTTCTCCGAGCTTGACGCCGACGACCCCGAGCACGATCAGCGCCGCGCCGAGCCACTGCGCGGGCGACGGGATCACCGCCAGCAGCACGATGGTCCAGAAGATCCCGAAGAGCGCTTCCGAGTAGCCGGTGAAGCTCGCGACCGTCGCGCCGAGTCGGCGGGAGGCCGCGACCCCGAGGATGTAGGAGAGTACCGTCGAGATGAGCACCATGCCGCCGACGGCGACCCACGGAGGCAGATCGACGCCGCCGATCACCGCCGGTGCGGCGGTGACCGCGAACGGCAGCAGACCGGCCGCGCTGACGATGATGAGTACGACGGCACCGACCCCGAGGCCCAGGCCGACGAAGGGCAGCGGCGGGATCCCGTGATCCGCGGACGCGCCGGTCGCGTAGTAGGCGGCGTTGCCCACCGCGGCGATCAGCGCGAACAGGATCCCCAGCGGGTTCAGCGAGCCCCCGGTGACGACGCCCGAGATCGCGACGAGCCCGAGGACGGCGATGCCCGCGCCGGCGAGCGTGATCCAGCTCGGTGCGACCCGCGTCCGCACCCAGCTCCAGAGCATGAGCACCACCGGGCCGAGGAACTCGATGAGCAGCGCGAGGCTCGGCGGGATGAACTGCACGGCCAGGAAGAACGCGAGCTGGCACCCGGCCACCGCGAGCAGCCCGAAGAGCAGGAGCGGGCGCCAGGCGGCGCGCACCAGGCTCCACCGGCCGCGGAGCACCAGCAGGGTCGGCACCGCGAGCACGAGCGCGGCCAGCGTGATCCGAGCGGTCACCGCGGCGCCCGCCGACCAACCGGCGGACAGCAGCGCGCTCGCGAAGATGCCCGAGAGCGCGAAGCTCGCCGCCGACGCGATCGCGAGCAGGAATCCCGCAGCGGGAAGGCTCCGCCCCGTACCAGTCACCGCCGCCTCCCCATCGCATCATCGCGCCGGTCGTGCGGCGTCGCCTCCCCCGAGCCTATCGTCGGGGCGGCGCGGGGCGCGATTCCCGGCTGGCAGGATGGAAGGATGCCCGTAAGCGCCCTGACCGCAGCCGACTGGCTCACCCTCGCAGCGGCGTGGATCGCTGCGATCGTGATGCCCGGCCCCGATCTGTTCCTCCTCCTGCGCCTCGGCATCCGCGACCGCGCATCCGCACTCCGGGCTGCACTGGGGGTCATGCTGGGCAATCTCGCCTGGATCCTCGTCTCCGTGCTCGGACTCTCGGCGCTGCTCCGAGCGATCCCGGGAGCGCTCCCCGCGCTGCAGCTGGCCGGTTCAGCGGTGCTGATCTGGATCGGCGTCCAGAGCATCCGGGCCGGCTTCGGCGACCTCCGGGATCCTGCCGCAGCGCAGGCGGTCCGTGCTCCGAGCGCCCGCGCGTTCCGGCTGGGCCTCGTCACGAATCTCTCGAATCCGAAGGCGCTGCTGTTCTTCACCGCGCTGTTCTCGCAGATGCTGCCGCCCGGTGCGAGCTGGTGGGATCGCGGTGCGATCGTCGCGCTGCTGGTGCTGATCGGACTCCTGTGGTTCTGCGGCTTCGCCCTCGCCGCCTCGGCGCGGCGCTTCCAGGGCTGGTTCCGGCGCGCATCGCCGTGGATCGACATGATCGCGGGCGCCGTGTTCGTGCTCGTCGCGCTCGCGATCGTCGCGGAAACGGTGCCCGGGCTGCTGCACTGACGCGCTGCGCTGACGCAGCAGCCCGGTCGGCTACCAGCCCTCGGTGAGGACCCGGTCGAGCGCGGCCACGACGAAGTCGGCGCTCTCGGCGGTGAGGCACAGCGGGGGCTTCACCTTGAGCACGTTCGAACGCTCCGAAGTGGTGAGGACGATCACGCCCAGCTCGCGCAGGCGCTCGCAGATCGCGGCAGCTTCGGCCGTCGCCGGCTCCAGCGTCTCGCGGTCGCGCACGAGCTCGACGCCCAGGTAGAGACCCGCTCCGTGCACGGGACCGATCAGGGCGTGCCGCTCCGCCAGCGCTTCGAAGCCTCGGCGGAGCCGCTCGCCCACCACGGCAGCGTTCTGCTGCAGGCCTTCGTCGCGCATCGCATCGAGCACCGCGAGACCGACCCTGCACGACAGCGGGTTGCCGCCGGCGGACGAGAAGAACTGCCCCTGCGAGGCCAGCGCGTCGGCCACCCGCTGCGAGGTGATGACCCCGCCGATCGGGAACCCGTTGCCCATCGGCTTCGCGATGGTCACGATGTCGGGCACGACGCCCGACTGCTCGAAGCCCCAGAACGTCGATCCCATGCGGCCGAAGCCCACCTGCACCTCGTCGGCGATGCAGAGACCGCCGGCGGCGCGCACGCGCGCGTACGCGTCAGCGAGGTAGCCCTCGGGCAGCCGGACGCCGCCGGCGTTGCCCAGCACCGACTCGCAGATGAACCCGGCGGCGTCGCGACCCTCGGCCGCGAGCGCGGCGAGGTCGGCGCCGAGGTCCGCCGCGTACTTCGGCCCGGTCCCCGGCCCCCGGTACGTACCGCGGTACTCATTGGGCACATCGGCGACGTGGACCCAGTCGGGGCGCGACTCGAGCGCGTACGGGTTGTCGTACGCCGAGGTCGTCACGGCATCGGACGCCATGGTCCAGCCGTGGTAGGCCTCGCGCAGCGACACGATGGTGCGCCGGCCGGTCGCGGCCTGAGCGAGTCGCAGCGCCAGGTCGACCGCCTCGGAACCGCTGTTGACGAGCAGCACGGTGTCGAGGCCGGTGCCCGGCGGCAGCAGGTCGAGCAGCCGCTCGCTGTACTCGGCGAGCTCCCGGTAGAGGAACCGCGAGTTGGTGTTGAGGATCCGGATCTGGCGGTTCACCGCATCGGCGACGCCGGGGTGCCCGTGCCCGAGACCCGTCACGTTGTTCACCATGTCGACGTAGGCGCGGCCCGTGGTGTCGACGAGGTGGTGCCTCCAGCCCCGCTCGATCTGCATCGGCCGATCGTAGTAGCGCTCCTGCGCGCTCGCGAAGATCCGCGATCGCCGCTCCTGCTCGTCGCCGGACTCGTCGCGCTGACCCCGCTCGGGCAGGGCGAGGAGCCCGGCGGGATCGGGCGCCAGACGCCGCCACGCGGGCACGCGCTCCGGAGCGACGAGCTGCGCCGAGGCGAAGTGGTCCTCGGTCAGCGGCAGCGCATCGGGCCGGCGCAGGCCGACGGTCACCGCACGAGGGGCTTCGGACCCGGCGGCGGATGCCGCGACCGCGCCGATCGCTCCGCCCAGTGCCACGGATTCGCCGCCGACCACGGACGGCACGATGCCGCTGATGCCGAGCAACCAGCCGTCCGAGAGCGCGAGGAGCAGCGCGTCGGGACCGACCGCGAGCACGGTTCCCGCGGCCGGCGCGGTCGCGCGCAGCGCGTCGCCCGCCGCGAGCCGGATCTCGGTGTTGGCCGGCCAGGTCTTCGCCGCGTCGGTCGCGTCGATCGCCGTGCGCGTGAGCCGGTAGACGCCGTGCGGCAGCACGGCGGCCGCGGCACCCCCGTCCAGGGCGGACGCGGCGAGCGATACCTCGGCATCCGCCGCGAGCCAGGCGCCGGCTTCGAGGGCCTCCGACTCGACCCCGGGGTCGAGCATCGCGACCTCGCCGACGAGGTCGGGCAGCAGCGAACGCAGCGGAAGGGTGCCCGCCGCAGCTGGCGCGGGCGTCGCCAGCAGCCGCAGCTCCGTGCCGTGCGGGGCTCCCATCAGGCCCACTTCGGCGAGCACGAGCTCGGTCGCCTCGACCAGCGGGATCAGGGTCGCGGCGTCGAAGATCGCCTGCTCGCCCGCGACGCGCTCCCGCGCGTAGGCGTTGTCGCCGTCGATCTCGAGCTGGCGCCATCCGCTCGCGACGAGCAGCGCCGCACGCAGTACGACGAGCGGCCAGACCGCCCGCGCCTCGGCCGCCGACAGCTCGGCGCCGCGATGGAACGCCGCGACGGTGCCGAGCACGCGCTCGGGCCGGTCCGGCTCGTGGTGGAGCATCGAAGACGCCGTGACCGCCAGTTCGGCGACCCGCCACCCGAGCGAGAGGTCCCCCAGATCCAGCACGGTGCCGGGATGCACCCGGGCATCGTCGCCCCGGATCCCCATCACGTTGTCGTCGGTCAGGTCTCCGTGGATCGCCTGCACCGGCAGCGCGTCCGCGACCGCCGCGAGGGCCTCGTGCGCCGCCTGCGCCGCCTGGATCACCCGTTCGCGGAGCACGGGATCGGTGATCGCCGGAGCGAGGCGAACCGTCTCGTCGTAGGCCACCCGCATGTCCCACATGTGCGGACGGTCGAGACCCGGGTGCGCGAGCGATTCGAGCGCCCGCACCGATGCCGCGGCGAGCGCGCCGAATTCCTCGAGCACCACGGGGGCGAGGTAGCCGGCGTCGACGAGCGGGACCCCGTCCACGAACTCGCTGCGCCGCACCGCATAGCCGCCCCAGGTCTGCGTGAGCGCGCCGTCGAGGCCGGCGAGGACCGCCGGAACGCGGACCCCTGCCCGACGGTAGGCGTCGAGCGCGGCGTGCTGGGCGTCGCGAGCCTCCTGAGCGAAGACCGGGTTGTCGATCCGCAGCACGCTGCGGGACCCGTCGGGGTGGGTGAGCAGGTAGTTGCGGTCCTGATTGCTGCCGAGCTCGACGGCAGCGGCGTCGATGCCGTAGAGCTCGCTCGAGATCCGCGCCGCGTCGTCCGCGCTGACCGCGGGACGCACCAGCCCGCCGGCCTCATCGCCGACGGGAGCCGTGGGGTCCAGCGCCATCACTCGGCTCCCGTCACTCGGCTGAGGATCTCGGGCACGAGCGCCGAGAACGCGCGGGTGCGATGGGACGCCGCGTCCTTCTCGGCGGGTGTGAGCTCCGCTGCCGACCGGGTCTCGCCCTCGGGCCGGAACACCGGGTCGTACCCGAAGCCGCCCGCGCCCGCGGGGGCGCGCAGCACGCTGCCCGGCCAATTGCCGATCCGCACGGTCTCCTCGCCCGATGGCAGCGCGAGCGCGGCGGCGCAGACGAACGCCGCGGCACGGTGCTCGTCCGCCAGGTCGCTGAGCTGCCAGAGCAGCAGGTCGACGTTCGCCGCGTCGCTGCGGGCAGGACCGCCCCAGCGCGCCGAGAAGATCCCGGGGCAGCCGCCGAGCACCTCGACCGAGATCCCCGAGTCGTCGGCGATGGCGGGAAGGCCGGTGTGCGCGGCCGCCGCGCGTGCCTTGATGAGGGCGTTCTCGGCGAAGGTGACGCCGCTCTCGACGGGCTCGGGCCCGTCGTAGCCGATCAGTTCGATCCCCGGGATCAGCGGCTCCATGAGCCGCCTCAGTTCCTGGAGCTTGTGCGCGTTGTGGCTCGCCAGAACGACCTGCGCGGGGCTCATGCGCGTCGCCCGATCAGCTCGTCGACCCCGTCGACGTCCGCGAGCGCCGCGCGCTGGATCGCACTCAGCTCGGTGGTCGAGACGAGGGCGAGATCGAGCAGCGCATCGAGCTCGGCGCGCTTGAACGGGACTCCTCGGCAGTGCCTTGGACTTCGACGAAGTCTCCGGCCCCCGTGACCACCACGTTCATGTCGGTCTCGGCCCGCGAGTCCTCGACGTAGGCGAGGTCGCTGAGCGGCACCCCGCCCACGATCCCGACGGAGATCGCGGCGACGCTGTCGGTGAGCGGCTTCGCCTTGCGGGCGATGTGGCCCTGAGCGCGGCCCCAGGCGAGCGCCTCGGCGAGGGCGACGTACGCGCCCGTGATCGAGGCGGTGCGCGTGCCACCGTCGGCCTGCAGCACGTCGCAGTCGATCACGAGGGTGTTCTCGCCGAGCGCCTTCGTGTCGACCACGGCACGGAGGCTCCGGCCGATGAGTCGCGAGATCTCGTGGGTGCGGCCGCCGATCTTCCCCTTGACCGACTCGCGCTGCATGCGCTCGTTGGTGGAGCGCGGCAGCATCGCGTACTCCGCCGTGACCCAGCCGGTGCCCTGGCCCATGAGCCAGCGGGGCACGCCGGGTGTGAACGATGCCGTGCACAGGACGCGGGTGTCGCCGAAGGAGATGAGCGCGCTGCCCTCCGCCTGGGCGCTCCAGCCGCGCTCGATGGATACGGGGCGCGTCTGCGCCGGGGTGCGGCCGTCGAACCTGATGGTGTCCGTCATGATGCTCCTTCGGGTGAGGAATCCGGGGTGCTCCCGGAACTCTGCTGGGTGGGGCCGGCGGACCGTGCGGTCGGAGCCGGAGCGGGATCGGGTGGGACGCGCTCGGGGCGCGGCGGGGCTGCGCGCTAGGGCAGGCGGATCGCGCCCGTCGGCATGCGGTCGACGGCGTCGATGCCGATCCCGATCATGCGACGCGCGAGCTCGACGAAGGCGGCGGTGTCGGCGCCGGTGGCCTCGTAGCGGACGAGCGGCTCGCCCGCGTCCTCGGAACGGAGCAGGCCGTGGTCGGTCAGCGTCCGGTAGACCTCCGCCGCGGTCTCGACGTCGCTCGAGACGAGGGCGACGTCGGGCCCGACGACCTGCCGGATCGCGCCGCGGAGGAACGGATAGTGCGTGCAGCCGAGCACGAGCGTGTCGATCTCGCGTTCGAGCAGCGGAGCGAGGTAGCGCTCCGCCACCTCGAGCACCTCGGGCCCGCTCGTGCGTCCGGCTTCGACGAGGGGGACGAACTCGGGGCAGGCCTGCCCCGTCAGTTCGATATCGGGGCGCATGCTGAACAGATCGTCGTACACGCGGGACTGGATGGTGCCCTGGGTGCCGATGAGGCCGACGCGGCCGTTGCGGGTGATCGACACGGCGCTGCGCACCGTCGGGCCGATCACTTCGACCACGGGCACCTCATAGCGCTCGTGGGCATCGCGCAGCATCGCCGCGCTCGCGGTGTTGCAGGCGATCACGAGCATCTTCACGCCCTGCGCCACGAGGTCGTCGAGGATCTCCAGGGAGAATCTGCGCACCTCGGCGATGGGGCGCGGGCCGTACGGCGTGTTCGCCGTATCCCCCACGTAGATCATCGACTCGTTCGGCAGCTGGTCGCGGATCGCCCGCGCGACGGTGAGCCCGCCGACGCCCGAGTCGAACACGCCGATGGGAGCGTCGTTCTGCAGCACGGAAGTCACGGATCCAGCCTACCGCGCGGGGTCCGGCGGGCGCTGGGGCTCAGCGCTTGATCCAGCTCGTGCGGTGAAGCTCGGTGAGCCCGTGGGCGGCGATGCCGTCGTAGTGCGCCTGTGCCCCGTAGCCCTTGTTGGAGGCCCAGGCGTAGTGCGGATGCGCCCCGTGCGCCTCGAGCATCAACGCGTCCCGCGCGACCTTCGCCCGCACCGATGCGGCCGAGACCGACGCGCAGTCGCGGTCGGCGCCCACCCGGGTCCTGACGTCCAGCGGCGCGCGCAGCGCCGGCGTCAGCCAGTCGTGCGAGCCGTCGAGCAGGATCACCGCGCCCGTGACGTCGATGCCGCTCTCGTGCAGCGCGAGCAGCGCCCGCCGGGCGGCGGCACCGAGCATCGCGGTGATGCCGTGCTCGTCGATCTCGAGCGCGGTCGAGAACCCGACGGCACCGGGGCCGAAGCCATCGATCCCGGCGGCGATCGCCTCGCGCTTCTTCTGGCTGATCAGCTTGGAGTCCCGGAGCCCCTCGGGGAAGCTCTCGGTGCCGGCGCGCACAGCGTGCACGCCGACCGCGACCGGCCCGGCGATCGCACCGCGGCCGACCTCGTCGATGCCGATCACGAGCTGCGCGCCCGCATCGAACCACTCGCGCTCGAGCTCGAGGGTCGGATCCTTCGAGACCCCGGCCACGGGCTACTGCTGCTGCTTCTGGCGCTCGGTCTCGGCGACGACACCGGCGAAGGTGTCGGGGTAGTCTCCGAGCCAGGTGAATCGGTTCAGCGGCCAGTTCAGCACGAACGCGCGACCGACGACCTCGCTCTCCTTGACGAAGCCCTTGCCCGGATCCTCCTGGTGGTAGCGCGAGTCCCGGCTGCCGTAGCGGTTGTCGCCCATGACCCAGATGGATCCCTCGGGCACCGTGACGTCGAAGTCCATGCCGGAGGCGCGGGTGTTGCCGCCGCTCAGGAACACGTAGGGCTCCTTGATCGGCACCCCGTTGATCGTCACGAGCCCGTTGGCATCGCAGCACTTCACGCGGTCCCCGCCGACGCCGATGACCCGCTTCACCAGATACTGGTTGCTCGTGTCGGCCGCGAGGCCGACGGTCTGCAGCACCTGTTCGAAGGGGTCGGGTCCTTCGCCCCGGTCGGGGTGAGCCACCCGCCGGGATCCTTGAACACGACCACGTCGCCGCGCTTCAGCGGCACCACGTTGGGCACCAGCTGGTTGACGAGCACCCGGTCGTTGACCTCCAGCGTGTGCATCATCGATCCGGAGGGGATGTAGAAGCTGCGCACCAGGAAGGTCTTGAGCAGGAACGAGATGAGGAACGCGATCAGCAGGATGATCACGAGGTCCCGCAGGAAGCCGATGAGTCCGCCCCGCCGCTGCTTCGCGGGCGGTGCGTCGTGGGTGGCGGCTTCGCTCATGTCAGGCGGCTCCGGAGGTCGGGGTGGATCGGGATGCGTGCACGGTTCTGGCACAGACACTACAGGCTCCCATCCGTTGCCGGAGGGAGCCTGTGAGCGGGGCGTCGGGCGCGGCGCGCGCCCGACGGAGTCGCGGCTTAGAAGTCGCGCTTCTCCTTGACCTTGGCCTTCTTGCCGGTGAGGCCGCGCAGGTAGTAGAGCTTCGCACGACGGACGTCACCGCGGGTGACGACCTCGATCTTGTCGATCGCGGGCGAGTGCACGGGGAACTTGCGCTCCACGCCCACCTGGAAGCTGATCTTGCGGACGGTGAAGGTCTCGCGGACGCCCTCGCCGTGGCGGGAGATCACGATGCCCTGGAACACCTGGACACGCGAGCGGTTGCCCTCGACGATGTTGACGTGCACCTTGACGGTGTCGCCGGCGCGGAACTCGGGGATGTCGCTCCGGAGCGACGCGGCATCGACGTGATCGAGCTTCTGCATGATGGTCTCTCTCTGCGGCCGCCGCAAGTCGGGGCGCGGATTCTGAAGATTTGAAAAGATGGTGAGTGCTGCACGGTGTGTGCGGACCCTTGCGGCAGTACCGCACCGTGGCACGAGGATCTATTATGCCACAGATCCGAATGCCGTGTCGCCGATTGCGCTCCTCCGGCCCGTTGCCATTCCAGGACCCGCCCGGGTTCCCCGGTTCGAGCGCGCCTGCGCGCGATCCGCGGCCGATGTCGGCGGCGGCTGACATGATCGAGGCATGAGCCCCGAACCGCAGAGCATCACCGCAGCGTCCACGCACGACGAAGCCCTCGCGCTGCTCCGGCGGCTCACGGGCCGCGCCGACGCGGTCTTCCACGACGGCCAGTTCGAGGCGATCAGCGCGCTCGTCGACGAGCACCGGCGTGCGCTGGTCGTGCAGCGCACCGGCTGGGGCAAGTCCGCGGTCTACTTCGTCGCCACCGCGCTCCTCCGGGCCCGCGGCGCGGGCCCAACGCTGCTCGTCTCGCCGCTCCTCGCGCTCATGCGCGACCAGGTGTCCGCGGCCGAGCGCGCGGGGGTGCGGGCCGCGGCGATCAACTCGGCCACCGCCGACGAGTGGGGCGAGATCGAGGCGAAGCTCGCAGCGGACGAGCTCGACGTGCTGCTCGTCTCGCCCGAACGCCTCAACAACCCCAGGTTCCGCGAGCAGCAGCTGCCAGCGCTGCTCGCACGCATGGGGCTGCTCGTCATCGACGAGGCGCACTGCATCTCCGATTGGGGGCACGACTTCCGCCCCGACTACCGGCGCATCGCGGCGCTGCTCGCGGACCTCGACCGCAGCGTGCCCGTGCTCGCCACCACCGCCACCGCGAATGCCCGCGTGGTGGCCGACGTCGTCGAGCAGCTGGGCGACGACGTGCTCACGCTGCGCGGCTCCCTGGCCCGTGCATCGCTCCGCCTCGGCTGCCTGAACCTTCCGTCCTCGCGCGAACGCCTCGCCTGGCTCGTCGCGCACCTCGCGGAGCTGCCGGGCAGCGGCATCGTCTACGCGCTCACCGTCTCGGCCGCCGAAGACACCGCGCAGTTGCTGCGCGAGGCCGGCCACGCCGTCGCGGCCTATACCGGCCGCACCGATCCCGAGGAGCGCGAGCAGCTCGAAACCGCGCTCAAGCGCAACGAGGTCAAGGCGCTCGTCGCCACGAGCGCGCTCGGCATGGGCTTCGACAAACCCGACCTCGGCTTCGTCGTCCATCTCGGAGCCCCGTCCTCCCCCGTCGCGTACTACCAGCAGGTCGGGCGCGCGGGCCGCGCCACCGATCACGCGGACGTGCTGCTCCTGCCCGGCGCCGAGGACGCCGAGATCTGGCGCTACTTCGCCACGGCGTCCATGCCCGACCCGGAACGTGCGGCAGCGGTCATCGCTGCGCTCGGCGACGAGCCGCTGTCGACGCCCGCGCTCGAGGCCCGCGTCGACGTCCGCCGCACCCAGCTCGAGCTGCTGCTCAAGGTGCTCGACGTCGACGGCGCCGTTCGCCGGGTGTCGGGCGGCTGGGTCGCGACGGGCGCACCATGGCACTACGACGCCGAGCGTTACGCGCGCATCGCCGCTGCGCGCGAGAGCGAGCAACGGTCGATGCTCGAGTACGAACGGGGCGCGACCTGCCGCATGGAGCTGCTGCAGCGCGACCTCGATGATCCGAACGCCGCGGCCTGCGGCCGCTGCGATGTCTGCGCCGGAGCCTGGTATCCGAGCGACGTCCCGAGCGCCGCCGCCGAACAGGCTTCCGGACGGCTCGCACTCGTCGGCGTCCCGGTCGAGCCCCGCGGGCAATGGCCCACCGGCGCCGATCGCCGCGGGCTGCCCGTGCGCGGACGCATTGCTCTCGAGGAGCGCCCGGAGCCCGGTCGCACGATCGCCCGTCTGACCGACCTCGGGTGGGGCGGCGCCCTGCGCGAGGTCTTCGCCGCCGGTTCGTCCGACCGCCCCATCGACGAACGCCTCCTGAACGGCGCGCTCACCGCGCTGCGCGACTGGCCGTGGCAGGAGCGCCCCGTCGGCGTCGTCGCGATGCCGTCGCTCGGGCGGCCGCAGCTGGTATCGAGCACCGCAGCGGCGATCGCCGAACGCGGCCGCCTGCCGTTCCTGGGGTCGCTCGACGTCGATCCCTCGATCCCCGTGACCGGCCCCGGCGGCAACAGCGCCTTCCGCCTGGCCTCGGTTTGGAACCGGTTCGGCGTCTCGCCCGCGCTCGCGCAGACGGTGGCACAGGCGCCCGGGCCGCTGCTCCTCGTCGACGACCTCATCGACAGCCGCTGGACCATCACGGTCGGCGCTCGACTGCTCCGCGGGGCGGGAGCCCCCGCAGTGCTGCCGTTCGCGCTCGCCTCGGTCGGCTAGGAACCGCTACGCCTTGCGCAGCTCCTCTGGCAGCAGCTCGGGGCGCACGCGGCGAGTCCGTTCGATGCGCTGCTCGCGGCGCCACCGCTCGACGGCGGCGTGGTTGCCGCTCAGCAGCACGGGCGGCACCTCGCGCCCGCGCCATTCGGCGGGCTTCGTGTAACTCGGGTACTCGAGCAGGCCGTCCTCTTCGTGGGACTCCTCGACCAGGCTCTCGGGGTTTCCGACCACACCGGGCAGCAGGCGTCCGATCGCCTCGATCATCGCGATCGTCGCGACCTCACCGCCGTTCAGCACGTAGTCGCCGATGCTCACGAGGCGCACGCGCCCGCGCTCGGCGTACTCGTCGAACACCCGCTGGTCGATGCCCTCGTAGCGGCCGCAGCCGAACACCAGGTGGCGCTCCTCCGCGAGTTCCCGGGCCATGCGCTGCGTGAACACGTCGCCGGCAGGCGACGGGAAGATGATGAGCGGTTCGGCGTCGGCGTCGTCGTCCGCCAGGATCCCGTCGAGCATCTCGCCCCACGGCTCCGGCTTCATCACCATGCCGGCCCCGCCGCCCGCGGGGGTGTCGTCGACGGTGCGGTGCTTGTCGTGCGCGGCCTCGCGCAGGTCGTGCACGCGCAGATCGATGAGCCCGCGGCTCTTGGCCTTACCGAGCAGCGAGAGCTCGAGCGCATCGAAGTAGCCGGGGAAGATCGAGACGACGTCGATCCTCATGCGGTCGGCCCCGACTCCCCCTCGGCGGGCGACGCATCGGCGTTCGCGGAACCGCCCGAAGCGGGTCCACCGGCCTCGATCGCCGCGCTCTCGTCGAAGAGCCCGGGCGGCGGGGTCACGATGACGACGCCGGCCTCGGGATCGACGCTCGGAACGATCGCCTCGACGAACGGCACGAGCACGGTGCCGCTGGGGGTATGCACCGACAGGAGATCCTGGGCCGGAAAATGCTGCACCTCGGCGACGGTGCCGAGCTCGACGGTGCCGAGCTCGGGGTCCTCGCGACGCACCGAGAGGCCGACGAGCTGGTGGTCGTACCAGGCGTTCTCTTCGGCACCGGCGGCGACGGCGTCCTCGTCGATCCAGAGGATCGCACGCACGCTGCTCTCGACCGCGGTCCGGTCCGGGAGCTCTTCGAAGAAGGCGACGGGCGTTTCGTTGAACCAGCGGAGCTCGCGCAGCGTGAGCGTGCGGCCGAACCACTGCGAGTCCTCGGGGACCTGCAGCTGGAACACGGCGCCCGGCACGAAGCGCAGCTCGGGATTATCGGTGTAGAGCTCGATCTTGACGCCGCCCTTGAGCCCGTGGGGCTTGGTGAGCCGACCAACGCGGAGGCTCCCCGCACCCTGTGCGGGTCGGGGAGCCTTCGCGCGGCCTGATGCTGCGCTCACGCGCGAGCCTCGGCGTTCGGGGCGTCCGACGTGTCGGATCCGCCCTCGGCATCGGTGTCGACCACGTCGACGCGAACCCGATGGCCGTCGGCCAGCGAGCCGATCACGGTGCGCAGCGACTGCGCCGTGCGACCACCGCGTCCGATGACGCGGCCCAGGTCGCGCGGGTTCACGCGCACCTCGAGCAGCTCACCCCGCGGAGTCTCGCGCGCATCGACGCGCACCTGCTCGGGGTGATCGACGATCCCCTTGACCAGGTGTTCGAGTGCTTCGGCGAGCGCGGGGGCAGCCACTCTTAGGCCTCTGCCGTCTCAGCCGCGGCCTCGTCGGCAGCGGGAGCCTCGTCGGCGGCCTCGGCTGCGGGAGCAGCGGGCTTCTCGGCCTTGGGACGCAGGACCGGCTTCTTGGCCGAGTCGGCCTCGAAAGCAACCTTGGCCTCGGGAGCGAGGATCTTCGACTCGGTCTCGCCCTCGCCGGTGAACTTGCCCCAGTCGCCGCTCAGCTTGAGGATGGCTGCGACCTGCTCGGTCGGCTGCGCGCCGACGCTCAGCCAGTACTGCGCACGATCCGAGTTGACCTCGATGAACGAGGGGTGCTCGGTCGGGTGGTACTTGCCGATCTCCTCGATGACGCGACCGTCGCGCTTGGTGCGCGAATCGGCGACGACGATGCGGTAGTAGGGGGCCCGGATCTTGCCGAGACGCTTCAGGCGGATCTTGACTGCCATGATGCTCCTTCAGTGATGAGTTCGGGCGCTCGGCCCGATGACGAAAAACGCCGCGACTCGACCGGCGAGGCCGGCGCGGCGCGAAGCTGACGCGCGGATCGCGCGAACCCGTCAATCCTGCCACGAACCGACAGGAAACGCAATTTTTGTCAGGATCAGGGATTTTTCGAGCCCTCGACGGATCAGGCCGTCTCCGCCATCCAGCGCTCGATCCCCGCGGCGTCGATCGGCAGCCCGTCGCTGAGCACCTCGGTGCCGGTCTCGGTGACGATCAGATCGTCCTCGAGACGGACGCCGATGCCCCGCAGCTCAGGCGGGATCGTCTCGTCCCAGGCGTGGAAGTACAGGCCGGGCTCGACCGTGAGCGACATTCCGGGTTCGATCGTCCCGCCCAAGTAGGCCTCGTAGCTCGAGGCATCGCAGTCGTGCACGTCGAGTCCGAGGTGGTGCCCCACCCCGCACACGATGAACCGGCGGTGCTGCTGCCCCGACTCCGAGAGCGCCTCGTCGACCGACACCGGGAGCACGCCCCAGTCTGAGAGCCCCTGCGCCAGCACCTCCATCGACGCCGCGTGGAAGTCCGCCCAGGGCTTGCCCGGCTGCACCGCGGCGAGCCCCGCCCGGTGCGAGCGCTCGACGAGGTCGTGCACCTGCCGCTGCACGTCGCTGAACCGCCCGCTCGCCGGCACGGTGCGGGTCACGTCGGCCGTGTAGCCGCTGCGATTCTCCACGCCCATGTCGAGCAGCAGCAGCGCCTCCGGATCGATCTCGCCGTCGGCGCGCACCCAGTGCAGGATCGGCGCGTGCGCACCGGATCCCACGATCGTCGCGTAGCCGGGTGCCTGCCCCACCGTGCGCGCGTGGCGGTCGAAGGTGCCCTGCAGCCAGCGCTCCCCGCCGCGCTCGATGGCACGCGGGATCTCTCGCCGCACCTCGACGAACCCGTCCATCGTGTTCACGACCGCGCTGCGCAGCTCGGCGATCTCCCACGCGTCCTTGATCCGGCGCAGCTCGGAGAGCACGCGCGCGAGCTCCGCCGAGCGCCGGCGCCCGTCGAGCTGCGCGCCGGCGCCGCGCGCGACCACGGCCGCGCCCGCGATCAGCGCGTCGTCGGCGACGTCCAGCTCGGCGATCGGTCGCACCCGGATCCCGAGCGCGGCCTCGAGCTCGGCGGCACCCGGCTGCGGGCCGACCCACAGTTCGCCGTGCGCCGCGTCGGCGTGGAACGCCGCGTCGCCGGGACGCGCGGGCGGCGTGATGTAGAGCGTCGCCTCGTGCCCGCCCGCGACGGGCCGCAGCACGAGCACGCCGTCCTCGACGGCGTAGCCGACGAGCCAGAGGAAGTCGCTGTCGGCGCGGAAGTCGAAGAACGTGTCGTTCATGCGCAGCTGCGCGCGCCCGGCGGTGACCACCAGTGTCCGCGCTGGCAGCGCCTCGGACAGTCGACGGCGGTGCGCCTCGGCGGCCGGAATCGCGCCGGATTCCACCCGCGGGGTGCGATCCGCGTCGCCCCACCCCGTCTGGATCCAATCGGTGAACCCGGGCGTGGTCGCGAGCAGCGGCATGCGGGGGTCGCGGCGCTGCGAGCGGGAGTTCGCCGTGCTCGACTCCCAATCGACGGCGCGGACCGCCGCCCCCAGGCCGTTCAATTCGATTCCGTGATCGTGCGCGCTCATCGCTTCCTCTCGCTGACCGTGCCGCCGAGCCGGTGCTCGAGGGCGGTGAACAGGCGCTCCGCGACTCCGTCGTGGTGCACGCCGTCGTGCTCGTACTCGTTGGTGACCCAGGCGTTCACGCCCGCGACGCGGGAGGCCGTGTCGAGCGACAGCCCCGAATCGACGTAGAGGTCGTCGAAGTACACGGCGGCCTCGACCGGGACCTCGTTCGCGGCGAGCCGCTCGGGGTCGTACATCTCGATCGGCCAGGCTCGCTCCGCCAGCAGCTCGACGCCGGCGCGGAACCCGCGCAGTGCGCGGATCTCGTCGAACATCCAGGGGAAGACCGTCTCGCCGGTGAACAGCAGCGGACGCGCGGACTCCGCGAACTCGGGGCGTCGATCGCGCTCGCGCTGGGCGGCCCAGGCCGAGGGGCCGGGGCCGTAGATGGACTCCTGCAGCGCCATGTAGAGCGGATCCGCCGTGAACGCGGATCCCACCCCGACGGCGTCGACGAAGGTGTCGCTCAGACGCGTCTCGGCCTCGTCCGCGAACGCCTCGTCGAGCACCCAGTGGACGCGGTCGTAGCCGGGCCCCATGCCGAAGCCCATGCCGAGGGTCTGGAAGCGGCGCACCGTGAGGCGGTCGCCGTCGGCCAGGCGCACGTCCTCCGCCTCGAGGAGGTCCGCGATGCGGGCGACCCGCTCCGTGAGGTGCGGGGTGCGCTCGCGGAAGATGCGGTTCTTCTCGACCATGCGCGGGAAGGTGCGCCGGTAGACCTCGTCGGGGTCCGGCTCCAGCGCGGCGAGGCCGCCGGTGACGGCGGAGCCGACGATCGCCTCGGGCGCGGTCGACAGATAGTGCATGGTGAGGAACCCGCCGTAGCTCTGCCCCAGGGTCCACCACTGGCGGCGGCCGTAGTGCCGCGCCCGGATCGCCTCGAAGTCCCGGACGATCGAGTCGGCGCGGTGCAGCGAGAGCCGCCGAGCGGCCTCCTCGGCCGGCAGTTCGGCGAACTCGCGACCCGAGAGCGGCGTCGACCGGCCGGTCCCCCGCTGGTCGGGGATCACGAGACGGAACCGCTTCAGCGCGGCGCCCACCCACGAAGAACGACCGAGCGGACGCGTGCCCTTGCCGCCGGGACCGCCCTGCAGGTGCACCATCAGCGGCAGATCGTCGTTGCGGCGCTCGGCCGCGACGAGTTCACGCGCGTAGACCCGGATCGTCTCGCCCTCCGGGTCGTCCCAGTCGAGCGGCACGGTGGTCCACACGTCCCGCGCGACGATATCGGTCCCGATCAGATACTCGCTGCTCACAATCCTGCCCTGCTTCCTCCGGCGTCGCGCCGGATCACTGATTCGCCGTCCGCACCCGAGAGTCGAGCAGCGCGTAGAGCGTGTCGACCACGAGGTTGGAGACCACCACGAACAGACCGCCGAGCAGCACGATCGCGATGACCACGGGACGATCCTGCATCGCCACGCTGGACACCGCCAGCGCACCGACTCCCTGCAGACCGAACACCTGCTCGATGACGATCACACCGCCGAGCAGCATACCGATGTCGATTCCGAGCTGGGTGACGAGGGGCGGCATGGCGCTGCGGAAGGCGTGGACGTAGGTCACCCGGCGCTCGGTCAGCCCCTTGGCCCGGGCCGTGCGCACGTAGTCCTGGCCCAGCACGTCGAGCATCTGTCCGCGGGTGAGTCGCGCGTAGACCGCGCTCGTGACGAGCGCGAGCGTCACCCACGGCAGCACCAGGTGCCAGGCCCACTGCAGCGGATTCTCGGCGAGGGGCACGTACCCCGACGGCGGGAACAGCGTGATGCCGAGCTTCGTGGGCAGGAAGTACAGCGTGTAGAGCGCCAGCATGCCGAGCACGAAGGTCGGGAAGCTGATGCCCACGATGGCGAAGCCCTGGCCGGCCCGGTCGCGCAGGCTGCCCGGGCGCTTCGCCGAGGCGATGCCGATCGGGACGCCGATGGCCAGCCAGACCACCACGGCCCCGAACACGAGCGACATGGTGATGGGGATCCGCGCGAGCACGAGGTCGGCGACCGGCAGGTTAGTCCGGTACGAGAACCCGAGGTCGCCCTGCAGCAGCTGCCCGACGAACCGGAGGTACTGCTCCGGCATGGGCCGGTCGAGGCCGAGGTTGGTGCGGATCTGCGCCATGAGCGCTTCGGTGGCCTTGTCGCCTGCGATGATGCGGGCCGGGTCCGAGGGCGTGACGTAGAACAGCACGAAGACGAACACGCTGAGCAGGAACAGCACCAGGACGCCGAAGCCGATCCTGGAGGCGAGGAAGCGGATCACGACTTCCTCCCTTCGACGAGGACGGGTCGAGCGCGTCGCGCAGCCCGTCCCCGAGCAGGTTGAACGCGAGTGTGAGAGCGAGCAGCGCCAGGCCCGGCACGAGCACCATCCAGGGGGCCACCATGTACATCGAGCCGTTCGCGGCGTCTGCCAGCATGTTGCCCCAGCTCGGCGTGGGCGGAACGATTCCGAGTCCCAGGAAGGAGAGCGTCGCCTCGAACACGATCGCGGCGGGGATCATGAGGGTGGTGTAGACGATGATGGGCACGACCAGGTTCGGCAGCACGCCGGTGAACATGATCGACAGCCGCGACTCGCCGAGCGACCGTGCCGCTTCGATGAACTCCCGTTCCCGCACCGCGAGCACCTGCCCCCGGATGACCCGCGCGAGTCCGGTCCAGCTGAAGAACACGATCACCGCGATCGACAGCTGCAGACTCGGCCCGAGCACCGACACCGTGGCGATCGCGACGAGCAGGAACGGCACGCTCATGACGAGATCGATGAGCCGGCTGAGGATCGTGTCGGTGACCCCGCCGAAGAAGCCGGCGGTCATGCCGATGAGGATCCCGATCGCCGAGGCGATGAGCGATGCGACGACGCCGACGAGCAGCGACACCCGGGCGCCGTAGGCGAGGCGGACGAGCACGTCGCGCCCCAGCTGGTCGGTGCCGAGCAGGAATTCCCCGCCGGGGCCGACGGGGATGCCCGCTGCCGACAGCCCGGTCTCGCGGAACTGCTCGGTCGGCCCGTGGCCGGTCCACTGCGCGATCAGCGGTGCGGCGAGCGCGAATGCGATGAGCAGCAGGATGACTATCGCCGAGGCCACGCTCGCGGGATCGCGGACGAGTCGGGCAGCGGTGAGCTGCCAGGAGCTCCTGGCACGGATCGCGGCGGCGTTCCGCGCCGCCGCGGCCGGCGTGATGATCACCCGGGTCTCCTTCGAGAAGATGCCGCTCACGAGGCCGCCCTCCCCGCGGCGCGGAGCGCGCCGTCGAAGGTCGCGACCAGCTCTCGCTCGGAACGGATCCGAGGGATCTCGGGTGCCGCGGCGGACAGCAGCTTGCGCGTGAACGGCTGCTCCGGGCTCCGGGAGATCTCCTCCGCGTCGCCGAGTTCGATGATCCGGCCGCCCTCCATGACCGCGATCCGGTCGCAGACGTGACGGACCACGGCGAGGTCGTGCGAGATGAAGAGATAGGTGAGCCCGAGTTCGCGCTGCAGTTCGTCCAGCAGGTTCAGCACCTGGGCCTGGATCGAGACGTCGAGGGCCGACACCGGCTCGTCGAGGATCACCAGCTCCGGTCGGAGCGCGATCGCCCGAGCGATGCCGATGCGCTGCCGTTGCCCACCCGAGAACTGGGACGGGAAGCGGTTGTAGTGCTCGGGGTTCAGGCCGACCAGTTCCATCAGTTCCTGCACCCGACGCTGACGCTCCGCGCCGGAGGCCACTCGGTGGATCCGGAAGGGGTCTCCGATGATCGAACCGACCCGGCGCTTCGGGTTCAGGGATCCGAAGGGATCCTGGAACACGACTTGCACCCTGCGGCGCTGCGCCCGCCACTCCTCCGCGCTCAAGCGGGCGGTATCGGTGCCGTCGAATCGCACCGTTCCCGAAGTCTGACGGATGAGGCCGGCGATGGCCCGTGCGAGGGTCGTCTTGCCGCAGCCGCTCTCGCCGACGAGCCCCAGCGTCTCTCCGCGCCGGACCGCCAGCGAGATCCCGTCCAGCACCGTCTTCGGAGCGGCCCTGCGCTGCGGGAACGCGAGCGAGAGGTCGTCGACCTCGACGATGGTGTCGTCCTCGCGCGGCTGCAGCTCGGGGAGTCCGGGCTCGGGCGCTTCCGGTTCGGAGGGCGCGGTCTCCAGCCAGCAGAGCGCCTCGGTGCCGTCGTCGTAGCGGCGGACCGGTGGCCGGGAGCCGCAGATCTCGCTCGCGTCGGGGCAGCGGCTCTGGAACACGCAGCCGACGGGCGGCGCGAGCAGGCTCGGGGTGCGACCGGGGATCGGCACGAGCGGCGTTCCCGGGGCGCTGTTGAAGGAGGACGAGCGGAGCAGCCCCGCAGTGTACGGGTGCGCAGGACTGCCGAGGACGTTCCCGCTCTCGCCGATCTCCATGCGCCGGCCGCCGTACATGACCATGACCCGGTCGGCGACTCGGGCGAGCACCCCGAGGTCGTGGCTGATCATGAGCACCGTCGCGCCGAGGTCGGCGCGCATCTCGGCGAGGAGGTCGAGGATCTGCGCCTGCACGGTGGAGTCGAGCGCTGTGGTCGGCTCGTCCGCGATGATCATCGCGGGACCGAGGGAGAGGCTCATCGCGATCATGACGCGCTGCCGCATCCCGCCCGAGAACTGATGCGGATACGCGTCGAAGCGCGCGGCCGCGTCCGGGATCCTGACCTTCTCGAGCAGTTCGATCGCCCGCGCCTTCGCGGCTTCCTTGCTCACCCGCTCGTGCGCGCGGATCTGCTCCACGATCTGCCATCCGACGGTGTACTGCGGGTGCAGGCTCGACAGCGGATCCTGGAAGATCATGCTGATCTCCCTCCCCGCTTGCGGCGCAACCCGTCCGCGTCGAGCGCGAGCAGGTCGGTGCCCTGGAACCGGACGGTCCCCGAGGTCTTCGCCTGCGGGATCAGGCCCATCACCGACTGCACCAGCACGGACTTGCCCGAGCCGGATTCGCCGACGATGCCGAAGAACTCCCCTTCGCGCACGTCGAACGAGACGTCCTGCACCGCGTGCACGTCGCCGTCCTCGGTCGGAATGTCGACCACGAGGCCCGACACTTCCAGAATCGACATCAGTCGCTCCTCCTTACTCGGAGTCCGGGGGTCGGCGCCTGCGCCCCGACCCCCGTCACCGGATCGCTACTTCTTCAGCCAGACGTTCGTCCAGTCGCCGTTCTGGGCGAGCGCGTAGATCTCGAAGTTCTGCACGCGATCGGAGTGGTAGTTGGCCTTCTTGCGGGCGACGATGCTCACGATGGGCGAGTCCTTCATGACGGTCTCGTCGACCTGGTGCCAGATCTTTCCGGCCTCCTCTGGCGTGCTCGCGGCGAGTGCCTTCGCGGCGAGCGCGTTCGCCTCGTCGTTGTCGTAGTCGACGTAGTTGTACGACTGCGGAGTCCCGTTGAAGGTGAACTGGGGCTGGAACACGCTGCGAGCGGCGCCGCCGACCCAGTCGGGCGACCAGCCGACGAGGGCGACGTCCCACTTGCCGTCCTTCGCGTTGGAGGGGTTCGTCATGAAGTTCGCGTAGTAGTCGGTCGGCGGGACCGGGAAGAGCTCGACCGTGATCCCGGCCTTCTCGAGGCTCGCCTGCACCGTCTGCGCGATGTCCGGCTGCGCACCGAGGTTGCGGTAGGGCATCTTGAGCGTGAGCTTCGTAACACCGGCCTGCTTGAGCAGAGCCTTCGCCTTCTCGGGATCGGCCTTGCCGCTCTTGTCGCCGTAGGGCGCGAAGTTCTCGTAGCCGTTGATGCCGGGGCCGAAGATGCCGTTGGTCACGGTGGCGATGTCGGGTCCGCCCATCACCTGCACGACCGCGGGCTTGTCGATCGCGTACTGCAGCGCTTCGCGGACCTCGGGCTTCTGCAGGGCTCCCCCGTTGTTGCCGGTCTTCGTGTTGATCCACATGAACTGGTCGACGCCGCCGTTGGCCATCGTGGTCAGCTTCTGGTCGTTGGCGGTCTTCAGCTGCTGGATGTTCGCCGGGCTGGGTTGGATATCGAAGAGCAGGTCGGCCGACCCGGCCTGGAGCTGCTGCATGGCGGCGTCGTCCTCGAGGCCCATGGTCATCGTGATCTCGTCGACGTAGGCCTTGCGGAGCGGGTCGCTGTCGGCCTTCCAGGAGGGATTGCGCACGAGGTCCATCGACGCATCCGGTTTGTAGGCGGAGATCTTGTACGGCCCCGAGGAGATGAAGTTGTTCCGGTACTCGGGCGAGTCCGGGAGGTAGTCGAGCACCTCGACCGGCGCCGGGTTGGCGGTCGGGAGGCTGAGCATGGAGGTGAAGTCGGATGCGGGTTCGGTGAGCTTGAACACCACGGTCTGGTCGTCGGGCGTCTCGATGCCGCTGATCTGGTGCTTCTCGATGTAGTCCTTCATCGGTGCGACCTCGGGCGCGACCTTCGCGAACCCGGCGCAGAAGGTGTCCATTCCTTCGATCAGCCCGGTGAAGTAGCCGCCAAGCGCCGCGCTGATCTTGGGGTTGCAGATCCGCTTGATGCCGCGTGCGACGTCCTCGGCGACGATCGGGCGGGAACCGCCCGGCGCGTCCCAGGTCGCCCCGTCGCGGAGCTTGATCGTGTAGGTCTTGCCGCCGTCGCTCGCCTCGGGGACCTCGGTCGCGAGGTCGCCGGTCAGTTCGATCCGGGTCTTCTCGTCGTTCGACGACTTGTAGCTGAGGATGGAGCGGGAGACCGCGCGGATGACGCCGTTCACCGGGACGTAGGCCGTCAGCTGCGGATCGAGGTGGTCCACGTCCCCGTTCGCCAGTACCTTGAGCGTTCCGCCCTTTTGCCCTTCTGCGGCGGGTGCTCCGCCGCCGCCACCGCTGGAACAGCCGGCCAGGGCGAGCGCGGCGGCGGCCAGCGCGGCGGTCGAGATGATGAGTTTTCGAGCCATTGAGAGTCACCTTTGATTCATCGAGCTTCGTGCGACCGACCGACCGGCCGGCGCGTCGAACGGCCTCAATCTCGAATCCCGTTCGCGATTAGTAACATAGTACATGTCATCTTTCGCATGGCATTCGAGATGATCTCGAAAAGATCACGATCGCTCGCGCACGGGGGAATGAGCGGCACGGCTGCACGCACTAGGATTTTTGCTAGTCGCCGGGAGGAGCCCCAGATGACCATCGATTTCGCGCGATCCCCCGCTCGACGCTCGGCATCGAGTGGGAGCTCGCCCTCGTCGATCCCACGAGCCGCTCCCTCGCGAACGTCGCGCCGCCGATCCTCGCCGAGCTCGAACGCCGCTGGCCCCAGAGCCCCGGGGCCCCGCAGGCGACCAGCGAGCTGCTGCAGAACACCGTCGAACTCGTCTCGGCCCCGCACCGGCGCGTGCGCGAGGCGATCGGCGGGCTCCGCCTGCTCGCCGCGGACCTGCTCGACCAGGCGAAGGCCCACGGCGTGCGCGTGATCGGCACCGGGAGCCATCCCTTCTCGCGCTGGGAGGACCAGCTCATCACCCCCGGCGAACGCTACGGACGCTTCGTCGAGCGCACCCAGTGGTGGGGCCGCAACATGCTCATCTGGGGCGTGCACGTGCACGTCGGCATCGACCGGCGGGAGCGCGTGATCCCGACCCTGCACACGCTCCTCACCTATCAGCCGGTGTTCCAGGCGCTCTCGGCGTCGAGCCCCTTCTGGGCGGGCGAAGCGACCGGATACCGATCCAACCGCACCCTCATGTTCCAGCAACTGCCATCGGCCGGTCTGCCCGCGCACGTCGAGAGCTGGGAGGACTTCGAGCGGGTCATCGAGGACCTCACGCGGACCGGCGTCATCGCGGAGCCGACGGAAGCCCGCTGGGACGTGCGCCCGGCGCCCCGCTGGGGCACCATCGAGGTCCGATTCTGCGACGGCTCGTCGTCGCTCGAGACCCTCGGAGCACTCGCAGCACTCACCCAGTGCCTCGTCGAGGACTGCGCCAGGCGACTCGATCGCGGCGAGACGCTGCTGCTGCTGCCGCCCTGGTTCGCTCGGGAGAACAAGTGGCGCGCGGCGCGCTTCGGCCTGGATGCCGAGGTCATCTACGACGAGGCGGGCTCACAGGCCCGGCTGCGCGACCGCGTATCGGTGCTGGTCGATCGGCTCGCTCCGGTCGCCGCGGACCTCGGCTGCGTCGAGGAGCTCGAACAGGTCGCCCGGATCGCCGAGACCGGCACGAGTGCCGACCGTCAGCTCGAAACCTACTCGCGACTCGGCGGCACCCGCGACGCGCTCCGCGCCGTCGTCGATTCCGAGGCGGACGTGTTCGAGCGGAGCGTGCGCGGATGACCCGCTCCCGTCGCGCCGCGCAGCGGTCGACGCTCCGGCGCATCGCGACGCTCGCAGCCGCGACCGCACTGGGCCTGAGCACCCTCGGTCTGAGCGGCTGCGCGCCCATCGGCACCGAGGGCTCGGCCCCGAAGGCGGGTGCGATGGCCGACGACGAACCGCTGCCGCGCCTGGACGGCCAGCGCATCACCGTGCTCGCGGGCTGGACGAAGCGGGAGCGCGCGGCTTTCGCTCCGGTCATCGACCGGTTCGAGCAGCGCACCGGCGCGCGGGTGAAGCTGGTCGACGGGGGCGAGCGGATCACGGCGAAGGTGTACCACGCGGTCGACGCGTCGAACCTGCCCGACGTCGCCCTGATCCGGCAGCCCGGGCTGCTCCAGGAGCTCGTGGCGAATCGCGCGCTGGTGCCGATCGACGCCGAGACCCGTGATCTGGTCGCCCGGCACACCGCGCCACCGTGGCGCGCGCTCGCCACGGTGGACGGCACCGAGTACGGGGTCTGGTTCGCGGGCAGCACCTCCTCGCAGCTCTGGAGCCCCGATTCCGGGGACGCGACTCCCGCGACCGGCAACTGGTCCGCGTTCCTGCGCGGGCTCCGCGACCGGCCCGCATCCGACGGCCCCGCGATCTCGGTGGGCGCGAAGTCCGGCTGGCCCGTCGGCGACTGGTTCGAGAACCTGTATCTCGGCGGCGCGGGCACCGAGCAGTACGAGCGGCTGAGCCGGCACGAGATCCCCTGGACCGACCCGTCGGTCGCGCGGGCGCTCGAGGAGCTCGCCGAACTGCGCCGGACCCCGGGCGCGCTCCAGCCGGAGCCCGGCGATGAGTCGTTCGGGGACTCGCTCGATGCCGTGTTCGGCTCGTCGAGGCTCGCGGAACGCGTCCTCGCGGGCGGCTCGGCGGTGCCGGAGTCCGCCGCCGCGACGCCGTTCCCCTCCCCCGGGACCGATGCCGCACCCGCCGTCATCGGCGGCACGGCGGCCGTGCAGCTCAAGGCCTCGGCCGGCGGCGCCGCACTCATGCGCTTCCTGGCCGGCGTCGAAGCCGCTGACCTCTGGATCGCCCGCGGCGGGATCTCGCCCAACGGCGACGCCGATCTTTCGGGTGCCCCGAACGAGGCGGCGCGGGCGGCGAACGAACTGGTGCGTCCCGGACCGGGCGGGACGGGGATCGACGCGCGCCGCTTCGATCTCGCGGACCTCGCGCCGAGCGGATTCGGCGCGTACCCCGACAGCGGCGCCCAGCAGATCCTGCGCGAGTTCTTCGCGCACCCCTCTGACGTGCACCTGACGCAGCAGCGTCTCGAGCGCGCCGCGGAAGCGGCCTGGAGCACCGCGCCCGAACTCGCCCCCAGCGGTCGGTAGCAGGCGTCAGTTCAGGTCGAGCAGCCAGTTCACCACGAGCGGGGAGCCGAGCCAGACCGCGATCACCGCGACGCCGATCGCGGTCGCCCAGACCGCTGAGACCCGCCGGAGACGGCGTCCGGCCGGGGCCACCTCGGACCGGGGCCAATCCGCGCGCGGATCCGAGTAGGTGCGGGTCTGATGCGAGAGCGCCTCCGCGACGGTCTCCGAGAAGTGCAGCATCGCCGTCGTCTCGTCCCGGTCGGACCCGCGACGAAACCGGTTCGAGACCACGATCAGCAGGTCGTCGACGACCTCGATGTCCCAGTGCCGGCCGTAGTCGATGAGCCCGGCCATCACGTCCGGGGTGAGGATCTCGAGCGCGTCCCGTTCGTAGCCTCCCGGTGCGTGCGCGACGAACCAGCGGTCGAAGTCCCCCTCGAGCGAGATCCGCTGGGCACCGGCGAGCGCGCCGCGAATCCTGCCGTTGGATCGGGAGTCGAGCAGCAGGTGCGGCAGGGTGCGCGGGAGGCGGAGCTGCAGGAACCGGAAGGCGTTCCGCGGCCCCTTCGGGTCGCTCTTGCCGCCGCGGTAGCGGGCCACCGCGATCTGCAGGTCGGGCTCCCACCCCGGGCTCGCGCGCCAGAGCGCGAACCGCGTGCCGAACAGGCGCGGTCGCGTGTCGCCCGCGCCGGTCAGCTTGCCGCGCCGGCCGCTCCGGAGCCGGGCGGTCGCGCGTTGCGTCTCCCTCGGCTCGGCGAAGAACACGCCCCGGGAGACCGGAGCCAGGCCTTCGAGCGAGCAGTTCAGGTCCCGCTCGCGCGCGAACCGCCGGAACGCGAGCAGTCGTCGGAGTTCGAACGGGCGGACGAGGTGCACGAGTCCGGTCACCGCGAGCCCCATCGTGACCAGGATCAGCAGGAAGGCCAGGAACGGGAGCGCTCCTGCGAACGCCTCGGGAACCCGCCAGGACCGGGGCAACCCGCCGCTGAGCGCCCAGAACGCCGCCGTCCCCGTGACCGCCGCCAGCACCAGCAGCGCGGCACCGCCGAGCGCGCGTACGAACACCCCGGCGTCGGCTTCGCCGACCTCGCGCCAGGTCACGCGCCGCGGCCATTCGGCGCGGAACTGCGTCAGGCGGTCGTCGACGGGTGCGCTCATGGCGGAAGCTCGGTCGCGGTCAGCGGCCCTGCGGGTCCCGGTTCGTGGCCCCGCGGATCAGTGGCGCCCGCGCCCGAGCATCTGCTGCAGCTGCTCCATGTCGGCCTCGGTCGGCATCGCCGCGCCCGCGCCGGAGCCGAGGCCGAAACCCGATCCGCCGCCGGTCGCTTCGGTGCGCGCAGCGAGACCGGAGGCCTCCTGCGCGCGCTTGGCGGGGTTGCCCGAGCGCTTCGCGCCCTTGCCCTTGCCCTGCGGCTGCTTCTTCTTGCCGTGGCCGCCCATGCCGGGCATCGGGCCCATACCGGGGATCTGCGGCACGCCGCCCTTGGCGACCGTTCGCATCATCTTGGCGGCCTGCTCGAAGCGCTGCACGAGCTGGTTCACGTCGGTCACGGTCATGCCCGAGCCCTTCGCGATGCGCAGGCGACGCGAGCCGTTGAGGATCTTCGGGTTCTGCCGCTCGGCCTTCGTCATCGACTGGATGATGGCCTCAGTGCGGACGATCTCGCGCTCGTCGAAGTTGTCGAGCTGGTCCTTCATCTTGCCCATGCCGGGCAGCATGCCCATCATCTTCTTGATGGACCCCGCGCCGCGCAGCTGCTGCATCTGCTTGAGGAAGTCGTCGAGCGTGAACGAGTCGCTCGCGATCTTCTCGGCGACCTTGCGGGCCTCCTCCTCGTCGAAGGCGTTCTGCGCCTGCTCGATGAGGGTGAGGATGTCGCCGAGATCGAGGATCCGGCTCGCCATGCGGTCGGGGTGGAAGGGCTCGAACTCGTCGAGGCCCTCGCCCGTGGAGGCGAAGAGGATCGGCTTGCCCGTGACCCCGCGGATCGAGAGCGCGGCACCGCCGCGCGCGTCACCATCGAGCTTGGTGAGCACGACGCCTGTGAAGTCGACGCCCTCCTGGAAGGCCTTCGCGGTCGCGACCGCATCCTGGCCGATCATGGCATCGATGACGAAGAGCACCTCGTCGGGGTCGACGGCCTTGCGGATGTCGGCAGCCTGCTTCATGAGCTCGGCGTCCACGCCGAGGCGACCGGCCGTATCGACGATCACGAAGTCGTGGTGGGTGCGCTTCGCCTCGGCCACGCCGTTCTTGGCCACCTTCACCGGATCGCCGACGCCGTTGCCCGGCTCGGGCGCGTAGATGTCGACGCCGGCCTGCTCGGCCACGACGCCGAGCTGGGTGACGGCGTTGGGACGCTGGAGGTCGCAGGCCACGAGCATCGGCGTGTGGCCCTGACCCTTGAGCCACTTGGCCAGCTTGCCCGCGAGCGTGGTCTTGCCCGCGCCCTGGAGGCCGGCGAGCATGATGACGGTGGGCGGGTTCTTCGCGAACTCCAGGCGGCGCTGCTCGCCTCCGAGGATGCCGATCAGCTCCTCGTTGACGATCTGCACCACTTGCTGAGCCGGGTTCAGCGCCTTGTTCACCTCGTCGCCGAGGGCGCGCTCGCGGACCTTTCCGGTGAAGTCCTTCACCACGTCGAGCGCGACGTCGGCCTCGAGCAGGGCACGACGGATCTCGCGCACCGTGCCGTCGACGTCGGCCGCCGAGAGCTTGCCCTTCGACCGGAGGTTCTTGAAGGTGTCGGTGAGGCGCGTCGAGAGATTTCCGAAAGTAGCCATAGCAGGCCCATCCTACCCGGCTGCGGGAGGCGTATGGTGAGGGCATGGTCGCCGACGAGCCGAGAGCGGATGCGCGCGGCGCAGTGCGGCTCCCACGCTGGCCGGGACGGCTCGTGGCCGCGATCGTCGTCGTCGCCCTCATCGAGCTGATGGCGCTGGTGGCCGCGGACGGCTGGCTGCCCGACGGGCTCGTGCTCCTGCTCGTCGACCTCGTCGTGCTCGGCGCGCTGGCGGCGGGCGCCCGGCGAGGCGCCCGCGAACCGGTCCCGGGTGCCGACCCGGCGCGCGCACCGATCGGCACGCGGTTTGCCACTGCGGTGCTCGGCTGGTGCCTCGGCGCGCTCGTGGTGCTGCTCGCCGCCCCGGATGCGCGCGCGGCGCAGATCGCGTTCGCGGCGCCGCTGCTCCTGCTCGCGATCCCCGCACCCTGGGAGCTCTGCTTCCCGCGGGCGGGGGCGCGCTGGGGGCGACGGCACTGGGTCGCGCTCGGGATCGCGAACGCCGCCGCGCTCGTCGCCGCGGCACTGGTGCCGCACTCGGGAGGTGCCGCGGCCCCGCTCGCGTTCGGGCTCGGCGTCGCCGCCACGCTGCCGCTCATCGCGGTCGCGTTCCTCCGGCCCATCGGCGAGGTGGGCTCGGATCCGAGCGCGGATCCGAGCCCCTCGGGCGACTACTCGTAGTCGTAGAAGCCGTGGCCCGAGCCCTTGCCGAGGCGGCCCCGGTCGATGTAATCGCGCTTGAGGATCTCGGCGAACTCGCGCTTCACGGGATCCGCGCTGTCCTTGCCGAGGTAGTACGGGGTCATCATTCCGACGACGTCGAAGATCTCGAAGGGGCCGGACGGTGCGCCGGTCGCGATCTTCCAGGTCTTGTCGATGTCGGCGGGCGTCGCGACGCCCTTCACGAAGAGCGCCGCGCCGGCGTCGAGGAACGGGACGAGCAGCGAGTTGAGCACGTAGCCGGGCTGCTCCTTCATGATCCGGATCGGCACCATGCCGATCTCCTCGGCGAACCGCGCCACCTGCTCGAAGACCTCGGGATCGGTGCCCGGGTGCCCCATGACCTCGCCGGTATTGAACTTCCACACTTCGTTGGCGAAGTGGAGCGCCAAGAACTTCGCGGGTCGGTCGACGAACGGCGCGATGGCGCTCGGCAGCAGGGTCGAGGAGTTCGTGGCGAAGATCGTCTTCTCGGGCGCGAGCGCGCTGACCTTCTCCCAGGTCTGCTGCTTGATCTCGAGCGACTCGGGCACCGCTTCGATCACGATGTCGGCGCCGCTCAGCGCGTCCGCCAGATCGGACGTGGCTCGGATCCGCGAAACGGCGGCGTCGAGCTTCTCGTCCGTCGCATCGGGCCGGTCGCGGAGGTAGGCGGCCCTCAGGTAGTCCCACCGCTCCGGCAGCTTCGCCAGGATCTCGTCGCTGAGGTCGTAGGCCACGACGTCCTTGCCGGCGTATGCCGATTGGAAGATGATCTGGGAGCCGAGCACGCCGGTTCCGAGCACGGTGAGGTTCTGCATGGTGCGCCTTTCTCGAACGTCGCCGCGCGGGTGGCGGCGATCCGGTCCGGCGGCCGCTGATCGAGCCGACCGTCAGGCCATACCTCTGGTCTACTCCTCTTCGGCGAATACCGCCTCACGGTTTCGCAAATCGCGATCAGATCGATGATTCTCCGCAGATTCTGCGGCCAACCGGAGATCGAGACCGGAAACCTACACCGCCCCCATCGGCCAGTAGGTGCCGTACTTCACGAGGACGGCCTCCAGGGTGTGGTGATCGGGGGTCCGATCCCGCTCGAACTCGAGCTGCGACCGGCCGTTGTGCACACGGATCGTGCCCTCGCGCCCCGCGACCTTGCAGTCACCCCAAGCGGCTTCCCAGGCGAGCGAGCCGTCGGCCGCGACCGCACGCACGCCGTCGGAGTCGAGCTCGACCCGCTCGAAGCCGCGGCCGCTCGACGGCAGTGCCATCGGGAACTCGGACCGCTCGTAGGGTGCGAAGTAGGCGACGAATCCGACGCGCGCGTTCGGGTACCCCTCTCGAACCTCCCGGGCGACCCGGGACACCCGGAGCGCACCGCGCTCGACCGGCGTCCCCTTCTCGCCGGGATCGCCGAGCGGGAGATCGGGCACCTCCGTCCCCGGGACGAATCGCTGCTGGAAGACCTCCCACTGGCGCTTGCCGTCGTAGGCGTTCAGCGACGAGGTCGCCAGCACGGGCTGGCCCGCGTCCCACCGCGCGGCGAGTTCGTATGACGGCGCGGTCGACCGGTTCTTGCGCCGGCTGCTGCGCACGCCGAGCACGACGATGAGCACGAGCACGAGCACACCGACGGCCAGGAAGATGAGGATGGGGAGATCTTCTTCTTGTGCGAGCACGGGGGTCCTTCCGGGTTCCGGGCGCAGCGGCACCGACGCCGGACCACGCATTACGCGACAGAGTACCGGAAATTCGCGCGGTCGCGGAGCGGCTCTACCGCGTCGATCCAACCCCTCGGATCAATGAGGAAGGTTGAGGACCGCCACGATGATGATCGTGGCGGCCGCGATCACTCCGACGGCGATGCCGATCGGACGACTCGCGCGCTTCGCCGCGGCATCCCGGCTCGCGATGGCCCGCTTCACCGGCTTCGCATTCGCCCCGAGCTCCTTGACCATCCGCGGCAGATTGCGTCGGTAGACTCGCAGCGCCTCCCGATCCCGACCGGTCGCGATCAGCGCCTCGGCGACGTCGTCGAAGAGGTCGAGCGTCAGCCGGTGCCGCTCGCCGAGCAGCGCCTCTGAGCGTTCGGCGGCCTCGCGGTACACCGCGAGCGCGAGTCCGTGCTGTCCGCGACCCGCGAGTCTGCGCCCCAACCAGGTGCGGTACTTGATCTCCTGCTCCGGCCGATCGGCCTGCCGCTCGGCGATGGCGATCGCGCGCTCCTGCGGCGGCACCAGCTCATCCGTGCGGTTCAGCTGCGCGAGCGCGAAGCTCTGCTGGTCGAGCGCGTCCGCGAGCGCCCAGGGATCCTGCGGGAGCAGACGTTCGATCTGCGGCACGAGTCGCGCATAGCTGTCCGCCGCTTCGCGATAGGCGTGCATCAGACGGTGGCAGTCCGCAATGCCGCGCTCGGCCGCCAGCCAGTCGAGTCCGGGATCCCCCGCGAGTCCGTCGCGGGCCCGGGTGTACTCGACGAGCGCGTCGGCCAGACGGTCCAGGTTCCGCAGGTGGTCCGCATAGCGGAGCGCCCGCACTCCGGCCGCATGCGGATCCGCCGGATCGGCGCTCGCGGCGTCCGCGGCGAGCGCCGCGGTCACCCCCTCGGCCAGTTCGCGCCGCTCCGCGGCCAGCGCCTCCGCTCCCACCGGGCCGCCGGCCGGGCCGCCGGCCGAGCCGCCGGCCGAACGCCCGATCTCCTCGAGCACGCGATCCAGTTCCCTGATGCGGCCGAGCGTTTCGGGATGCGTCGCGCCCAGCACCTCGCGGGATTCGGCGACGACCTGTTCCGACAGCTGCTTCGCTCGGGCGAGGTCGCCCGAGAGGCGGACCGCGCGCGCGAGGTTCGCGAGCGCGCCGATCGTCTCAGGCGAACGCCGGCCGAGCGCCTCGGTGCGCTGCTGGACGACGCGTTCGAAGCGCCGCGCCGATTCGGCGTACCGGCCGAGGTGGAGCTCTTCGAGGGCGCGATTGTTCAGCGTCTTGAGCGTGTCCCGGTTGAGCGCGCCGAGCACGCGGACCTGCAGCTCGTACAGGCGATCCCACTGCGCGATCGCCTCGGCGTGGCGGTCGAGCTGGCAGACCGCGAGCGCGAGGTTGCCCAGCACGCTGAGACCGGTGGGCGTCTCGAGCCGGCCGTCCCGCTCCAGGCGGTCGCGCACCGGGTTCAGCAGCGTCTCGACCTCGTGCGGCCGGTCGGCGTTCAGGTAGACGACGGCGAGATCGATCGCGCGACGCGGGTCGTCGCTGCGCTCGGCGATCTCCCGCAGTTCGACCGCGGCCTCGTCGAAGCGGTCGAGCTCCTGCAGCGTCAGCGCGTGCAGGGTGCGCAGGTCGTCCAGCGCCCCGGGCGATGCTCCGGTCGCGACCGCCTCGGCGATCCCGGCGCGCAGACGCGGCTCCGCGTCGACCGCGCGCCCCATACGACGCAGTGCGATGCCGACGTTCTCGAGGGACTGGGCGATCCGCGTGGCGCTGCTCCGGAGCTCGGCCTCTCCCGCGGGGTCCGGATCCCCCGCTGCGAGCCGCGCGTACTCGTCCTGCTCGAGCCGCAGCGAACGTTCGGCCGGCGGCAGTGCGTCCGCGGGCCGCTCGAGCGAGATGAGCAGGCCGGCCAGCCGGTCGTAGAGCCGGATCGCGTCCACACGGAACGGGACGCCGAGCTCGTCGATGCGCGCAGCACCCGCCGCGAAGAGATCGGCGACCTCCTGCGACTCCCCCGAGCGCCAGTCGGCGCGGAGGATCCAGGCCTCCGCGAGCGCCCGCCCGCGGATACGCAGCTCTTCGCGCCTCGCGGGGCGCTGCAGCGCCTCCCGGCAGGCCTCCTCCGCGGCGTCGCAGAGGTCCTCGGCCAGCAGCGCAGCGCGCTCCCGTGCATCGCCCGTGCCGACCCCCTCGACGGGTCCGGCTCCGGGCACGTCTCCGTTTTCGCTTCCGTTTCCGTTGAGGTACTCCTGCAGCAGCCGCTGCTCGCGCAGACCTGCCTCGACGGCGAGCACGGCGGTGCGCCCGAGCGCACGGACGGCGTCCTCGCGCACCGCGGTGGCCGCCGTCAGCGCGTCCTCGGTCTGATCGTTCTCGCGCAGCAGCTCGATGATCTCGAATCGGGTGCGCAGCGGGGTCTCCGCATCCGGGCCGGCGAGCACGGTCTCACGGCCGAGGATCTCGCGCAGGAGCTCCAGCAGGTGTTCCGGACCGCTCCGCGGGTCCTCGCTCTCGTCGGCGAGCCTTCGCAGCACACGGACACGGAACCGCATCGCCTCGAGCGTGTCGTCGGCGTCGCGACCCAACGCGCGCTCCATCGCGGGGATCAGACGGTCGAGCTCGTCCGCGGCCTCGACGGCGTTCTCGGACCACGCCAGGGTCCGAGCCAGCCAGAACCAGGCGTCGAGCGTGTCGGGGTCTTCGAGTCCGAGCTCGATGCGGCGGCCCTCGAGCACGCGCCGCCAGAGCTGCGCCGACTCCCCGTCGAAGTCGAGCCGCGATAGGGCGGTGGCTTTGTCGGCGATGGCGCGCAGGTGCAGGAGCGATCCGTCCCCGTGGGTGAGCGCCCGTGCGATCAGCATGTCGAACGCGTCGAGGCCGTCGACCCCGTCGAAGCGGGCGCGCTGCTGGGCGCGCAGCGAGAGCATCCACAGGGTGAGGGGGTGCGCGGGACCGAGCCTCCGCTCGGCCTGGCCGGCGAGGGTTTCGAGCGCATCGAGGTCCCGACTCGCGGTCTCCGCGCTCGCGCCCACCACCGCGGCGAGTCCGTGCGCGCTCAGGTACTCCTCGAACGCGGCCTCGTCGAGGGTCTCGGGGTCGCCGCCGACCTCCCGGATCGCATCGTTGACCAGTTCGCCGAGCGCCTCGAACAGTTCGCGGGAACGCTCGGTCTCGTCGATGCGGTTGAGCCCCGTCGCGAGCGACGAGATCGCCGAGCGGTGCGCCTCGCTCGCGGCGCCGAACACCGCGACGACGCGGGGCAGCAGGACGCGGAGCTCGTCGATCGCCCGCTTGGTGCGATCCAGGTCCCCGCGCTCGGCCCCCGCCTGGGCCTCGGCCAGATCATCGGCCAGCCGCTCGCGCTCCTCGTCGCCCATGCCGTCGCCCGATCCGGGTCAGCCGATGAGCTGCTGGGCGAAGACGTGCGGAGTGAAGCCGGTCAGGTCGCCGATCCCCTCGCCCTGCCCGACGAGCTTGATGGGCAGCCCGGTCTTCTGCTGCACCGACAGCACGAAACCGCCCTTCGCAGAGCCGTCGAGCTTGGTGAGCACGAGGCCGGTGACCCCGGCGTGCTCGATGAACGCCTCCGCCTGCGCGAGTCCGTTCTGCCCGGTCGTCGCGTCGAGCACCAGCAGCACCTCGGCGATGGGCGACTGCTTCTCGACCACGCGCCGCACCTTCGAGAGCTCGTCCATCAGACCGCCCTTGGTCTGCAGGCGCCCCGCGGTGTCGATGATCGCGATGTCGAAGTCGTCGTTCTTGGCGCGCTCCACCGTCTGGAAGGCGACCGAGGCCGGATCCTGCCCCTGCTGCTGGGGACGAACGATGTCGACGCCGGCCCGATCCGCCCAGGTGGCCAGCTGCTCCACCGCGGCGGCGCGGAACGTGTCGGCCGCACCGACGACGATCTTCTTGTCGAAGGTCTTGAGGTACCGGGCGAACTTGCCGATCGTCGTCGTCTTGCCGACGCCGTTGACGCCGACCACGAGGATCACTGCCGGGCGGTCCGAGAGGCGCAGCGTCGGATCGAAGGCCGCGAGCCGCTCCTCGATCGACTCGCGCAGCATGCGTCGCAGTTCCTTGACCTCGGTGACCCGGTGCCGATCGACCTGCGCGCGCAGCTCGCCGAGGATCGCGTCGGTGACCTCGGGGCCGAAATCGGCCGAGATGAGTGCGGTCTCGAGATCGTCCCAGGTGTCCTCGGTGATCTGCTCGGCACCGCGGAACATGCTCTGGAAGACGTTCGAGAAGGACCAGGAGCGCTCTGCCATGGCACGAGTCTACCGGCGGCGGACGGGCCGCCGCCTCCCGCGCTCAGGCGCTGCGCAGGCGGGCCAGGCGCTCGATCCCCCACTCGTAGCGCTCGCACCACAGCGCGGCGTGCACCCAGGAGTCGGCGAGCACGACTCCCGGGTGGGCACGAACCGTGCGGATGATCTCGGTGCACTGGGCGATGGTGCGTGCGGCGATCGTGGCGACCATCTCGTAGCGCCCGGTCGTGCGCGCCGCGAACTCGATCGTGGGGATGTCGAGCAGCATCTCCTCCACGGCCTCCTGCGCGCCCGGGTCCCCGACGAGCACGATGCCGATTCCCGCGAGCACCGCCCCCGTCTCGACGCGTCTCCCGCGGACCGCACCGATGCGCACCATCTGCGCGTCCAGCAGTCGCAGCACGCGGGCCCGGCAGGCCGAGGCCGATCGCCCCGTGTGCCGGGCCAGCTCGCCGAACGTCGACCGTCCGTCGACCTGCAGCCGGGCCAGCAGCGCGATGTCGAAGTCGTCGAACACGATCTCGCCGAGGTCCGGATCCTCGCCGAGGCGCAGGCGCCGCAGTACGCGGTCGTAGAGCCCGAACTGCACCTCCACGATCCCGCCGATGGAACGGATCGCTCGGACCGTGCGTCCGACCTCCTCGTGGTCCGGGGCCCAGATCTCGACCACCGCCTGGTATTGACCGATCGTCTCCGTGAGGAACACCACGCTCCCGTGTTCGAGCAGCTGTTCGAACACGGGCTGGGTGGGTCCCGCGATCCGGAGCATCAGGTGCACCTGCAGCGGCAGGCCGAGCGCCCGCGGCGGCACCGCCGCGATGATGCGGATCTCGTCGGCTTCCAGGAGCTCGTGCACCCGCTGCGCGACGACCGTGCGATGCACACCGAGCTGCCTGGCCAGGGTGGAGAACGGGGCGCGCCCGTCGAACTGCAGGGCGCGGATGAGGTCCTCGTCGAACGCGTTCATGGGTCGTATTCTCGCAGATCGACGGCCAATGAGAACGACAGAACCTCCGTGGAGATATCAATTCACGCACGTCATACCACCGAAGTGGCGGAACTGATCGACAGATTCGCAATATCGAGTACCTGAGGGTGTAATTCCGTCTCGCAGCACCGCGAATCGCGATTACGCTCGTACCGAATTCGCTGCCCAGCAAAGGAGCTCGCACGTGTCAGCATCAGCCCCCGCCGTCCCCGAGAACACGCACCGCCGCGCGCTGCGGGGCGGTTTCGCCGCCCTCGTCGGCACCTCGATCGAGTGGTACGACTTCTACGTCTACGCCACCGCGGCGGCCATCATCTTCCCCCACGTCTTCTTCCCCGAGGACCTCGATCCCGGGCTCGCCACGCTCGCCTCGTTCGGCACCTACGCGGTCGCCTTCTTCATGCGCCCCATCGGCGGCATCGTCTTCGGACACATCGGCGACAAGCTGGGCCGCAAGCCCGCCCTCACCATCACCCTCATCCTGATGGGCGTCGCGACCACCCTCGTCGGCGTGCTCCCCGGCTACGCCCAGATCGGCATCTGGGGCCCGATCCTCCTCATCCTGTGCCGCATGGCTCAGGGCCTCGCGGTCGGCGGAGAGTGGGGCGGCGCGAGCCTCATGGCCGTCGAGAGCGCGCCCAGCAAGTGGAAGAACTTTTACGGCGGCTTCACCCAGGTCGGCAACCCCCTCGGCGCCCTCATGGCGACCGGCGCCTTCTGGGCCCTGTCGTCGCTCGGTCAGGATGCGCTCCTGAGCTGGGGCTGGCGTCTGCCGTTCCTCTTCAGCATCGTGCTCATCGCCGTCGGCTTCTGGGTCCGCTTCAAGGTCGAGGAGACCCCGGTCTTCGAGGCCAAGGTCGAGGGCCAGGAGCAGTCGACGCCGATCCTCTTCGCGCTCAAGAACAACTGGGCCCCGATCCTGCTCGGCTTCTGCATCATCGCCATGTCGTCCGGCGGCTACGTGATCGCCACCACCTTCGTGCAGAACTACGCCGACACCCCCGAGATCGGTCTCGACCCGACCATCATCCTGGGCGCCCTCACCATCGCGTCGCTCGTCGAGATGCTCGTCACGCTGCCGCTCGCCGCCCTCGGCGACAAGATCGGCCCCAAGGCCGTCATGTACTTCGGCGTGATCGCGTCGTTCATCGTCATCATTCCGCTCGTGCTCTCGATCCAGTCGAAGAACGTCGCACTCATCTGGATCTTCGTGATCCTGATCCGCGTCACCCTGAGCGGCGCATGGGCCCCGCTGTCGACGCTCATGGCGCAGATGTTCCGCCCGCAGTCCCGGTACACCTCGATGTCCCTCTCGTACGGCATCGGCGCCGCGGTCTGGGGCGGCCTGTCCCCCGCCATCGCTTCGGCACTGCTCATCGCCACCGGCGGCAACTTCTGGTCGGTCGTCGCCTTCTTCGGCCTGCTGACCGCCGTCGCCTGGATCGGCGTGCGCTTCGCCCCGCAGCACTCCGATACCGCCCCGGTCACCGGTTCGTTCACCGCCCGCACGGACACGACCGCGATCCGCACCGACGGCTGACCCGCGAGCGGGTTCCGCGCCCCGCGCGGAACCCGCTCCCTTCCCCGAACGCACCACCACGAACGCGAGGAAACGCATGGAAACCACCCGCAAGCGCACGACCGGCTGGGTCGTCATGGAGGCCCTCCGGGCCTACGGCATCGACACCGTCTTCGGCATTCCCGGCACGCACAACCTCGAGTTCTACCGTCCGCTCGGGGCGCTCGGGATCCGGCCCGTCACCACCCGGCACGAGCAGGGCGCCGGCTACGGCGCCGACGGCTGGTCGCTGCAGACCGGAAAGCCGGGCGTCGTGATCACCACGAGCGGCCCCGGCCTGCTCAACGCGCTGTCGGCGGCGGGGACCGCCTACTGCGAGTCCCGCCCCATGGTCCTGCTCTCCCCCGGCCCCGCGCTCGGCGCCGAGTTCGCCGACATCGGCACGCTGCACGAGACCAAGGACCAGCTCGGCGCCGCCTCCGCCATCGTCGAGTGGGGTCGCCGCGTGCGCACCGCGGAGGAGGCCGTGCAGGCCGTCCACGACGCCTTCGAGCTCTTCGCGACGACGCGCCCCCGCCCCGTCTACATCGAGGTCCCGCTCGACGTGCTCGAGCAGGAGACCGAGCTGCCCGACTCGGCGCTCGCCCCGCGCCACTTCGCCGCGCCCGCCGCACCCGACGCGGCGGCCGTGGCCGCCGCCGCCGAACTGCTCGCCGGGGCCGCCTCCCCCGCGATCCTCGCCGGCGGCGGATCCCGCGCCGCCGCCGCCGAGCTGCGCGCTCTCGCCGAGCGCCTCGGCGCCCCTGTCGTGACCACGCTCAACGCCAAGGGCGTGCTCGACGAGTCGCACCCCTCGCCGCCGGATCCAACCTGCGCCTCGCGGCGGGCCGGCGCGTCGCGCAGGACGCCGACGTGCTGCTCGTCGTCGGCTCCAAGCTCGGCGAGGCCGAGCTCTGGGCACCGACGCTCGACGCCCGCGGCAGCGTGATCCGCATCGACCTGCTAGAGAGCCAGATCCAGAAGAACCAGCGCGTCGACATCGGCCTCGTCGGCGACGCCGCAGCCGCGCTCACCGTGCTCACCGCGGCGCTCGGGCCGGGCGAGCCACGAGACGCCGCCGGAGCCGCGGCGCGGGTCGCCGAAACGCTCGACGCGGTGCGCGAAGAGTCGGCCGAGCTCTCGGCCGAGAACACCGCGCTCGCCCGCAGTATCGCGGCCGCCCTGCCCGACAACGCGATCGTCGCCACCGACTCCTCGCAGATCGCGTACTGGGGCCTGCTCAACACCCTGCGCGTCGCCGAACCCAACTCCACGCCCTACATGGCGACCTACGCGACCCTCGGATACGGACTGCCGGCTGCGCTCGGCGCGCGCATCGCCGCACCGCACCGCCCCGCCTTCGTCGTCGTCGGCGACGGCGCGCTCATGTTCTCGATGAACGAGTTCATCACCGTCGTCGAGCAGGGCGAGGACGTCACCGTGATCGTCGTCGACAACGGGGGCTACGCCGAGATCAAGCAGAACGAGGTCGACGCGGGCATCGCCCCGGTCGCCGTCGACCTCGTGCAGCCCGACTGGGCCGCCGTCGCGACCGCGTTCGGCGGCGTCGGCCGCCGCGCGGGGACCGACGCCGAGCTGTCGGAGGCCGTCTCCGCGGCCGTGGCCGCCGGCGGCCTCCAGCTGATCCACATCGACCAGGCCGCGTTCTCGGCCCGACAGGAGGCGTGACCCGTGACCCACGCACCCGACCAGGCACTCCGCCGGGCTCGCCCGGTCGCCGTCTACACCGACGTCGACGACACCGACCCCACGCCGGGCATCCGGCTCCTCGAGGAGCACGGCTTCGAGGTGCGCGTGCTCGGCACGCGCGACCCCGAGCAGATCATCGCCGGCGCCCAGGACGCGACCGTCCTGCTCCCCGGCTATGCCGCGATCTCGCGGGCGGTCATCGACGCGCTGCCGAACCTCCGGCTGATCTCCCTCATGTCGATGGGCTTCGACTACGTCGACATCGACGCTGCGACCGAACGCGGCATCTGGGTCACCAACGTGCCCGGCGCCGCGACCGAGGAAGTGGCCACCCACGCGCTCACGATCCTGCTGTCGGCCGTGCGCCAGCTGGACTTCTACACCGGCTCGGCGAACCCGGAGCGGTGGAACGACCGTGCGCCCGCGGCTCCCCCGCGGCTCAGCGAGACGACCCTCGGCATCATCGGGCTCGGCCGCATCGGTCGGGAGCTCGTGCGCCTCGCGGGCCCGCTGTTCGGCACGATCGTCGGATACGACCCCATGCTGCCCGACACCCCCGAAGTGCGCGCCGAGCTGGAACGGCTCGGCGTACGCCGGGCCGAACTCGACGAGGTGCGCGCATCAGCCGACGTGCTCTCGCTGCACCTGCCCCTCACCACCGAGACCGAGCGGATGGTCGACGCCGAGTTCCTCGCGGCGATGCCCACAGGATCGGTGCTCGTCAACGTATCCCGCGGCGCGCTCGTCGACCACGCGGCCCTCGCCGCCTCGCTCGACGCCGGACACCTCTCGTCCGCCGCGCTCGACGTGCTCGAGCAGGAGCCGCCCGCCGCGGACCACCCCATGCTCGGCCGCGACGACGTGGTACTGACCCCGCACATCGCCTACTTCTCGGCCCGCACCGAGATCGAATACGTGCGGATCCAGGCGCAGAACGCCGTGACCCTGCTGGAAACGGGCACACCCGAATCGCCCGTCAACCGGCCCGCGGCACGGAACGCCTGAGCTCGGGGCTTCCGGGCCTCCGGGCTTCCAGGCCGCCGGGCTTCCGGGCCGCCGGGCCGCCGGGCCGCCGGGCCGCCGGGCCGCGGGGCCGCCGGCCTGGAGGCCCGCCGTTCCTGCCGACTCGATCCCGATCGGATCAGGACGGTGCCGCAGCTACGACGGCGGAAGCAGGGGGCGGCGCGGCAGCGGCGAGGAGTACACGACACTCGTGGTGACGCTGCCGAGGGTCCCGACCTTCCCGCTGATCTGCTCGAGGTGCTTCATGTTCGTCGCGACGACCTTCATGATGAAGCAGTCGTCTCCGGTGACGTGGTGCGCCTCGATAACCTCCGGAAGCCCGGCGAGCAGGGTGTGCAGCGGCTCGTAGGTGCTGCTGGGGTATCGCAGGCGCAGATAGGCCAGGATCGCGAACCCCAGTCGCTCCGGATCGACCTGAGCACCGTAGCCGCTGATCACACCCGCCTCCTCCAGCCGCCGCAAGCGCTCCGCGGCGGCGCTGTGACTCATGCTGATCTGACGGGCCAGCTCGGCGATGCTCTGACGGCCGTTGCGCTGCAAGGCCGTCAGGATCGCCGAATCGACCCGGTCGGGCTCGAACGGGACATTCACGGTCATGTGCAGATACTGGCACGAAATCATCGGCACCCTGAACCAGATGCCGCGAAACACCCCTTCATTTCCCCGATAGACGCGAATAGCGTTTCAGGCATGACGACTTCCCCGATACCGACCGAACTCCTCGTGCCCCACTTCGCGCAGAAACTCGCGTTCGAGACCGACGCATCCGACGTTCACGCCGACCAGGAACGCGGAACACGGTTCGCGCTGATCGACTCGCGCGGAACCGCGGCGTGGGCGCAGGGCCGCATCTCGGGCGCGATGCACATGCCGACCGCGGAGATCACCGACCGGGCACCCGCCGAGCTCCCCATCGACATGCCCATCGTGACCTACTGCTGGGGGCCCGGCTGCAACGGCGCGACACGGGCCGCACTCGAATTCGCGCGACTGGGATACCAGGTCAAAGAGATGATCGGCGGCTTCGAGTACTGGGCCCGCGAAGGATATCCCGTCGAGGACGAGCACGGCCCCATCGTGCGCGCCAAAGACCCACTCACCGCGCCGCTGGGCTCCGTCGCCTGCGCGTGCTGACGAGGACCAGGCACCCGAGACGGCGCGGGCGAGCGGTTTGACTGCTGCCTGAACGGCTCGGGCGGGCAGGGAGGCATGCAGACGTAGACAGCCGCCCGGCACCGCCCGGCACCGCCCGGCGGTGCCGGGCGGTGCCCGGCGCCGAACGACCGGATTGCACCGTCACGCCGCTCGGCGCGGTTCCCCGGGATCCGAGCGGTGTACCCTCTCTGCTGGATCCGAGCGCGAGTGGGGTCCCGGCTGCATCGTGCGGCGCGCCATCGAACGGCGATGCTCTTCCGCTGAAGCCGGCACCGGAGCGTCTTCGGCGGACACCGGCGCAGCGCCGTGAGTTGCCTCTTCGGCCCTTCCCAACAGCCCGGGAGCCCGTTCTCTGCGCCGACGCCCAAGCCGCGAGGTCCACTCGATCTCACCGCCCGGCCGCTGCACCATTCCGATGCCGGCATGGTGCTTCATCATGTGGTGCCGACGGCACAGCACCGAGAGGTTCGCCACCGTGGTCGGTCCGCCGCGCGCCGCGGCGATCGTGTGGTCCTGGTCCGCGCCATGCGGAACGATGTTGCACCCCGGAAATCTGCATCGCTGATCCCGCGCGCTCAGGAAACGCCTCATCTCTTCCGACGGGCGATAGCGGTCGACCCCCAGGACCGCCCCCGTCTGCGGATGGCAGGCGATCCGGTCGAGCCCTGTCGCAAGACCCGCGAGCATCCTCGCAGAGGCTCCGTCGATCGGGCCGTATCCGGCGAGCACCGCTGCGCCGACCAATCCCGCCGCAGCGACCGGTTCATTGGAGCTCGCGGGTGCCGCGCGCCCAGCGGCATCGTCTCCCGGAAGCGGGTCGGCGGGATGCCCGAGCGACGGCAGCAGCGAAAGCACCGGGATGGTCACCTGCACGCGGGCCTTCACCGCGCCGAGCTCGATCGCGCCGCGTTCGTTCGCGGGCGCACCGTTCAGCAGCAGATCGCCCAGCAGGTCCGCCCGGATCTGCCCGAGGAGCCGACGCTCCTCGGCCCCTTCCTCCGCCTGCACGTGGCGCGCCTGGCGGGTGAGCCGGTCGAACAGTGCGTGCGCAACCGGCGCGCTGAGGACCGCGTGCAATTCGGCGAGACCGTCGTCGAGCTCGGATACCCAGACCCGGCGTTCGACCCGGGCACGCGCGCACCGCTGTTCGAAGCTCCGCTCGGCGTACCGGGCCGCCAGCACCTTCGCCTGGCGGCGTGTGCGGTTCGGCGTCTGCTGCTCCGCATACGCGAGCACCGCGGCGGCGTACTTGCCTCTGGCCCCCGGACTGACTGCGAGAGTCTCCGCGTCGATCGCGCGCCCCGCCTCCACGATCGCCGAGGTGTGCGCCGGGGCGATCCGGCCGTCGGCGAGCGCCTCGTGCGTTGCCGGGTATTGCGAGCAGAGAGTGGCCGCGTGCTCGATCAGACGTTCCGCGGTCCGGTCGGCGATCCCCAGCGCGAAGCCGACCTCCGCCGCGACGGTGCGGTGCGCCATCTCGGCCACACCCCCGATGCCGGGCAGCCGTTCCTGCTCGGCCCGGGCGAGGCGACCCGCCTCCGCGAGCAGCTCGGCCTTGCGCGCGTCGAGCGCACGCAGCCGGCCCTCGACCTCCTCCAGTTCGCGCACCACTTCGGACAGCAGTCGGAGCTGCTCGCTGTCCGCGGGGAAGGGAATGCTCATGGGTCAACTCTGGTGTGGACCTCTGACATTCCGGGCCGTGATCGGGCAGTTCCCGGTCCAAAGTTCTGCGCAGTTCGTTGGTGAGGAGTCGACAAATGTCCTTCGCCACTGGCCAAACCGGCCGGCCAGGCCAGCCGAACCGGCCAGGCCGGCCGCGCCGCCCCAACCGGCTAGGCCGTTCCCCGCGGTCAGTCCTCGCGCGCGATGCGCTGACCGACGACGGCGGAGATGCCGTCCTGCCGCATCGAGACGCCGTAGAGCGCGTCGGCGATCTCCATCGTCCGCTTCTGGTGCGTGATGATGATGAGCTGCGAGTTCTCTCGCAAGCGTTCGAACACCTGCAGCAGGCGTCCCAGGTTGGCGTCGTCGAGCGCGGCCTCGACCTCGTCGACGATATAGAACGGGCTCGGCCGGGCTTGGAAGATCGCCATCAGCCAGGCGACGGCCGCGAGCGAGCGCTCTCCGCCCGAGAGGAGCGACAGGCGTTCCACCTTCTTGCCCGCGGGTTTCACGGTCATCTCGATGCCCGTCGTCAGCAGGTCATCGGGATTGCTCAGTGCGACCTCGCCCGATCCTCCCGGGAACAGGATGGGGAAGACTTCGGCGAACGCGGCCTGCGTATCGGCGAACGCATCGGCGAATATGCCCTGCATCTTCGCGTCGAGCTCCTCGATGATCTTCAGCAGGTCGGCGCGCGTCTTCGACAGGTCCGTCAGCTGTTCGGACAGGAAGCGATGGCGCTGCTCGAGCGCGGCGAACTCCTCGAGCGCGAGCGGATTGATCCGGCCGAGTTGCGCCAGCTGCTTCTCGGCTTTCGCGAGCCGGCGCTCCTGCTCAGCGCGCACGAACGGCTTTCCGACGGGCGCTTCGGGGTCGGCAAGAACCGCGCGAGCCTCGCCGTCCGCGCCAGCCGCGCGGGCCTCCCGAGCCACGCGCTCGCGCTCCCGCTTCTGCCGCAGCTCCGCCTCCAGTTCGCGTTCGAGCTCGGTCATCGGTGCATCGTCGTCCGAGCCCTCAGAGCCCTCCGAGCCATCCGAGCCCTCAGAGCCATCCGAGCCATCCGAGCCGTCCCCATCGTCCGCGCGGCTCGCGGCCCCGGCCCCGGCCGCGGGATCCGGCAGCTCCGGGATCGGCTGGTCCGGCCCGTACTCGGCGATTAGCACGTCCTCGACGAGCCCGAGCTCGGTGCCCGAGCGCTCCAGCAGCGACGAGAGCTGGAGCTTCCGTTCGTAGCTCTTCAGCTCCGCCCCGTGCACCCGCTCGGTGAGGGACTGCAACCGCTGCCGCAGTTCCGATTCCTCGGCGCGCAGCAGCGTCAGCTCCTGGCTGTGCCGCGCGCGCTCCTGCTCGGCGGCCTGCTGCGCGAGCCGGGCCTCGGCCAGCGAACGGTCGCAGGCGTCGATCACGGCGGGAAGCGCCCCGGCGACGCGTTCGGCGCGTGCCACCTGCCGTGCCCGCAGCACGGATCGCCGCGCCGCTTCCTCGGCGGCGCGCTGCTCGGCGGCGTACTGTTCGGCGAGCATGCGCTCCTGCGCGCGCCCGGCGCGGGCGCGCTCGCGAGCGGTCTCGAGCGCGAGCCGCAGTTCCAGTTCGGCGCTGCGAGCCCGCTCGACTTCGGCGAAGGCGCCGTCGCGCGAGCTCGCGTCGAGGATCGGCCGGGGCCGCCCCTCGGCGAGCTCGAGTGCGGCCTCCGCTTCGGCGACCGCGGAGGCCGCCTCGTGCTCGGATCCCGCGACGGCGGCGAGCGCCTGGCGCGCCCGTTCCGCTTCCGCGGCCCCGGCCTCGGCTCGCGCGGAGAGGCGGTTCCGCTCCTTCGCGGTTTCCGCCAGCCGCGCATCGGCGGCGCGCAGCTCGGTGTAGGCGAGCTCGGCATCGCGCTTGGCGCGGGCGGCGCGGTCCCGGAGCTCGGCGAGTTCCGTCGCCGCGGCGTCCAGCTCAGCTTGCACCGCGGCGCGGCGCTCCACCGCTTGGTCCCGGTCGGCCGTCAGCTCGATGCGCGAGGGCGCGAGCCCGGAGCCGCCCGCCGTCGTGTAGCGGGTGGCGACGTCGCCCGCTTCCGTGACGACGGTGGCGCTCTCGGCCGGCCAGTGCGCGGCGAGTTCGACGGCGGCCGCCGTCGCGGTGGCGAGGTCGGGCGCGATGTAGCTGCGGGCGAGCAGCGCGATGACTCCCTCGGGAGCGGATTCGATGGCGTCGAGCGTCCGGCTCGCGCCGGCCGGCCTGGGGGCCGTGTCGTCCGGCTCGGGGCGCACATCCAGCGCTCCCGCGACGACGACGCGCAGGCGGCCGAGGTCGCGCTCGTGGGCGGCTGAGATCGCAGCGCGTGCGGCCTCGGGGTCCCGGGCGAGCAGGGCATCGGCGAAGAGGCCCAGCGCTGCGCCGACCGCGGATTCGGCTCCTTCGCGCACGCGGACGTGATCGGCGACGCGGCCGAGGATCCCCGCGGGCTGCTGCCCGAGCAGTTCGGCCGACGCGTCCCGCTGGTCGAGGGATCGCGCGAGCGCGCTGATGCGGGCGTCGAGGCCGGCGAGCTCCTGCTCCATGCCGTGCACGCGCTCGCGCGCTTCGTCGCGCCGCTGCTCCGCCGCGGTCCCCGCATCCTGCGCGGCGCGATAGGCGTCGTCGAGTCCGCCCTCGGCGGGCTCGGCTCCGCCTGCCTCGGCCTCGAACTCCGCGAAGCGCTGTGCGGCCTCCTCCGCCCGGGCCTCGGCCTGCTCGACCGCGAGCTCGCGGCGCCGCAGCTCCTGCTCCACCGCGCTGCGCTTCTGCTGCGCCGCGTCGACGCGTCCGCGCAGCTGCGACAACTCCAGGTCGTGCTTCGAGACGAGCGCGCTCTGCGCCGCGAGGTGCTCGTCGATGGCGTCGAGACCGCGCTGGGCACGGGCCGTCGCGGCGGTCGCGTTCTCCCAGGACGCCTCAGCCTCGGGGATCAGTGATTCGAGACGACCGGCCTCGGCGCCGGCCTCCTCCACGCTCGCGCGCGTCAATCGGCCGATCTGTTCGGGATCCTCCGCCTGCGTGGCCAAGAAGGTCAGTCGCTGCTGCGCCTGCGCGTAGAGACCGCGCAACCGCGACTGCGACGACTCGAGGGCGATCGTCACGCGGCGCGCGGCGTCGAGCTCCTCGCTCTGCTGGTCCTGCTCGAGCTTCTGGATCCGCAGCTGCTTCTGCTCGATCTGCTCCTGCAGCACGATCCGCTCCGCGTGCCGCTCCGACTCGTCCTTCGCGAGCGCCTCCAGCTCGTTCCGCAGGCGGAACACGTCGTCGGCGAGCAGCCGGGCCTTCGCGTCACGCACCTCGGCGGCGATGGTCTGCGCCTGCCGGGCGACCTCGGCCTGCCGCCCCAGCGGCTTCAGCTGTCTGCGGATCTCGCCGGCGAGATCGTTGAGGCGCGTGAGGTTCGTCTCCATCGCGTCGAGCTTGCGCAGGGTGCGCTCCTTGCGGCGGCGGTGCTTCAGGATCCCGGCGGCCTCCTCGATGAATCCGCGGCGGTCCTCGGGCGTCGCCCGCAGCACCGCGTCGAGCTGCCCCTGCCCGACGATCACGTGCATCTCGCGCCCGAGGCCCGAGTCGCTCAGCAGTTCCTGCACATCGAGCAGGCGGCAGTTCTCGCCGTTGATGGCGTACTCGCTCGAACCGTTGCGGAACAGCGTGCGGCTGATCGTCACTTCGGAGTACTCGATCGGCAGCGCGCCGTCGGAGTTGTCGATGGTGAGGCGCACCTCGGCCCGGCCGAGCGGCCCGCGGGTCGAGGTGCCCGCGAAGATGACGTCCTCCATCTTGCCGCCGCGCAGCGATTTCGCGCCCTGCTCGCCCATGACCCAGGCGAGCGCGTCGACCACGTTCGACTTGCCCGATCCGTTGGGGCCGACGATCGCGGTCACCCCGGGTTCGAACTGGAAGGTGGTGGGCTGGGCGAACGACTTGAAGCCCTTGAGCGTGAGGCTCTTGAGGTGCATGCGCCCGTCCTTCCGCTCGTCGCCGCCCGCGACCGTTGCCGCACTGGGGAAACGGTACCGGATCGGCGCGGAATCGGCATGATCCCGCGCCGATCCGGGGCGCCCGTGGGCGCTAGAGGATCCGTTCCGGATGCGCAAGCAGCTCGCGCACCGACGCGGGCGGCTCGATGCCGTCGCGCAGGTCGGGCGCCGCCTCGGCGGTCGCGCTCGGAGCGCCGAAGCGCACGAATCCGGCCCAGGCATCGCCCGCGATGTCGGACTCCTCGTCCTCGGGCCAGTCGGCCGAGACCCGCAGCGACCAGCGCTCGATCGGCATCGCGAGCGCGACGGTCGCCGCCAGCTCCTTCCTGCTCGACGGTCGCACCTCCGCGCTGCGGTTCGGGATGAAGCGGTCGGAGAGCGCATCGAGCACCGCCGGTTTGTCCGCCGGCTCGATCGTCTCGAACCGGCCGAAGAGCATGGCGCTGCGGTACAGCATCGACGACTCGAAGGTGCTGCGCGCGACGACCACGCCGTCCAGCTTCGTCACCGTCACACTGACCTCCTGCGCGGCGATCGCGCGCATCCAGCGCGAACCCGTCGAGCCGTGGATCACCAGTCGGTCATGGATCACGGCGAAGCCGGTCGGGAACACGACCGCCCGCCCCTCGACGACGAGGCCGACGTGCGCCAGCACGGTCGAGCCGAGCAGCTCGTCGAGCACGGCGCGTTCCGTCGACATCTTCTCGGGCATGCGTTGCGAGACGAGACTGGGCATTCCGGGATCCTCCTGGGGTCGTTCGGCGTGAGTGCCGCACCCAGGATCGCTGCGAAAGCGGTCCCGCACGAAGTCCGATTCGATACGATTTGCGAGGACCGATCCTGTCGGCGGGCAGGATCACGATGCGCACGGGAGGCCGCAATGCTGGATGCCTCGATCTGGATCGGACTCGATCGCGGATCCGAAGAGTCGCTGGCGGCGCAGCTCGTCCGCCAGCTCCGCGACCGGATCCTCTCGGGCGACCTCCGCGAGGGCGAGGCGATCCCCTCGTCCCGGGCCCTCGCCGAATCGCTCGGCGTCGCGCGCTCGGTCGTCGTACGCGCCTACGAGCAGCTCGGCGGCGAGGGATACCTCGATCCCCGCCTCGGCTCCGCGACCCGGGTCGCCGCCGGCATCGTCCCGGCGGCGGCACCGGTACCGGCTTCCGCGCCGGAGTCGGCGAACCCGGTGCGGGAACGTGTGAGGCCGGAGCCGCCGGTCGCGCCGAGCCGGGCGACGACCCCCGCGGAGGATCCGATCGATCTGCGCACCGGTCACCCCTACGCCCCGCCGCTCGTCCCCGAGGAGTGGCGCAGGGCCCTCGCGGTCGCGGCTCGCGACCCCCTCCGCTCGTACGCGCCGCCGCCCCTCGGCGAATGGCGTCTCCGCGAGCAGATCGCCCTGCATCTCCGCCGGTCGCGCGGAGTGGCGTGCACGACCGAGGATGTGATCGTGACCTCGGGGACCTCCGACGCCCTCCTGCTCGTCTCGCTCGCGCTGGGGGCCGGCGCACGCATCGCCACGGAGGATCCCGGCTACCCCGAGGCGTCGGCCGTGTTCGAGACCGCCGGCCTGCGCGTCGAGCCGCTCCCCGTCGGCGAGCGCGGCCTCCTGCCGGATCTCCTCGGCGCGATGCGCACGCGCCCCGACGCCGCACTCGTCACGCCCAGCCATCAGTTCCCGCTCGGCGGCCGGATGACCGCGCCCGATCGGACCGCCCTCGTCTCGCTGGCCGCCCGCACCGGGACCCTGATCGTCGAGGACGACTACGACAGCGAGTTCCGGCACCTCGGTGCCGCGCTCCCCGCGATCGCCGCGCTCGATCCCGGCGGAGTCGTGGTGCACATCGGGAGCCTGAACAAGACGCTGTCGCCGTCCCTGCGCTGCGGGTACCTCGTCGCCACCTCGGGGAGCCCGATCCACGATCGACTGACGCGCACCCGCACCGTGCTCGGCCCCACCGTGCCGCTCGTCACCCAGTCGGCGCTCGCGGCGTTCTTCGCGTCGGGCGGGCTGCGCCGATACGTGGCGCGCACGCGTCGCGAGTACCGGCACCGCCGCGCCCTGCTGCTCGAGCGGTTCGCCGAGCACGGCCTCGCCGATCGGCTCTCCGGGCTCGACGGCGGTCTGCACGCCGTGCTGCGCCTACCTTCCGGGCTCAGCGGTGCAGAGGCCGTGGAGGCATTGGAATCGCGCGGGGTGCTCGTGGAGACCGTCGCCCAGTTCTCGAGCCGCCCCCGAGCCGACGACGCCCTCGCGATCGGCTACGGCGCGGCGACGGCGGTCCGACTCGACCGGGGGCTCCGCGCCGTGATCGAAGTCGTGGGCGAGGCGCGCGGACGCTAGTTGGCGGGCCCGCGCGGATCTCGCCGCCTACTTCGCCCCAGGATCGGGCTCGTGGATCCCGAAGACGTTGTTCTCGGTATCGAGGAAGTAGCCCTGCCAGGCCATGCCGGGGAGCGCGTATTTCGGCATCGCGAGCGTGCCGCCCGCAGAGACGATGCGTTCGGCCGTCTCGTCGAAGGAGGCGACCCCCATCGTGAGCACCCCGCCGCCGACCGGGGCTCCGGGCTCGGGATTCTCGCCGTGCCGCTGCATGATCGCGCCGTCGATCCCGGGACCCTCACCCGTGCGCAGGCCGAAGTACGGCATGCCCGCGTACTCGGTCCAGTCCTCGGACTGCCAGCCGAAGACTTCGGCGTAGAAGGCCACCGCCCGAGCCGGATCCGCCGCGTGGATCTCGAAGTGGACCGGGCGTCCGTTGCCGTAGGAGACTTCCTCCCCGGACGCGGCGCTCTCGACCTGATCGTTCACGATAACTCCTCCTCGCTGAGCAGTGGACGCCCGCCGATCGCGAGCACGCTTCATTCTGCTCCCGGTCGGGACCCGAGGGGAAGCCTCGGAATCAGGCGCGCTCGGCCCGCAGCGCGGCGCTGCACGCTCAGCCCGCGAAGGGATCGGTGCCGAACGTCCCTCCGGCGGCGAAGAACGACACCGCGGCATAGGCCAGCACGACCACCCCGACCACCGGCCAGCAGACTCGGGATCCGTTCCGCGTCGTGCTCCAGATCGCCAGCGGCATCCCGACCGCGCAGGCGACGAACGCGGGCGGGCAGTAGACGAGGAAGAGGGCGCCCCAGCCGTGGAACGCGCTGGCCGCCAGGGCGACGAGCACGAACACCGAGGCGACCGCGAGCCCGAGGAGGAAGCCCTGGCTGATCGGCGAGAAGTGGCGCAGGCGCGGGCCCGTCACGAAGACGATCACGCCGGCGAGCGCCGGGACGCACACGAGGGGATGCACAGCGAGTCCCGACAGCCCGGAGAATCCGACCAGCCCGCCATTCGACCCGAGCAGGAGCAGCAGACCGGCCATGGTCGCAGTGCACACCGCGAGCCAGGCGCGCCAAGCCATGCCCCAGCGCGAACGCCGCCTCCACGGATGGTCGAGACGAACGCCGGGCTCGACCGGGTGCAGATCCACCATGCGGCCAAACTAGCAGTACGGTTTCGCCGCACCCCAGTGCACCGCGCGGATCGCGGATCGCATTCGCCGTTGCGCATGTGACAGCATGCTGTCACGATGAGGGCACGGACCCGAGGAGGCACCATGCACCCCGCCAAGATCGCCCTGTACGCCACCGACACCATGGCCGACTGGGAGTACGCGTACCTCACCACGCAGCTCTCCGACGCCGAGCAGATGAAGCCGGGCCGGTTCTCGCTCGTCATCGTCGGCGACGGTCTCGCGGCCGTCACGTCGATGGGCGGGCTCCCCATCGCGCCGTCCGCCGACCTGGCCGACATCGTCGACGACGAGTCCCTCGCCGCGCTCGTGATCCCCGGCGGCGACCGTTACGAGACCGGCCACGAACGGCTCGTCGAGACCACGCGCGCACTGCTCGCCCGGGACGTTCCGATCGCCGCGATCTGCGGAGCCACGTTCCTGCTCGCCCGCAACGGTCTGCTCGACGCGCGCGATCACACCTCCAACGCCGCCGAATACCTGCAGATGACGGGCTACGCCGGCGGCGAGCGCTACCGCGACGCGCCCGTCGTCACCGACGGCGGCATCACCACCGCGAGCGGGATCCGCCCCGTCCCGTTCACCGCGGAGGTGATGCGGCGCGTCGGCCTGTTCCCCGACGACGTGATCGACGCGTGGGAGCAGCTCAACCTGACGGCCGATCCGCGGTACTTCCAGGCCTGGATGGAGGCCGCCGATGCCTGGCAGAAGTCCTGAGGGCGACGCGCTCACCACGCTCGTCCTGCCGGCGTTCGAACTGAACGGCGAGTTCCTGAGCGCGGCCGCGATGATCAGCGCACCGCATCAGCTCACCCCGGCGCAGTGGCAGGTGCTCGGCGCCGCCCTCGAGGACCCGATCCCGGTGGCCGAGATCGCGCGCCGGATCGGCCTCGGCCTCACCCGGCAGAGCGTCCAGCGCGTCGCCAACGACGTGGTGGAGGCCGGCTGGGCGGAGTGGATCGACAACCCGCAGCACCAACGCGCCAAACTGCTGGAACCGACTTCCTCGGGCCGCTCGGCGGTCGCCGCGATGGCGGCCGAGCAGCACGCGTGGGCGGATCACGTCGGCGCCGCGGTCGGCCGCTCCGACTTGGCTGAGCTGAGCCGCCTGATCCCGCGGGTGATCGCCGCGTCGCGGGAGTACCGCGAGTCGGCTGCGGGTGGGCGCGATGCCTGATGGCGGAGGTGACGGGTCGCGCCGTGCACTCAGTGCGCACCGTGCGCTCTCGGGGCTTCGTGTCGCGACGCTGGCTTGCATCGGCTGCGTCGCGCTCACGATCCTGATCGCATTCCCGAGCGTTCCCGAGACGGTGCCCGTGCACTTCGGGCCCTCGGGAGCGGCCGACGCCCGGGGACCGCGGGCGACCGTGTTCGCCCCGCTCGCGATCCTCGTGGTGCTCAGCAGCGCACTGTTCTGGGCTTCGGGAGACCCGAAGCGGGTCCTGAAGCCGGACGAGCGGTCTCCCGGGCGCGCAGAGCGGCGGGCGCGGATCGCCTGCCAGACGCTCATCCTGGCGAACGCAGGGATCGCGATACTCCTCGGCGGCCTGCTGCTCTCGATGACGTTCGGCTGGACCGCGGCGCCGCTCCTCCTGGCCGGAGCATCCCTGCTCCTCATCGCGGTGGGATCCGGCATCTGGCGCACCCTGCGCGCCTCAATGCCCCATCGAACGGACTCAAATTGACCATTCACGGCGCCGAAAGGTCAAATTGAGTCCGTTCGATGTCGGTGGCGGGAGCTACGCTGACGCCATGGCAGAGAAGATCGACTTCAAGCGCAGCCTCGCGTCCTACCGTGCCCCGCGCGGCCGATTCGAGATCATCGACGTCCCCGAGCGCTGGTACCTCATGATCGACGGCCACGGCGACCCCAACTCCGAGGTCGCCACCGAGGCGATCGCCGCGCTCTACCCGGTGGCCTACGCGATGAAGTTCGCGAGCGCTCGCGAGCTCGACCGCGACTACGTCGTACCGCCGCTCGAGGCGCTCTGGTGGGCGGACGACATGGAGTCCTTCACCTCGGCCCGCGACAAGTCGCAGTGGGACTGGACCATGATGCTCCTGATGCCCGACTGGGTCGACGAACAGCGATTCGCCGCGGCGGTCTCCGCGGCGAGCGCCAAGAAGGACGCCGCCACCCGCATCGGCGATGTCCGCCGCGAGTCGCTCACCGAGGGCCGCTGCGTGCAGACCCTGCACATCGGCTCCTACGACGATGAGGCCGACACGCTCGCAGAGCTCCACGAGCGGTTCATCCCCGGGCAGGGGCTGCGCATGACGGGCCGGCACCACGAGGTCTACCTCGGGGATCCGCGCCGCACGGCCCCCGAGAAACTGCGCACGATCCTGCGTCAGCCGGTGACGGACGCCGGCACGGCCTGACGCCGGTAGCGGGTCAGCCCCGACCGCACTTCGCGCGCGCTCGACACGTCCTCGAGCCCGGCCGCTTCGAGCAGCCGCTTCGTACGGCGCGACAGCTCGGGCAGGTTCGGTGCGACCTCCGGCGGCTGCTTCGCGACTCCGACGATGAGGGATCGCTGTTCCCCGCGCGCGCTGAGCTCGATCCGCGCGTACTCGGATCCCCGCCGCCAGAGGAGCTCGTCGAGCTGCGCATAGCCGCACTCGAACACGTCGTCTCCGACTTCGAGTCGCAGGCGCCGGTCTCCGAAGAGGATCGAGCAGCGGCGGCTGCGGGCGCGGAACATCGCGCTGATGATCGCGTAGAGCGGCAGCCCGATCACCAGCGCGAACGAAATGATCACCATCATCGGGCCCGCGTTCATGGCCGCCGGGAATGCGAGCATGAGTCCCGCTCCCAGCAGGCTCGCCACGATGATCGTGCCGACGATCACGCCGGCGAGTGCTCCGAAGCGCATCGGCGCAGCGGAGAATCGCACGATCGCGCCGTCGCTCTCGGCAGCCTCCCACTCGGGCAGGCGGCGCTCGACCGGTGCGCCGCTGACCTTGACGAGCGCCGTGACCGTGTGGAGCAGCGCGAGCACCAGCCAGGCGACAGCGACGAGCCCGGCCATCTGGAGCGCGAAGAACACACCCCAGCCCGATTCCGGCAGAATTCCGGCTCTCGTCAGCGGCTTCGTCCAGAGGAACATCGCCCAGATCGTGAGCGCGATCGCCGCGACCGCGCCGACGTGGAGCACGATCCGGATGCGGAACGCCTCGACCCGGTTCAGCCCGTCGAGGATCGCGTGACCCGCGAACCATCCGCCGAGCAGGGTGAGCAGGAACGGCACGATCCAGTCATCGCTGAGTCCGAAGCTCTCGGTCGCGAAGAGCACGGAGGCCGCGGCGATGAGCAGGGCAGCCCAGACGATCGGCTTGCCGAAGATCCTGCGCACCGCTCAGCCCGCTCCGCCGTGTTCACCCATGGTCCACGAGTCTATTCCGTGATCCGAGTCCGGGTTCTCCTGCGAAGATGCCCGGGCTTTTCATCCGTCGGGAGGGGCTCACCCCGCTGGGGCGATGATCTCCCGGGTGCGCAGCACCGTCGCGAACTCGCCGTGCAGGCTCGTCGCGGTAGCCTCCGACAGCGCCTCAGCGGAGATCAGGACACCGCCCGGCGAGCGCCGCTCGAAGGTGTGCGTGGCGTCGATGGCGAAGACGGTGTCGTAGCCGAGGTTCCCGGCCATGCGCGCGGTGGTCTCGCAGCAGTGGTTCGTCGTGATCCCGCAGATCACGAGTTGCGAGATGTCCTCCTGGCGCAGCCAGGCGTCGAGATCGGGCGTTCCGTAGAAGCCGGAGTTGACCTGCTTGCGCACCAGGAGGTCGGGATCGCCGGTGACGCAGTCCTTGAACGCGTGGCCGGGCTGGCCCGGGCGCAGCGGCGACTCCGGATTCGCGGAGTCGTGCTGCACGAACACGAGCGGCCACTCCTGCGCCCGCCAGTGCGCGATCAGCGCGGCGATGTTCGCCTCGCACTCGGGATTGTCGCGCCTTCCCCAGAACACGGCGTCGTCGAAGCCGCGCTGCACGTCGATCACGATGAGGGCGGGTCTCGCCGAGGGGGTCCACTGCATGCTTGCACGATAGCGCAGCGACCGCGCATCACCGCCCCCGCTGGGCCGGCTACGAACGCCGCCGCTGGCACCTCGGGCAGAAGTGGGATCCGCGGTTCATGAACGCGACCCGCGTGATCGGCGTGCCGCAGCGCGGGCACGGCTCCCCCGTGCGCCCGTAGGCGTTCAGGCTGTGGGCGAAGTACCCCGCCTGCCCGTTCACGTTGACGTACTGCGCGTCGAAGCTCGTGCCGCCCTCCGCGAGGGCCTTCGCGAACACCTCGCGCACGTGGACGAGCAGCTCAGACGCCTTCGCTGCTCCGATGCGGGTGCCCGCGGTCTCCGGGTGCAGACGCGCACGCCACAGCGCCTCGTCCGCGTAGATGTTGCCGACGCCGCTGATGAGCCCCTGGTCGAGCAGCTGGCGCTTCACCGCGACCGGCCGGGCGCGCAACCGCGCGACGAACAGGCCGTCGTCGAACGCCGGGTCGAGCGGGTCGCGGGCGATGTGCGCCGCCTGCCCCGGGATCAGCGCCTCCGCTGCACCGCGACCGGCGGCGAGACCGTCGTCGGTCGCCACGAGCTCGTCGATAGCGAGGGAACCGAACAGCCGCTGATCCGCGAAGTCGAGGCGCAGCTCCCCGTGCTCGGGATGCTCGATCCAGAGCCGCACGCGCACGTGCGCATCGTCGGGCGCGTCGTGGGCGCGCAGCAGCATCTGCCCGCTCATGCCGAGATGGGCGAGCAGCGCGACCGGAGGGCCGCCGATGATCGGTACCCACAGGAACTTGCCGCGCCGTGCGGGCGCGGCGAACCAGGCCCCGACGATGCGGCGTTCGAAGTCCGCGGCGCGAGCCGACGCCGCCGCCGTGTCGAGGCTCACGCCCACACCGCCGACGCCGACTTCGCCCGCGAGCGGGACGTGGCGCTTCAGCGCGCGCGCATCACGCACCTCGGCCGCCACGACCCTCGCGCCGCTCAGCGCGGGCGCGAGGCCGGCTCTGACCACCTCGACCTCGGGAAGTTCGGGCATCGCGCGCCCCGACTACGTGCCGCTGCGCAGCTGCGCGACGGCGTCGCGGGCGGCCGCGAGCTCGGCGGCCTTCTTGCTGGTGCCCCGGCCGGTGCCGACGGCGCCGGCGAGCTCGACGCGCGCGGTGAAGCGGCGGTCGTGATCGGGCCCCTCGCCCGTGACCTCGTAAGCCGGGTGCGGCAGGCCGCGCGCGGCCGCCTCCTCCTGCAGCGAGGTCTTGGGGTCGAGCGCGACCGTGAAACGGTCGGGATCCTCGAGCAGCGGCGCGATGAGTTCGCGCACGAACTGCGCCGCGGTCTCCGGATCGGTCGACAGGTAGACGGCGCCGATGGTGGCTTCGACGGTGTCCGCGAGGATCGAGTCCTTGTCGCGACCGCCCGTCAGCTCCTCGCCCTTGCCGAGACGCAGCTCGGCACCGAGGCCGAGCCCGCGGGCGACCTCGGCGAGCGCCACCGTCGACACGAGCGCGGCACGCCGCTTGGCGAGCTCGCCCTCCGACAGATCCGGGTAGTCGCGGTACAGCTTGACCGTGACCGCCTGGCCGAGGATCGAGTCGCCGAGGAACTCGAGGCGCTCGTTGTGCGGCGCGCCCCCGTGCTCGTAGGCCCAGGAGCGATGCGTCAGGGCGAGCTGCAGCAGCTCGGGATCGACCGCGACGCCGAACGATGAAAGAAAGCCGCCGGGCTCCCCGAAGGGGATCCCGGCGGCATCATGTGTTGCGAAGTCATGCACTCGCGACGACATCACGAGGATGTCGTGCCATCAGCTCAGACGTCAGCGACCTTGCGGCCCTTGTACTCGAGGAACAGGGGGTGCCCTGCGAGTCCTCGACCACGCGAGCGCGGTGCGGGAGGCTGTAGACGGTCTTACCGTTCTCGACGGTCTTGACCAGCTTCGGGGCCTCGGCCTTCCACGCCGAACGGCGGTGACGGGTGTTCGAACGCGACATCTTCCGCTTGGGAACAGCCATGATGTTCTCTCCTACTTGCTATCCGGCGCGGGCTGTTCGCCCTCGCCACGGTCTGGGTCGGCCACAAAATCGGCCAGCATCGCCCACCGCGGATCGACATCCACGCTGGACACGGCTGCAGCTCCGGCCTCGCGCAGCTCACCGGACTCGGGATCGAGCCCCGGGCAGTCCGGGCGACACACAGGCTGGAACGGAAGTGCAAGCACTACCGCGTCTCGGAGCGGAGGTTCAAGATCCACGTGATCACCGTGAACCTCATACTCGTCGGCCTCCGAAGGAGTATACGCGAAAAGCTCTTGAAAATCGACTTCGAACGGTTCGGTGAACTGCGTGAGGCAGCGGCCGCACTCCGCGTGCATGGTGGTGCGGGCGGTTGCGGAGACGAGGATGCCCTCGTGGACGGATTCCAGGCGCACCGCGAGGTCGAGCTGCTCGCCCGCCGGAATGCGGGCCAGGGCCTCGCCGAGCTGGTCGGGAACCTCGAGGGTGCGCTCCCGCTCCCGCATCTCGCCGGGGCGATTGATGAGGTCGCGGATGTTCTCCTGATAGACGCGGGTGTGATTCACCGATCCAGGCTACCGGATCAGGCTGGGCGCGTCTTCTCGAGGTAGCGGCCGACGGCCGGGGGCACATAGGAGGCCACGTCGCCGCCGAGCGCCGCGACCTGGCGCACGAGCGAGCTCGATACGTGGGCATGCCCGGGGTCCGGCAGCAGGAACACGGTCTCGACGTTCGCGAGACTGCGATTCATCAGCACCATCGGAGTCTCGTAGGCCACGTCGATCTGCGAGCGGATGCCCTTCACGAGGACCGAAGCCCCTACCTCGACGCAGTAGTCGACCAGCAGGCCGACCGACCACGAGGCGACGACCACGTTGCTCGGGATCGTCTCGTCCTCGTCGATGGAACGCTGCAGCAGATTGACCCGCTCGGCGATGGGGAGCATGGCGTGCTTGTCTGGGTTGTGGACGACGAGCACATGGACCTGGTCGAAGATCGCGGCGGCCCGGCGGATCACGTCGAGGTGTCCGAGGGTCACCGGGTCGAAGGATCCGGGAACGACGGCGATTCTGCTCATGCGGCCAGCCTAGAGGCTCGGATATCGACGCCGCGGCATTTTGCGGCTTCGCGCAGAATTCGTTCAGCGGTGCCGGTTCGACGTGCACGATTGATCGCAGATCCTGCGACGCGACGGCGTGTCGCAGGCGGTCGCACCGGGCTCGCGGGTCGGCTCTGCGCCCGTCAGGACTTCGCGAGATTGTCGAGGTGGTCCTGATCCCCCGCGATGAGCGCGGCGAGCAGCGGGGCCCCCGGAGCTCGGGATCCGCATCGAGCAGCGCGGCGGCGACGTCGCGCGCGCGCGCGATCAGCTCGCCGTGCTCCACCACGCGCAGGAGCCGCAGGGTCGAGCGTCCGCCCGACTGCTCGGTGCCGAGGATGTCGCCCTCGCGGCGCAGTTCGAGGTCGACCTCGGCGAGCACGAAGCCGTCGCGCGTGCCCGCGACCGCGTCGAGGCGTTCGCGGGCCACCGTGCCCTCCGCGGCGGTGGTGAGCAGCAGGCAGAGCCCCGGGTGCTCGCCCCGGCCGACCCTGCCGCGCAGCTGATGCAGCTGCGAGATGCCGAATCGGTCGGCGTCGCGCACGACCATCATCGACGCGTTCGGCACGTTGACGCCCACCTCGATGACGGTGGTGGCGACGAGCAGCTGGATCTCGCCGGCCGAGAAGGCCCGCATGACGGCGTCCTTCTCGTCGGGCTTCATCGCGCCGGTGAGGCCGGCGGTCGCGATCCCGGCGAAGTCGGGGCGCGATCGGAGCTCCGCCAGCGTGTCCTCGACGTTGGAGATGCGGGTCGCGGCTCCCCCGCCGCTCTCCGGCTCCACCGGCCCGGGATCTTCGACGCCCTCCTCCTTCGCACCCGCCGCGATCGCCGGGCACACGACGTAGACCTGCCGCCCGGCGGCGATCTCCTCGAGGGATCGGAGCCAGGCTCGGTCGGCCCACTTCGGCCGCTCGAGCACGGGGACCACGAAGGTCTCGATGCCCTGACGCCCGGCCGGAAGGTCGCGGATCGCGGTCACCTCGAGGTCGCCGAAGGCCGTAAGCGCCACGGTACGGGGAATCGGCGTCGCGGTCATGGCGAGCACGTGCGGCTCGTCCCCCTTGCGCCGCAGGGTCTCCCGCTGCTCGACGCCGAACCGGTGCTGCTCGTCGATGACGACGAGGCCCAGGTCGGCGAAGGTGACGTTCTCGCTGAGCAGCGCGTGCGTGCCGACGACGATCCGGGCCGACCCGGCGGCGGTCGAGAGCAGCGCGCGCTTGCGCTCGGAGACCGGCATCTTGCTGGTCAGCAGCACCGGGTTCAGCAGCGGAGCGAGTTCGGGCCCCAGCGACTCGACGATCGATCGCAGGTGCTGCGCGGCGAGCACCTCGGTCGGCGCGAGCAGGGCGCTCTGCCCGCCGCTCTCGGCGACCTGGAGCATGGCGCGCAACGCGACCAGGGTCTTGCCCGAGCCCACCTCGCCCTGCAGCAGGCGGTGCATGGGGTGCGGCTGCGAGAGCTCCTCGGCGATGGTGGCGCCGGCGGCGCGCTGCCCGGCCGTCAGCTCGAACGGCAGTGCCGCGTCGAAGCGGTCGAGGAATCCGCCGGACTTCGGCGGCCGCGGCGCGCTCGGCGCGATGCCGGCGCGGCGCCTGCGATCGAGCAGCGCCAGCTGCAGTTCGAACGCCTCCCGGAACCGCAGGCTCTGCTGCGCCCGCTGCCAGTCGTTGGTGCGCTGCGGACGGTGCACGAGCTCGAAGGCCTCGCGCAGGTCCAGGATCCCCTCGGCGTCGCGGATCGACCGCGGCAGCGGGTCCTCGATGGGCCCGAGCGCGTCGAGCGCGAGCCCGACCGCGCGCTGGATGGTCCAGCTGGGCAGCTGCCCGGTCGCGGGATAGATGGGGATCGGGGTCTCGGACCAGGCCTTCGCCGCCGCCTCGTCGAGTTCGGCGCCGTTCGTCACCGCGTCGTCGTCGAGCAGTTCGTAGTCGGGGTGCTGCAGTTGCAGCTGCCCCCGGTACTCGCTGACCTTGCCCGCGAAGATGGCGCGCTTGCCCGGCAGCAGTTCGTTCGAACGCCACGCCTGGTTGAAGAAGGTGAGCGAGAGGAAGCCGGTGCCGTCGGTGATGCGCACCTCGAGCAGCTTGCCGTTGCGGCGTTGCATGCGCCGCTCGCGCACGTCGAGCACCTGCGCGACGACGGTGATCTGCTCGCCCACCGGCAGACCGGTGAGCGCGGTGAGCTCGCCCCGGCGGGAGTACCGCCGCGGCACGTGCAGCAGCAGCTCGCCCACCGTGCGCATCTCGAACGCGCGCTGGAGGGCCTGGGCCGTGCGGCCGCCCACGACTCCCTCGAGTCGGGTCTCCAGGCTCGTGTCGTTCACAGCTCCAGGCTATCGGGCACCTCCGACAGCGAGCCCGCCCCTGGCACGCGAGCCGGCACGCGGAGCCGAGCGGGAGGCGAGCGAGCACGACCGGGTACGCTCGTCCGGTGACCAGAATCATCGCCGGAGCTGCAGGATCCCTCAGGCTTGAAGTCCCCGGGCGGGCACCCGCCCGACCAGCGACCGGGTGCGCGAGGCGATCTTCTCGGCGCTCGATTCGTGGGGCCTCGTCGCAGGCGCGCGCGTGCTCGACCTCTACGCGGGCTCCGGCGCGCTCGGTCTCGAGGCCATCAGCCGAGGAGCGGCGCGCGCGGCGCTGGTCGAGAAGCATCCGCAGGCGGCGCAGGTCGCGGGCCGCAACGCGCGCACCGTGCTCGACGCGTTCCGCACGGCGAGCACTTCGCCCGAGGTCGACGTCGCGCGCCAGTCGGTGCAGCACTTCCTCGACGAACAGGCACCGGTCGCCGCCTGGGACGCGATCCTGCTGGATCCGCCCTACGACCTGAGCGAGGAGGAGCTGGCGGCGAACCTCGCGGCGCTCCCTCCCCTGCTGGATCCCGACGGCGTGGTGCTGGTCGAGCGATCGAGCCGCAGCCCGGAGCCGAGCTGGCCCGAGGGACTCGTCCGGATCCGCGAGAAGCGCTACGGCGAGACCGTGCTCTGGTGGTCGGAGCTCGCCGGGCGCTGACCCCGGAAACGCCGAACGGGCGCCGGAACCCGGAGGTTCCGACGCCCGCTGCGTTCCCGGTGCGTCAGCGCGGGATGAGGGTGTACTTGGTCGAGAGGAACTCGTGGATGCCCTCGGCACCGCCCTCGCGTCCGAGACCCGACTGCTTCACGCCGCCGAACGGAGCCGCCGCGTTCGACACGATGCCCGTGTTGAGGCCCATCATGCCGCTCTCGAGCTTCTCGATCATGCGGTGGCCGCGCGCGATGTTCTCGGTGAACACGTAGCTCACGAGACCGTACTCGGTGTTGTTGGCGATCTCGACGGCCTCGTCCTCGGTCGAGAAGCGGATGATGCCGAGCACCGGTCCGAAGATCTCCTCGCGCATAATCGCGGCCTGGGGGCTGAGCTTGTCGATGACCGTGGGCTGGAAGAAGTTGCCCGGGCCGTCGATGACCTCGCCGCCGGTGACGACGGTGGCGCCGTTCTCGACCGCATCGGCGACGAGACGAGCGGAGTTCGCCACGGCCTTGTCGTCGATGAGGGCGCCGATCTGCACGTCCTCCTCGGCGCCGCGGCCGATCTTGAACGCGGCGACCTTCTCGGCGACCTTCTTCGCGAACTCGTCGGCGACCGACTCGTGCACGATGATGCGGTTCGCGGCGGTGCAGGCCTGGCCGATGTTGCGGAACTTCGCGAGCATCGCACCCTCGACCGCCTTATCGAGATCGGCGTCCTCGAAGACGACGAACGGGGCGTTGCCGCCGAGCTCCATCGAGGTGCGGAGCACGTTCTGCGCCGCGGCCTCGAGCAGCTTGACGCCCACGGGGGTCGAGCCGGTGAAGCTGAGCTTGCGCAGGCGGGTGTCGCTGAGCAGGGCGCTCGACTGGGCGCTGGCCTTCGACGTGGGGACCACGTTGACGACGCCGGCCGGCAGACCGACCTCTTCGAGCAGCTGCACGAAGTAGATGGTGGTCAGCGGGGTGAGCGCTGCGGGCTTGATGACGACGGTGCAGCCGGCCGCGAGCGCGGGGGCGATCTTGCGGGTCGCCATCGCGAGCGGGAAGTTCCACGGCGTGATGAAGTAGCACGGGCCCACGGGGAGGTGCGACACCATCATGGTGCCGGTGCCCTCGGGGTTCTGGCGGTAGTCGCCGTGCACGCGCACTGCCTCTTCCGAGAACCAGCGGAGGAACTCGCCGCCGTAGTTGACCTCGCCGCGGGCCTCGCTGATGGGCTTGCCCATCTCGATGCTCATGAGGAGCGCGAACTCCTCCTTGCGCTCCATGAGGAGGTCGAACGCGCGGCGCAGGATGTTGGAGCGCTCGCGGGTGGGGGTCGCGGCCCACGCGTCCTGGGCGGCGACCGCGGCATCGAGCGCGCGGACGGCGTCCTCGACGCTGGCGTCGGCGATCGACTTGATGACCTCGCCGGTGGCGGGATCCTTGACGTCGAAGGTCGCGTTCGAGGAGGAGGGCTGCCAGGTGCCGGCGATGCCGAGGCCCGACTGGACGCGGTCGAGCAGGTCCTGCTCGTTCTGCTTCAGTGCCATGAGGGGTGTCCTTTCGGTGTTCTGAACTGCGGGTCGAGCGGGCGGTGCGGATCGGGGTCGATCGGTGTTCGAACCCGGATCCGCACCGCCCGCTCGGTGCGCGTCGTTAGTTGGCGGCCAGTGCGTCGGCGACGATCTGGAGGCCCTCGCGGAGCAGCTCGTCGGAGATCGACAGCGGCGGGAGGAAGCGGATCACGTTGCCGTAGGTGCCGCAGGTGAGGAGGATGACGCCCTGCTCGCCGGCGTACTTGGCGATGGCGCCGGTGAGCGCGGCGGCCGGGGTCTTCGAGCCCGACTCGACGAGCTCGATGGCCTGCATGGCGCCGCGTCCGCGGATGTCGCCGATGCGGTCGTCGGTCTTCGCGAGTTCGGTGAAGAACTCCTCGATGATCGCGCCGATCTCGCGGGCGCGCTCGACGAGGTTCTCCTCCTGGTAGGTCTCGATCGTGGCGAGCGCCGCGGCGACCGCGGTCGGGTTGCCGGTGTAGGTGCCGCCGAGGCCGCCCGCGTGCGCCGAGTTCATGATGTCGGCGCGGCCGGTGACCGCCGAGAGCGGCATACCGCCGGCGATGCCCTTCGCGGTGGTGACGAGGTCGGGGATGACGCCCTCGTGGTCGGCGGCGAACATGTCGCCGGTGCGCGCGAAGCCGGTCTGCACCTCGTCGAGGATGAAGACGACCCCGTTGGCGGTCGCCCACTCCTGGATCGCGGGGAGGAAGCCCTCTGCCGGGGCGATGAAGCCGCCCTCGCCCTGGATGGGCTCGATGATGACGGCCGCGGTGTTGGCCGCGCCGACCTGCTTCTCGATCTGGAGGATCGCCTGGGCAGCGGCCTCGGCGCCGGTCAGACCGTCGCGGTAGGGGTAGGACGCGGGGGCGCGGTAGACCTCGGGAGCGAACGGGCCGAAGCCGTCCTTGTAGGGCATGTTCTTCGCGGTCATGCCCATGGTGAGGTTGGTGCGGCCGTGGTACGCGTGGTCGAACACGACGACGGCGTTGCGCTTGGTGAAGTGGCGGGCGATCTTGATCGCGTTCTCGACCGCCTCGGCGCCCGAGTTGAACAGCGCCGAGCGCTTGTCGTGATCGCCGGGGGTCAGCTCGTTGAGCTTCTCGGCGACCTCGACGTAGCCGTCGTAGGGGGTCACGGTGAAGCAGGTGTGGGTGAAGCGCTCGACCTGCGCCTTGACGGCCTCGACGACCTTGGGGGCCGAGTTGCCGACACCGGTCACGGCGATGCCCGAGCCGAGATCGATCAGCGAGTTGCCGTCGACGTCGACGAGCACGCCGCCGCCCGCGGCGACGGTGAAGACGGGGAGCGCGACGCCGACGCCCGAGGCCACGGCCGCGTTCTTGCGAGCGAGCAGTTCCTGCGACTTCGGACCGGGGATCGCGGTCACGAGCTTGCGCTCCTGCGGGAGCGAGGGTCCGCCGATGATGGTGGCGTCGGTCATTGAGTTCCTCCTTGACTCAGTAAACGTCGCGACGGGTCGTCGCGGGTACTGGAGTCAGCTTAGGACCGGTCCGCACGCTCCAGTCGTGCCAGAATGGTGAACGGATCGAGAATCTTTCGCCACTTTGTCGAGAGGCTCCGAGCCAGAGGAGGAACCCGTGCCGATCACCGCTCCCGTCGCCGCGCCGACGGTCCACGCGACCATCGAACTGGGCGAACTGCTGCGCCAGTACCAGCTCGGCCTCGTGCTCATCGCGGGCACCGCCGACGACGCGGGCGAGCGCCCCGTGCAGTGGGTCCACGGCAGCGATCTCGCGGATCCCTCGCCCTTCCTCACACCGAGGACCGTGCTGCTGACGACGGGGGCGCAGTTCCCGGCTCCACCGACCCAGGCGCAGGCCGACGAGTACGTCGACCGGCTCATCGCCGCCGGTGCGACCGCCCTCGGCGTCGCGGCCGGCGTGGTCTGGGACCGCACCCCCGCGACCCTCGTCGCCGCCTGCGACCGTCGGGGCTTCCCCTGGTCCGCGTCCCCTACGACACTCCGTTCATCGCGATCGTGCAGACCGCGGCCCAGCTGCTCGAGGCGCAAGCCCGCGCCCGCGACGTCTGGGCGCTCGACTCCCAACGAGCGGTCTCCACCGCGGCCCTCCAGGAGGACGGCCTCGCCGCGGCGATCCGCGAGGCCGCGACCCGCCTCGGCCGCGGCGTGGCGCTGACCGACCGCTCGGGCAGGATCATCGAGGCCGCCCCCGCATCGGCCCGCACCCGGCTGAGCGCCGAGTGGATCCGATCCGAGGCGCGAGAGCTCGTGGAGCGCGGGATCCGTTCCGGCCGCTCACGCGACCGGGACGGCGTGGGCGTGCAGTTGCAGACCCTCGGGCGCGCGCAGCGCCTCATGGGCGTGCTGCTGGTCGAGGGTTCCGGCGTGCCCGACACCGCCGAGCGCACCCTCATCGGCCTCGTCGCCGCACTCGCGACGGTGCAGCTGGAGCACCGGATCGGCGTCGACGCCGCCGAGACCGCGCTGCGCGGTTCCGTGGTGCGCCTGCTGCTCGCGGGCCGCGGCGAACTCGCCGCCGAGATCTCGACGGGGATCCTGCCCAGGCTCCCCGCGGCCAGATCGCGGTGATCCTCACCGACTCGTTCGAGCGCTCCTCGGTGCCCGCCGGCACCCCGATCGACGATCTGCGATCCATCGCGGCCGGCCGCGCGGGCGTGCTCACGGCCCCGCGCGGCGGCGGCGCGATCGTGATCTGCGAGGCGTCCGAGCTCTCCCCGGTGCTGCGGATCGTGCGCGAGCACGGTATCGCCGCCGGTGTCTCCGAACGCGGGGCGATGGCCGATCTCGACCGCCTGATCGAGCAGGCGGATCAGGCGCTCGAACGCGCACGGGTGGCGGGCGGCGGGCAGACCGTCGAGTACCGTCCGTCGATGCAGGCCGGAGTGCTGCGGCTGCTCGACGCCGACCCCGAGGCACGCCGCGCAGCGGAGGGGCTGCTCGCACCCGTGCGGCAGCACGACGCCAAGCACGGGGACTCGATCGCCGAGAGCCTCCGGGTGTGGCTCGCGCACCACGGCCAGACGAGCCCCGCCGCCGCCGCGCTCGGCGTGCACCGGCACACGCTGCGCGCGCGGGTCCAGACGGCGGAGAGCCTGCTGCAGCGCAGCCTCGACGACCCCGATACCCGGGCCGAACTGTGGGCGGCGCTGCGCGTGATCGGCGAGGGCTGAGTCCTCGACTAGGCGGAGCGGAAGACGAGGGTGACGCTCGCCGACACCTCCAGTTGCCCCTCCGTCACGACGACCGCGGGCGAAGCCGCACGGGCGAAGCGCGCGTCGGCGAAGGTCGCGCCCCCGCTACCGCCCGCGGAACCCGGCTCACGCACCTCGAGCACGGCGCCCAGCGTCGTCCCGACCGCCACGGCGTAGTCCTCGGCACGATCCCGCGCATCGGCCACGGCCTCGCGGCGCAGCTCGCTCTCGACACCGCGGCGGAGCTCGTCGCTCAGCCGCCACTCGACGCTCGGATCGGCCCCGGTCGTCGCGAGCTCCGCGGTGAGTTCGCCGACCAGATCGAGGCGGAGGAGCAGCGCACGCACGCTCGCACCCGCGTAGTGTTCGGTGCGCCGCGAGCCGTCCTGCTCCCACGAGCTGCTCGACGTCGTGAGCGGATCCGCTTCGAAGCGCTCCGCCTCCCCGGCCTCGACGAGCGCCTCGGCGCGACGCACGAGCGCGGCATGCAGTTCGGCAGCGCGCCGGACGGCATCCTCGCGGTTCGCGTCGGTCACTGAGACGCGCAGGTGCAGCGTCGCCCGGTCGGCCGCGAGCGTGCGCGCCGCGGTCCCGGTGGTGATGATCTCGGTGGTCGTCGGCTCGATCGTCATGGCGCCTCCCGCGAAGATTCGCGCCCGCCGACGGCGGGCCGCCCGTCCATTGTGCCGCAGCCGGCTCGGCGTCAGCCGTCTCCGGGCCAGCGGACCAGGTAGGGGTCCCAGCCGCGCGGTTCGTGCGGGCGTCCGCCGACCAGCAGGGGCGCCGACCGCGGACGCACCCGACCGATCGCCGAGAACCCCGCGGGCAGCCGAACGAGCGCCGGGAAGACCGCCAGGAGGCCGTGGTCCTCGCCGCCGCTGAGCATCGCGTCGAGCGGGATCCGCTCGCCGTCCCGCTCGCCGAATGCGGCCTCGAGCCGGCGCGGATCCAGGTCGACCGTGACCCCGCTCGCTTCGCCGAGGCGGGCCGCGTCGAGCGCGAGCCCGTCCGAGACGTCCATCATCGCCGTCGCGCCGCGCTTCGCGGCCTCGATCCCGAGCCCGATCGGCGGCGACGGTGCCAACTGCGCGGCCAGTGCCTCGGGGTGCTCGGCCCACAGCTCGCCCAGCGTGCGGTCGTGCGCTTCCCCCGGGTCGTCGCGGCCCGGTCGAAGAGCAGCGAGAGCCCGAGTCCCGCGAGCCCCAGATCGCCCGCGTACGCCACCACGTCGCCCGCGTGCGCGCCCGAGCGCAGTACCGGGCGCCGTCCGCCGAGGTCCCCCAGCGCGGTGACCGCGGCGGTGAGCACGGGCGCACGCCCCAGGTCCCCGCCCACCACGCCGCAGCCGGGCGCCAGTGTGCGGCACGCCGCGTCGAGCCCCTCGGCGAGCCGTTCCAGATACGCGACGGGCAGGTCGGCCGGGCAGGCGATCGAGACCGTGAGACCGATCGGCCGCGCTCCCATCGCCGCCACGTCCGACAGGTTGGTGGCCGCGAGCTTCCATCCGAGTTCGAAACCGCTGTGCCAGGCGCGCCGGAAGTCGGGGCCTTCGACCATCGTGTCGCTCGTGACGACGATCTCGCCGCGCGGACGCAGCACCGCCGCGTCGTCCCCGGGGCCGACCGTCGCGGTCGCCGCGGGAGAGAGCCGCTCGAGGATCCGCGCGAGCAGCCCCGATTCGCCGAGTTCCTCGACCGTGTGGCCGGTCTCGGCGCGATCGACGGGCGGATTCTGCATGGGTTCAATCTATCGGGGCCGACTCGGGACTCCGGCTCGGCGTCACCAGACGCGCTCAGACTCGGCCCCCGCGGGGAGGCTACGCTGGACGGGTGCGATCCCTTTCCTTCCCCGCAGGACCTCGGCGCGCGTTCGCGCTTTCGGCAACGGCCGTCGTGGCGGTGGGGTTGAGCCTCGGGCTCACGGGCTGCGCGGGCGAGGTGCCGATGGATCCCGCGAAGGACGCGAACAACCCGCGCTGCGCCGACGTGACCGTTCGGCTCCCCGCCACCATCGGCGACTTCCAGAAGCGCACCACCAACGCGCAGTCGACGGGCGCGTGGGGCGACCCCGCCACCGTGCTGCTGCGCTGCGGGATCGAATCGACCGGGCCGACCACTCAGGAGTGCGTCGCCGTCGACGGCGTCGACTGGATCATCGACCGCTCGCGCGCGCCCTCTACCGTTTCGAAGCCTACGGGCGCAGCCCCGGCCTCGAGGTGATCGTCGATTCCAAGAAGGCGTCGGGTACCGAGGCGGTGCAGGAGCTGGGCGCGGTCGCCAAGCTGCTCCCCCAGACCCGCAAGTGCTCGAGCATCTCGGACTCGCTCGACCTCTCGAAGCTGCAGTAGACGCGGGCTGGTCGGCGAAACGGCGGCCTCGCTCTTCTGCCGCTTCCCAACGCTCCTCGTCTCGATCCTTCTCGCCTTCACGCTCCTACCGGGCAGGTTTCGGGCCGTGTTGGCCTCACAGCTGCTCGCGTACTCCGAACTGCGCGGCCAGATGAACCTGAGCATTCAGCCTGATTCGGGCGTTCAGCCGGATTCGGGCGTTCAGCCGGACGATTTCTTCCCTGCGATCCGGCGGAGCGCTCAAATCCGGCTGAGCGCTCGGATCGGCAGAGCGTTCAGAACGGAGATCCGAGCACCGGACTTGATCGCAACCACGCGCTCCATCTGTCGTCTGATCCGCCCGCTACCCACGCGCAAGATGTTCGCCCCGTGCGATCGCACCGACGATGAGTTGCTGCACGGTCTCCCACTCGCGCATCACTTGGAAATAGCTCACCCTGATGACCCGGTACCCCCGAAGCGCCAACTGTGCATCGTGCGCGATGTCGGCGTCCCGCTGCGCACCGGTGTGATGAGCACCATCGATCTGCACCACGAGCCGGCTCCCGATCAGCAGATCGACGCGGCGCCCGTGCACCCAGCTCTGCTCGGAGATCGGCACTCCCAACCAACGCAATCGGTGTTTGACCTTGGTCTCGAGTCCCGAATCGGAGAACGGCGTGCACGCCTCGAGAATGCTGCGGGCACGACCGTTGAGCGGCAGCGCGGTCATCGCGGAATAGTCAGTCAGCCCCCGATTGAGCGCGGACTCCCAGATCACCAACGCTTCTTCTCGGGGCTGGCATTGCGCGACCAAGGCGAGCACGTTCTCCTTCGGGTCTTCGAGAACGAACCGGCGCCTCGGAACGAGCGGTCGGTGCCAGTGCACCACCGGGGACGGGCCGCGGATCTTGGCGTTCCGTTGCGGCACCGCCACATGATGGACCGGGTGCGGATCCGTCACCCAGAGCCCCATTCGCTTCGCTTGAGTCACACAGCTCAGCACGACGTGGTGCTGGGCGGCGAACAACAGATCGGAGTCCGTTCCGTGGAGCGCGATCCATCCCCGTTGCGGGCGAAGATATCGCCCCGAAGCGAGGCGGTCCGCGAGTTCGCGACGCGTGCAGCCGAGTTCGATCAGACGGCTGATTCGCGCAATCCCGCCGGTAGTTCTGAGGAGATGTTCGAGGTGCATCGTCCTAGATTGCCCGCGACGCACGCCGCGCACTTCGGATCAGTCAAATCTGTGGACGACCGGCTCGCGTTCCCGCGTTGTGGACGGAGAAAACTGCTGGCGAGCACAGAAGAGACGCGTGCATTCAGCCGGACTTGAGCACTCAGCCGGATTGCCGCGGCGAATTCGTCCGGCTGAGTGCTCAAGTCCGGCTGAATGCACCGCCGCCTCGGAAACGCTCGGGTCGAGACCGGACCGCTCCGAGATCGCCCCCAGGACCAGGAGGGTCCACGGGGTCCGGGATAGCCCGGAGGACCCGCTGCAGGAGATGCAGCGGCGAGCCCGCCTACCGGTGCGTCTCGATCGCGAGTTCCACGAGTTCGGTGATGAGATCCGTGTAGCTGAGCCCCGATTCCTCCCACAGGCGCGGGTACATCGACACGGGGGTGAAGCCCGGCAGCGTGTTGATCTCGTTGAGCACGGGGCCGTCGGCGGTGAGGAAGAAGTCGATGCGCGAGAGCCCGGCGAGCTGGGCCACCTCGAACGCCCGCACGGCCGCATCGCGGATCGCCTCGAACTCGGCCTCGGTGACCTCGGCGGGCAGCGCCAGCTCGACGCCCGCGGCACCGAGGTACTTGGCCTCGAAGTCGTAGAACTCGCGCCCGGTGAAGACGATCTCGCCGATGACGCTGCTGGTGCGCGGGGCGCCGCCGCCGCGTCCCTGCAGCACGGCGATCTCGACCTCGCGGCCGACCACGCCGGACTCGACGAGCACGACCGAGTCCTCGGCGAACGCCAGGTCGAGCGCGGCGGGGATGCCCGCGCGATCCGACACCTTGCTGACGCCGACCGAGGAACCGGCACGGGCCGGCTTGACGAAGAGGGGTAGCTGAGGCCTTCGTCGAGGCGCTCCGTCAGGGAGGGGTCGCGCTCGAGTTCGAACCGGGTCACGGTGCGCCAGGGCGCGACCGCGATGCCCGCATCCGCGAGCACCGTCTTCGCCACGTGCTTGTCCATGGCGAGCGCCGAGCCGAGCACCCCGCTGCCGACGTAGGGCAGGTCGACGAGTTCGAGCATGCCCTGCACGGTGCCGTCCTCGCCGAAGGGGCCGTGCATCATCGGGATGACGGCGTCGACATGGCCGAGCGACCGGAGTCCGCCCTCCTGATCGATCACCGTAAGGCTCCGAGTATCGATCGAGGCCGGCCACAGCACCCGGGTGCCGTTGTCGGCGACGGTGGGCAGCGCGCCCGCCTCGAGACGGAACGAGAGCAGGTCCTCCTCGGGGACGAGCACGGTCGCCCCGCGCTTCGTGATCCCGACGGGGATCACGTCGAACAGCTCGCGGTCGATGGCGCGCAGCACGCCCGCCGCGGTGACGCAGCTGATCTCGTGCTCGCTCGAACGGCCTCCGAAGAGGAGGACGACGGTACGACGGGCGCTCGCGAGCGCTCCCCTTCACTCGGTCGATGAATCGTTTCCAGGCTCCGCGGCGTTCGCCGCCGAGCGACAGTTCGGGTTGCGGTACGCCGTCCTCCGTGGCGAGGTGCGGGCCGAGGTTGCGCGGCGCCATGCGACCGTCGAGCACCATCTGCACCTGTTCGACGATGGGCATCGAGATCCCGCGTTCCCGGGCGAGTTCGAGCACCGGACGCACTGAGGTGATGCCCTCTGCGGTCTGCTGCATCTGCTCCTTGGTCTCGGCCTGGCTGTAGCCCTGGCCGATCAGACGCCCGGCCGTGTTGTTGCGCGACAGCGGCGACTGGCAGGTGGCGATGAGATCGCCAAGTCCGGCGAGCCCGGACATGGTGGTGGGATCGCCGCCCGAGGCCGCTGCGAACTCGGTCATCTCGGCGAGGCCTCGCGTGATGATCGCGGCCTTCGTGTTCTCGCCGTACCCGACACCGTCGACGATGCCGATGGCGAGGGCGATGAGGTTCTTGAGCACGCCGCCGAGCTCGGTGCCGGTGACGTCGGTGTTGACGTAGCCGCGGAAGTAGGAGGTGGAGAACGCGGTCGCGATCTCCTGGGCGACCTCGAGGGAGGCGCAGGAGGCGACCGCGCCGGTCGGCTGCTCCTTCGCGATCTCGAGGGCGAGGTTCGGACCGGAGACCACGGCGATGCGTTCCGGCTCGAGATCGAGCACATCGGCGATGACCTCGCTCATGCGCATGGTCGTGGTGCGCTCGACGCCCTTGACCAGGCTCACGAGGACGCTGCGCCGATCGAGGTAGGGCTCCAGGTCCTCGAGATTCTGGCGCATGGTCTGGCTCGGCACTGCGAGGAACACGAGCGAGGCTCCCGCGAGGGCCTCGGCGAGCGACTCGGTCGCTTTGAGCCCCTTGGGCAGGTTGATGCCCGGCAGATACTGGCTATTGCGCCGGGCGACCGAGATCTCGTGCACGACCTCGGGGCGCCGCGCCCAGATCGTGACATCGCAGTCGGCGTCGGCGAGCACCTTCGCGAAGGTGGTGCCCCAGCTGCCCGCGCCGATCACGGCGACCTTGCGCCCCCGGTTGGGGTTCGGCCGTTTGGATCCGGACCCCGCTGCGGGGGTGGACTTGGTGCTCAAAAACGCCCCGTCTCGCTCTGCTGGTGCTTGCTCGGATCCCAGCGCTCCGGAGGCGCCTGCTCGCCGCGCAGTTCGGCGAGCAGAGCGGTGATGGCCTGCATCAGCGCCTCGGTGGCCTCGGTCACGACACGCTGATCGATCGCGCCCGTGCGGAAGCGGCTCAGATCGAGCGGCTCGCCCACCGACACCCGGATGGTCTTGCGCGGGAAGGGATGGATGCGCTTCGCGTACCGCGGCATCAGCTCCTGCGTGCCCCAGTGCGCCACCGGGATCAGCGGGATCCCGGTTTCGAGCGCGAGCCGCACGGCGCCGCTCTTGCCGCGCATGGGCCAGAGCTCGGGGTCCCGGGTCAGCGTGCCCTCGGGATACACGATGACCCCGGCCTCGCGCTGGATCAGGCCGCCGGCATCGCCCATCGGATTGTTGCCCCCGCGCGATCCCCCGGTGCGCTCCACCGGGATCTGCCCCGAGGAGCGGAGCAGCCAGCCCAGCACCGGCACCTTGAAGAGGCTGGCCTTCGCCATGAAGCGCGGCAGGCGCCCGAGGTGCCAGACCGCTGCGCCCATCGCGACGGGATCGATCTCGCTGTAGTGGTTCGGCGCGAGGATGAACGGACCGGTCTGCGGCAGACGGGACTCCCGGGTGAACCGGTAGCGCACCATCAGGGACCACAGCGGCAGGATCAACGACGCGAGCACCCAGAACATGGATGGCCGTCGCTTCTCGGCCGAGGAGCGGCTCCTCAGCTTCACCGTTTCACGCATGCATCAATTATCGCCGAAGGCGTATGCCTCCGCTGACAGCACGCGGAGAACTGTGGATACCGAGGGTCAGCTCTCGTAGACGAAGTCGGCGCCGAGCAGCCGGAGCTTCTCGATGAAGTTCTCGTATCCGCGCGAGATGATGCCGAGATTCGTCACCCGGGTCTGCCCCTCGGCGGTGAGGCCGGCGATCAGGTAGCTGAAGCCGCCCCGCAGGTCCGGCACCTCGATCTCGGCACCGCTCAGCGGCGACGGACCGGTGATGACGGCGGCCTGCTCGAACTCGCGACGCTTCACGCGTCGGGCGTCGTCGTGGAGGCCGTCCTTGTAGACCTCGATGTCGGCGCCCATCTGGTTCAGCGCGTCGGTGAACCCGAAGCGGTTCTCGTAGACGGTCTCGTGGATGGTCGAGGTGCCCTCGGCCTGCGTGAGCGCCACGACGAGCGGCTGCTGCCAATCGGTCATGAAGCCCGGGTGCACGTCGGTCTCGATGGTGACGGGCTTGAGCTCGCCGCCGGGGTGCCAGAAGCGGATCCCGTCGTCGTGGACCTCGAAGTCGCCGCCGACCTTGCGGAAGACGTTCAGGAAGGTCATCATCTCTTCCTGCTTGGCGCCCCCGACGAACACGTCGCCGCGGGTCGCGAGCGCCGCCGAAGCCCAGCTCGCGGCCTCGTTGCGGTCGAAGATCGCGCGGTGGTCGTAGCCCCGGAGCTCGTCCACGCCCTCGATGAAGATGACGCGGTTCGGCTCGACCGTGATGATCGCGCCCATCTTCTGCAGGATGCAGATGAGGTCGATGATCTCGGGCTCGATCGCCGCGTTGCGCAGCTCGGTCTGCCCCTTGGCGAGCACGCTGGTGAGCAGCACCTGCTCGGTCGCGCCGACCGAGGGGTAGGGCAGCTCGATGTTCGCGCCGTGCAGGCCGTCGGGCGCGCTCAGGCTGATCCCGCTCGGAAGCTTCTCGACGACCGCGCCGAACTTGCGGAGCGCCTCCAGGTGGAAGTCGATCGGACGATCGCCGATGCGGCACCCGCCGAGGTCGGGGATGAACGCCTCGCCGAGGCGGTGCAGCAGCGGGCCGCAGAAGAGGATCGGGATCCGCGAGGAGCCCGCGTGCGCGTCGATGTCGGCGTGGTGCGCCTGCTCGACGTTCGAGGGGTCGAGGTGCCACTCACCCGGATCGTCGCTGCGCGTGATCTGCACGCCGTGCAGCGCCAGGAGTCCGGCGACGATCCGGATGTCGGAGACGTTGGGCACGTTGCGCAGCACGCTCGGCGTCTTGCCGAGCAGCGCCGCGACCATCGCCTTCGGGGCGAGGTTCTTCGCGCCGCGGACCTCGATGCGCCCCCGGAGCGGACGTCCGCCGTTGATCAGGATCTCGTCGGAGGTGAGTCCGACGCGGGCCGCGGCCTTGCGCGCGTCCTGCTTCAGACCGTCGGTGGCGTCGGTCGTGCTCTGGGGGGTCTCGGTCTTCTGGCTCACGCGTTCCTCACGGGAAGAGTGCTCGGCATCCACGAGGGACGCTTGGCTTCGAAATCGGTGATCGCCTGCTCGTTGCGGAGCGTCAACGAGATGTCGTCGAGCCCCTCGAGCAGCCGCCACCGAGTGTAATCATCAATCTCGAACGGGACTGAGATATTCCCGACCGTCACGGTGCGGTTCTCGAGATCGACCGTGACCTCGGCGCCCGGCTGCTCGTCGAGCACGGCCCAGATGCGCTCGACGTCGGCCTCGGCGACCTGCGCCGCGAGCAGGCCCTGCTTGCCGGAGTTGCCGCGGAAGATGTCGGCGAACCGCGCCGAGATGACGACCTTGAACCCGAAGTCGCGCAGCGCCCACACGGCGTGCTCGCGCGACGAACCGGTACCGAAGTCGGGACCCGCGACCAGGATCTGGGCTCCCTGGTACTGCGGCTGGTTCAGCACGAACTCGGGGTCCTGGCGCCAGTGGTGGAACAGCGCGTCTTCGAACCCGGTCTTGGTGACCCGCTTGAGGAACACCGCGGGGATGATCTGGTCGGTGTCGACGTTGGACCGCTTCAGCGGAGCGGCGATCCCGGTCAGCGTGGTGAACTTCTCCATGATCAGGCCTCCACCTGCTCGTGCGCGATGCCCTTGGCGGCGTCTTCCTGCAGATCCCACGGGCTCGACAGCGTTCCGCGGATCGCGGTCGCCGCCGCGACGAGCGGCGAGACCAGGTGGGTTCGGCCGCCCTTGCCCTGACGGCCCTCGAAATTGCGGTTCGAAGTCGACGCGCAGCGCTCCCCCGGAGCGAGCTGGTCGGGGTTCATGCCGAGACACATCGAGCAGCCCGCGAAACGCCATTCGCCGCCGAACTCCTCGACGATCTTGTCGATGCCCTCGGCCTCGGCCTCGAGGCGCACGCGCGCGGAACCGGGCACGACCATGAGGCGCACGCCGTCGGCCTTCTTGCGTCCCTTGATGATGCTCGCGAAGTCGCGCAGGTCGTCGAGGCGCGCGTTGGTGCAGGATCCCATGAACACCGCGTCGACCGCGATCTCCTTCATCGGGGTCCCCGCGACGAGGTCCATGTATTCGAGGGCGCGCTCGGCGGCGGCGCGCTCGTTGGGATCCGCGATCTCCGCCGGCACCGGGACGGTGTCGCTCAGCAGGACGCCCTGGCCCGGGTTGGTGCCCCAGGTGACGAAGGGCTCGAGCGCGCTCGCGTCGATGAACACCTCGCGGTCGAAGGTCGCACCCTCGTCGGTGGGCAGCGACTTCCAGTATTCGACCGCGGCGTCCCAGTCGGCGCCCTGCGGCGCGTGGTCGCGTCCCTTGACGTACTCGAAGGTCGTCTCGTCGGGAGCGACCATGCCCGCACGCGCACCGGCCTCGATGGACATGTTGCAGATGGTCATGCGACCGTCCATCGACAGGTTCCGGATCGCCGAGCCGCGGTACTCGAGCACGTAGCCCTGCCCGCCGCCGGTGCCGATCTCGGCGATGACCGCGAGGATGATGTCCTTCGCGGTGACGCCGGGGCGCAGCTCGCCCTCGACGTTGATGGCCATGGTCTTGAACGGCTTGAGCGGCAGCGTCTGCGTCGCCATCACGTGCTCGACCTCGCTCGTGCCGATGCCGAAGGCCAGCGCGCCGAAGGCGCCGTGGGTCGAGGTGTGGCTGTCGCCGCACACCACGGTGATGCCGGGCATGCTCAGTCCGAGCTGCGGGCCGACCACGTGGACGATGCCCTGCTCCTTGTCGCCGAGCGGGTGCGCGCGCACGCCGAACTCCTCGACGTTGCGGCGCAGCGTCTCGATCTGCGTGCGGCTCGTCGGATCCTCGATCTGCTTCGAGATGTTGAGGGTCGGGGTGTTGTGATCCTCGGTCGCGATCATGAGATCGACCCGGCGCAGCGGCCGATCGGCCATGCGCAGGCCGTCGAACGCCTGGGGGCTCGTCACCTCGTGGATGAGGTGCAGGTCGATGTAGATCAGATCCGGATTGCCGTCTTCGCCCTTGACGACGACGTGGTCGTCCCAGAGCTTCTCGGCCAGGGTACGGGGGCGCCGTGCGGACGGCGTGGACTGCTCGGTCATATGTCTGCTTCTCCGCTTCGATTGCGCTGACATGCGGTGCTGCTGCGCGGGGTTCGGTGTTTCGGCCATGCCAGAACTCCGCGACGGGGATGACCGATGGTTAGGCCCCGTCGCGGCACGGAAGAAGCAGCTGCCGTGAACGCATGCGGGACAGTTTAGCACTCGGGCGCCCGCGAGATCGTCATCGCGGGCGCCCGGGGAGCGGCTCGGGTCGGATTCCGGGCTACGGCTTCTCGTGCGGCTCGGCGGCGCCCAGGTGCAGCTTCTCGCCGCCCGCCGCGGCCTCGCGGCGCACCTTGACGATGCTCGCGACGGTCGCGACCGCCATCGCGACGACGATGAAGCCGAGCGAGGTCCAGGTGTCGATGTCGGGCACGGGCACGTGCTCGCCGCCGTTGATGAACGGCAGCTCGTTCTCGTGCAGGGCGTGCAGGATCAGCTTGACGCCGATGAACGCGAGGATCGCGGCGATGCCGTACTTGAGGTACTCGAGCCGCTCGAGCAGTCCGCCGAGCAGGAAGTAGAGCTGCCGCAGGCCCATGAGCGCGAAGACGTTGGCCGTGAACACGATGAACGGGCTCTGCGTGATGCCGAAGATCGCCGGGATCGAATCGAGCGCGAAGAGCAGGTCGGTCGCCCCGAGCGAGATGAGCACCAGCAGGAACGGGGTGAACATGCGCTTGCCGTCGACCGTGGTGCGCAGCTTGCCGCCGTCGTAGTGATCGCTGAAGGGCATCACCTTCTTCACCTGGCGGATGATCCAGCTGTCACCCTCCTCCTCGTGCGCGCCGGGCTTGACCTGCTGCCAGGCCGTCCAGATGAGCCACGCGCCGAAGATGAAGAACACCGCGATGAAACGCTCGATGATCGCCGCTCCGGCGAGGATGAAGAGCCCGCGGAAGATCAGCGCAAGCACGATGCCGATCATGAGGGCGCGCTGCTGATAGGCGTACGGCACCGCGAAGCGGCCGAGGATCAGCACGAACACGAACAGGTTGTCGATCGACAGGCTGTACTCGGTGAGCCAGCCGGCCAGGAACTCGCTGCCGTGCTGGGCGTCGCCGAGCAGGAACAGCGCGCCGGCGAAGACGAGCGCCAGGAGGACGTAGACGCCGACCCAGATGCTCGCCTCGCGCATCGAGGGGACGTGCGGACGCTTGATGATCAGCAGCAGGTCGACGAGCAGGATCGCGACGAGCACGATCATGGAGCCGATCTCGAACCAGAGCGGAAGTGCGGTGGTCAATGAGTTCCCTTCGGACGTGCGCGGGTGCGCGGAACGGCCGAAAGTCTCTTCCCGATGCGGACCTGCCGGACCGCACCGCGCTCGTACCGGTCGGGCGACGGCGCCCGGCGTATTGACGATACGAGCGAGACGGAATACTCCCCTTCGCTGCGTTCCAGTGTAGCGGGTCCGCGCGCAGGTGCCTCCGATACGATATGCCGCGCATGTCCAGACCCGACGAGAGGATCCCCGTGAGCTCCCGCCCCGTTCAGACCCCGATCGAGCGCTCCGGCGAGCGCGGCCCCGGGCCGGCCTCCCGCACGCTCGCGGGCTTCATCTTCGCCAGCCGCTGGCTCCAGGCGCCGCTCTACCTGGGCCTCATCATCGCCCAGGCCGTCTACGTGGTGCTGTTCTTCGTCGAGCTGTGGCACCTCATCGAGAAGTCGGTGATCAAGGGCAAGTTCACCGAGACCGAGGTCATGCTGAGCGTGCTCGCGCTCATCGACATCGTCATGATCGCGAACCTGCTCATCATGGTGATCATCGGCGGCTACGAGACCTTCGTCTCGAAGATCCGCGTCGACGGCCACCATGACGAGCCGGACTGGCTGTCGCACGTCAACGCGAACCTGCTCAAGGTCAAGCTCGCCATCTCGATCATCTCGATCTCCTCGATCCACCTGCTCAAGACCTTCATCGAGGTCGGGCGCATGGACGGCGGTCTCGTCAAGAACGGCAAGAACGTCATCTATTCGAACGACGGAGTGATGTGGGAGGTCATCATCCACCTCGCCTTCATCGTCTCGGCGCTCGCGCTCGCCTGGATCGACAAGATGAGCCACCACGCCGAGCCCGCGAAGGCGCACGCACCGGCGCCGGCGCCGGCGCCGGCGCCGGTCCTCGCCTACGCGGTGGCACCCGCGGCGCCCGTCGGCACGGCGACTCCCCCGGCCGGGGCCGCCGCCTCGAACGCGGGCGACGCCGACGGCTACGTGACGGTGCGCGTGCCCGCGGGCACCGCGCTGCCCGAGGGCGCGCAGCGGATCGACTAGCCGCGGGATCGAGCACACGCCGCAGGGGGCGTCCGTTCGGACGCCCCCTGCGGTGTTTCCGGTGGTCTCGGCTTCGGAAGGAGATTCGCGCTCAGACGGAGAGTTCCAGTGGGAAGCCTCCGTCTGAGCGCGAATCTCCTTCCTCGTGTGGAGGAGGACGCAACCGCGCACCGCCCGACCCAGGCCCCACCGCCCGACCGGGGCGGGGACGCCCAGGGGCAGGCCCCCAGACCCGGGCCCAAGGCAGGGGCAGACTCACGCCCCGAGAATGCCGCATCCCCGAACACGAACGCACGCAGAAACGACGAAAGCCTCGCCCGAAGGCGAGGCTTTCGTTTCTCGGTGACCCCAGCGGGATTCGAACCCGCGTTACCGCCGTGAGAGGGCGGCGTACTAGGCCGCTATACGATGGGGCCGAGCTGGTTGCGCTTCCCGGGGCTTCCCCCGTGCCGCGGCAACTCGTATATTCTGACACACGGATTCACAGCGCCACAAATCGGGCCGTGTTCCACGGCGCGTCGCCCGTGATTCCGCCATTTTTGCGCGCCCCGTCGCACCCCGCCGTGCCCATCCACGCCCGGCCGCATGACCGGCCCGACGCCCCACGGGCCCCTGGCTCACGCGCATCCACCGGGTCTAGGATCGCGGCATGCGCGGATTCCGTCTCTCCCATGCCGGCCTGGTGCTCGAGCACGAGGGTCACGCCCTCTTCATCGATCCCGGATCCTTCACCACCGAGACCGAGCTCGCCGCGGCGATCGAGGCGGTTTCAGCCGAGTCGACGATCGCGGGCGTGGTGATCACCCACGAGCACGGCGATCACTGGTCCGCACCGAACCTGGCCGCGATCCGCGCCGCCGCGCCCGGCGCGGGCGTCTTCACCACCCGGGCGACCGCCGAGGCGCTGCAGGCCGCAGGGATCCCCGACGCCGTGGTGGTGCACGAGGGCGATTCGGCGACCGCGGGCCGTTTCGAGCTCGACTTCTACGGGCATCGGCATGAGGTGCTGCACGCGAGCATCCCCGTCATCGACAACATCGGGGTGCGGGTGAACGGCTCGCTGGCCTACGGCGGGGACTCGCTCGCGCGGCCGCCCTTCCGCGCGGACGTGCTCGGCGTGCCGATCGGCTCGCCCTGGTCGACGATCGGCGACGTCATGGACTTCGTGCTGGCGAACGCGCCGCGCCGCGTGTTCCTGACCCACGACGGCATGCTGTCCGGCCCCGGCTTGGCCCTGTTCGAACAGCGGGTGCGCGAGGCGCTCGCGGTCACCGGAGGCGAACTCCTGGCGTTCCCCCGGCTCGATGACGACGGAGGCGCGCGCCTGGAGCTCTAGCGCCGCCGACCGGAATCGGCCGACCGCACCGGCGCTACCGCCCTCGCGCGGTGCGGTAGCGTGCCCGGATCCAGTACCCGAGTCCGAGCAGGATCAGGAGGGCCACCGGGAGGAGCGCCTGCGGGGCGCCGACCGCCAGCCCCGCGATCAGCGCGCCGACCGCGGCCGCGCAGACGGGACCGTCGAAGGTCCACGCGAGGACGTTCAGTGCGGAGAGGTCGCCAGCCGGGGTCGGGATGGGCGCCAGCAGGCGCTGCGGCAGCGGCCCCTTCAGCACCGCGAGGACCCGCAGCTGCTGCGCCATCGCAGCCAGCCCGATGACCGCGAGAAGGATCGGCCCGGCGATGCCGGCCGCACCACCGGCACCGGATGCACCGACGGTGCCGCCCGCGGCACCGCTCCCGCCCGCGGCACCGGCGATCATCGTACCGAGCACGGGAAGCAGGATCGCGAGCGCGCTCGGAAGGATCGCGTGCGCAGCCAGTAGCCGGCCCGGAGACAGCGGAAGCAGCCCGGGGCCTCCGATCCCCTCTGCGGCGGCTCCGAGGCCGCGGCAGAGCGGCCCCAGTGCGGCGTAGAGGCCTGCACCTGCCACTGCGCCGACGAGCGCCGCCGCCGGCGCGTCGGGGAGCGCGCCCAGGGGCGATCCCGACCGACCCGTCGCGACTGCGAGCACGGCGCCCACGCCGGTCAGCGCAGCCACGGCGAGAAGGCTGCGCGCCGGAGCCCGCAGCGCGCCTCGGAGGTCGCGGAGCAGGATCGCGGGAACCGCCCGGCGCGGAACCCGCCAGCGCCAGCGCCGCCCGACTCGTACGGGAGCCCCGAGCCGAGCCGCCGCGATCGCCGGATCGCCCGAGAGCGCGAACATCGAGACGTCCTCCCAGCGAGCGGCCTGATCCCGCAGCGTCCGCAGCGGGATCCGCGAGGCGAACCCCGGGGCGAGCGCCGCCCCAGCGACGCCGATCACGGCGGCGGCCATCCCGAGCGCGGGGAGCCAGGATCCCGGAAGCAGGGCGACCACGGCGCCGAGCAGCACCAGGGCCGTCCCGAGCGCCGCGCGGACTCCGCGGCCCAGCTGCCCCGCGAGCACCGCCGCCGCGGCGCACAGGCCCAGGCCGGCTCCGACCGCGATCGCGAGCGCCCACGCGGCGGGAGGCGAGGTGGCGATGCCGAACACGCCACCGCCGAGCGCACCGAGGACGGCCGCCACCCCGAATGCGCGGAGCACCGTCGGAGCGAGCAAGCGGACGCGCGATCCGGGCCCGGAGAGCACCAGGTCGATCTCCGGCAGCGACGCGGAGGCCGGCCCGCGCTGCGCTCCGAGCAGCGCGCACGCGGCGAGCACCGCGCAGACCACGGCGCCCGCGGTGTTCGCGCCGGAGGCGCCGAGCCCCGGCCACGCGTCGGCGAGTGCGAGCGTCGCGGCGCGCAGCACGGGCGCCACCACCACGAGCGCGATCATCACGACGAGGTACGTGCGATAGACGACACCGTCGTCCGCCGCACGGGTCGCGCGGCGGCCGAGGACCGCACGCGCACTCGCGAGCGACCCCTCGGCCGGAACGGGCCGCACGGTCATTCCCCGACCCGCACCCGACGATCGGCGACGCGCTCGACGAGGTCGGGGGCGTGACTCGCGCACGCCACCGCGACGCCGCGCTCGCGGGCCCCGCGGATCGCTGCTGCGAGCAGCGCCCTGCGGTCCGGGTCGAGCCGCTGCTCGGGTTCGTCGAGCAGCAGCACCTCGGCGGGCCTCGCGAAGACGAGGGCCAGGTGCGCGAGCTGCCGCTGCCCGCTCGACAGCTCGTGCGGGAACCGGTCACGGAGCGCGCCGAGCTCGAACCGCGCGAGCGCGGTGCCGACCGGGTCCGCGTCGTCCCAGAGCGCGGCCACGAGCGCGAGGTGGTCGGAGATCGTGAGATCCGGGTAGAGCGCGGGCGGCTCGATCAGCGTCGCCAACGCCCGACGGGTCGCTGCCTGGCGTTCGTCCACCGGCGATCCGCGCAGCAGCACGCGCCCGCCGCTCGGACGCACCCTCCCCGAGAGCAGTCGCAGCAGGGTCGTCTTGCCGGCGCCGTTCGGTCCGAGCAGCGCGACGCACTCCCCCGCGTCGATCTCGACCGAGGTCTCGGGTAGCAGCGTCGCACCGTCGATGACGAGCGATACGCGCTCGGCGACGAGCCGCGCGCCGCCCGCACCGTCGGAGGTCACCGGCGCTTCGCCTCCCGGCGGTCGAGCAGACGGTCCTCCTCGCGGCGTTTCAGCCAGCGCTCCACGATTACGCCCATGATGATCCACCCGCCGAGCGCCGTGACCACCCACACGATGATGGGTGCGGCGATCCAGGCGGCCGCGCCGTCGATCGTGAGCCCGCCGCGGAACAGCGTCGCGATCCAGAGCGCGAGGAACGTCGACACGAGGCCGATGCCGCCGAGCACCGCCGACGCGTACCGACGGGCCAGGTTGAAGACGAACGGCGCGAGGACCGCCTGCGCGAGCGCGAGCACGCCGACCGCGACGAGGAAGCCGCCCGGCTGCAGGTGCACACCGTCGACGACGAGCGAGGCGATGATGAGCGCCACCGCGGCGAGCACCAGGTGCGATGCCAGTCCCAGCAGGAATCGGATCATGGACGCGTCTCCTTCGAAGTGTCTGCGGGCATGGCCGCGGTCCTGGGCTCAGCGTATCGGAACCGGCACGGAGGCCGGACCGCTCCGGACCGTTCAGCGCGGGTTGGGGCGGGCCCACTTCGCCGGGAGAGCGGGACCGTCCCACACCTGGATGATGCCCCACGCGACCGCCGCGATCGGCACGGCGAGCACCGCCCCGAGCACCCCGCTCAGCACCGTGCCGATGGTCAGCGCGAGCAGGATCACGAGCGCGTGCAGCTTGAGCGTGCGCCCCATGAGCACGGGCTGCAGCAGATTGCCCTCGAGCTGGTTCACGAGCACCACCACGCCGACGACGATCACGGCCGAGATCGGCCCGTTCGCGACGAGCGCGACGAGCGCGGCGAGGGTCCCGCCGAGCGTCGCACCGATGAACGGGATGAACGACAGCAGGAACGTGAGCACCGCGAGCGGCAGGGCGAGCGGGACGTGCAGGATCACGAGTCCGATGCCGATGCCGATCGCGTCGACCGCCGCCACCGCGGCCGTACCGCGCACGTAGGAGCCGAGGGTCACGACGGCCTTGTCGCCGATGCGCTCGGCACGTGCGAGCGCCTCGCCCCGGAAGGGTCGCAGCAGGAAGCGCCAGATGACCGCGCCGTCCTTGAGGAAGAAGAAGAGCACGACGACCATGAGGATGAGTCCGGTCACGAAGCTCGCGACCGCCCCGACGCCCGCGAGCGCCCCCGAGCCGAACTCCGCGCTGGTCGCGAAGTGCACGAGCGCGTCCCGCCATTCGAGCAGCTGGTCCGAACTCGGGGCGAACGGCAGGGTCTGGACCCAGGCTGCGGCCTGGGCGTAGCCCTCGATCGCCTGGTCCGAGAGATCGTCCCACTGGTCGATGACCGCCCAGGTAATCATCCAGCCGATCCCGGTGAGGATCAGGACGATGCCGAGCAGCACGATCACCGTCGCGAGCGCCGGCGGGACGTTCCGCCCCCGCAGCCAGCGCATCACGGGCGCGAAGGTGCTCGCGAAGATGAGGGCGAGCAGGATCGGGATCACGACCGTGCTGAGCACGCGCAGGCCGAGCACCACCCCTGCGGTGAGCACGAGCACGATGATGATCTGCAGCGCACGCGTGGCGAGCAGGCCGAAGCCGTCTCCCCAGGCGGCTCGCGCGCCCGCTGCAGCGCCGCCCCGCACGGGGCGCCCCGATCCGCCGGAGCCCTGCAGCCTCGATTCGAGGTCGGCGATACGCCCTTCGAGTTCCCGTCGTTCGCGGCGGCCGAACATCACCCTGCCCTTCGTCGGTGGACCTGTGGTCCCCCAGCGTAGGCGGGGCCGCCGACTCCGCGTCGACGCCTCGCCCGGCCGCCTCGGATCGGTCGCGGATCAGGCCGTGGCGCGCTCCGCGATGAAGGCGCGCAGCGCCTCGGCATCGTCGGCCATCTCGGTGACGTGCTGCGGCAGTTCGAGCATCGCGGCGAGATCGTCGGGCAGCGGTGCGGCCGCGCCGATCGCCTCGACCACGATCTCGGGGAACTTCGCGGGCTTCGCGGTTTCGAGCACGAGCATCGGGATCCCGGGCTCCTGGTGCTCGCGCGCCACCTTCACGCCGTCGGCGGTGTGCGGGTCGATGGTGATGCCGGTCGCCTCGTGCACGGCGCGGATCGTCGCCACCCGGTCGGCGTGCGTGCTCGTGCCGCTCGCGAAGCCGAACTCGTCGGCGAAGCGGACCTGCTCCCCCGAGAGATCGAATTCGCCGCGCTCCGACAGCTCGGTCCAGAGATCGCTGAGGCGCTCCGCGTCGCGGCCGACGAGCTCGAAGATGAAGCGCTCGAGGTTCGACGCCTTCGAGATGTCCATCGACGGGCTCGAGGTCGCGTGGGTGTCCGCGGCGCTGCGAGGGCGGTACACGCCGGTGCGGAAGAAGTCGTCGAGCACGTTGTTCTCGTTCGCGGCGAGCACGAGGCGGCGCAGCGGAACGCCGAGCTGCTTCGCGTACCAGCCGGACAGGATGTTGCCGAAGTTGCCGGACGGCACCGTGACCGAGACCTCGAAGCCGGCGCGCTGCTCGGGCACGACCGCGTCGCTCGCGCGCAACCAGGACCATACGTAGTAGACGGTCTGCGCGGTGATGCGGCCGAGGTTGATGGAGTTGACCGTACCGAGCTGATGCCGCTGCTTGAACGCGAGGTCGCCCGACAGGTCCTTCACGAGATTCTGGCAGTCGTCGAAGACGCCCTCGACCGCGATGTTGTGGATGTTGTCGTCGGTCAGCGAGTACATCTGCGCGCGCTGGAACGCGCTCATGCGTCCCTGCGGCGACAGCATGAAGACGGCGACGCGATCCTTGCCGCGCAGCGCGTACTCGGCGGCCGATCCGGTGTCGCCTGAGGTCGCCCCGAGCACGTTGAGCGCACGGCCCGTGCGCTCGAGCACGTACTCGAGCGACTGGCCGAGGAACTGCATCGCCATGTCCTTGAACGCGAAGGTCGGCCCCTCGGACAGGCCGACGAGGGTGATGCCGCCGTCGAGCTCGGTGAGCGGGACGACGCCCTCGGTCGGGAAGTTCTCGGCGGAGTACGCCGCTCGGCACATCGCCTCGAGGTCGGCGCGCGGGATGTCGGTCGCGAAACGCGAGATCACCTCGGTCGCGAGGCCCGCATAGTCGAGGCCGCGCCACGACTCGAGCGTCGCGGCATCGACACGAGGCAGCTCGGCCGGCACCACGAGACCGCCGTCGGGCGCGAGGCCCTCGAGCAGGATCGCGCTGAACTCCGACGGCTCGAGGCCGCCGCGGGTCGAAATGAACTGCACGTTCGCTCCTTGTGCTCCGGTTCCCCGACTGGGGATCGCGTTCTATTGTTCCAGACGTTCGTCCGCCGTTCCGCGCAAGCCTGTGAGTCGCGGGATCCGGCGGATCCTGCGACTCCTCCGTCGCGCGGGATGACGACCGGGCGCGACGGATGACGGCCAGGATCGCTACGCCGGCTGCGCAGCGCGCACGCGGATGCGTCGCGCCAGCCGGTCGCGCTGCTCGATCACGAGCCGACGCAGCGATGCCGGCGCCTCCGTGTTGGCGTCGAGCCAGGCGTCGACGTCCGCGGTGTCGATCGTCTCGGGGAAGAGACCCAGCACGAGCCGCTTCGCGATCTCGATGCTCCGCGTCCGCCAGGCGGGCAGGATCCGGGCGAAGTACCCGTTCTCGGAATCGGTGGGCAGGTCCCCGAGCAGGTCGTCGCGTCCGCCGGCGCGCGCGCCGGCGATGGTCGCGTCCAGGTGCTCGTTGCTGAGTTCGAGATCGGTCCAGGCCCGCTCCCACGCTGCCACGCGCACCGCGGCGTCGGGCACCGAGGCCCGGGCGCGCACCGCCCAGGTGCGTCCGCTGCCGGTGTCGTCGCTCGCCAGCTGCGTGGCGATCTCCGCTTCACCGGCGTGGCCGGTCGCGACCAGCGCGGTCAGGAGGCGCCAGCGCAGGTCGGCGTCGAGGGCGAGGCCGAGCGGAACGGCGTCCTCGTGCCCGCGCAGCACGTCGGCGACGCGCTCGGACTCGGAGCCGTCGCGCTCGGCCGCGGCTGCGAACGCCCGCGCCCACGCGAGCTGCGATCCGCTCCCGGCTTCTGCCGCGTCGAGCTGGTGCGCGGCGAGCTCCAGCTGCGCCCACTGCGCGTCCGCGCGATGCTGGGCGCGGACGTAGCTGCGCACCGCCAGAGCCGCATTGCCGAGCACGGTCTCCAGCAGTCCGACGTTGGCCTCGGAACCGGCGTGCTTCGCGACGATCGCGAGGAACTCGCGGGCGGGCAGCTCCCCGTCCCTGGTCGCGTTCCAGAGCGCCGACCAGACGAGCCCGCGGGCCAGCGGGTCGGTGATCCCCGAGAGGTGCGCCGTCACCGCGGTGAGCGAGCGCGCGTCGAGACGAATCTTGGCGTAGCTCAGATCGTCGTCGTTCAGGAGCCAGAGGTCGTACCGCTCCAGCAGGTCGGCGCCGACGGGCAGCGGCGTCCCGGCGTCGACCAGGTCGAGCTCCACGCGCTCGCGACGGATCATCTTGCCCGACAGCGGGTCGAGACCGTACCCCCGACCGCGATCCGGTGCGGACGCGGATCGCTCATCAGGATGCGGGCCGCTGAGGACCCCTCGGTCCCGGAGCCGCGATCCAGTTCGAGCGTCGACAGGCCCGTGGTCTCGAGCCAGGCGGCGGACCAGGCGCGGAGATCCCGGCCGGAGGCCTCCTCGAGTGCGACGAGCAGATCGTTCAGCTCGGTATTGCCGTAGGCGTGGTCCGCGAAGTAGCGACGGGCGCCCGCGAAGAAGGCGTCCTCGCCGACGAATGCGACGAGCTGCTTCAGCACCGCCGCCCCCTTGGCGTAGGTGATGCCGTCGAAGTTCAGCTTCGCGGCTTCGAGGTCGGGGATATCGGCGACGATCGGGTGCGTGGTCGGCATCTGATCCTGCTCGACGGCCCAGGCCTTGCGCCGGTTCGCGAACGTCACGAACGCGTCGGTGAAGCGGGTCGCCCGCGAGGCCGCGAACGCCCCCATGAAGTCCGCGAACGACTCCTTGAGCCACAGGTCGTCCCACCAGCGCATCGTCACGAGGTCGCCGAACCACATGTGCGCCATCTCGTGCAGGATCGTGTTCGCGCGGCCTTCGCGCTGCGATTCGGTCGCGGCGCCACGGAACACATAGGACTCGGTGAAGGTCACGAGGCCGGGGTTCTCCATCGCGCCGAGGTTGTACTCGGGCACGAAGATCTGGTCGTAGACGCCCCAGGGGTAGTCGAAGCCGAAGCGCTCGTGGAAGAAGTCGAGGCCCTGCTTGGTCACCTCGAGGATCTCGTCGGCGTCGAGGTGCTCGGCGAGCGATGCGCGGCAGTAGACGCCGAGCGGGATCTCGAGCCCGCCCCCGGCCTTCGTCCAGGAGTCGTGCACGCCGAAGTAGGGACCCGCGGCGACCGCGGTGATGTAGCTCGAGATCGGCTTCGTCGGCGCGAACTCGATCGGGGCCCCCGGCACCCGCTCCCCCGTCGGCACCGTGTTCGAGAGCACGGTCCAGGCTTCGGGCGCCCGCACCGAGAACGTGGTCTCGGCCTTGAGGTCGGGCTGCTCGAAGCAGGCCATCACGCGGCGCGCATCCGCCGGCTCGTACTGCGTGTAGAGGTAGGTCTCGCCGTCGGCCGGATCGACGTAGCGGTGCAGTCCCTCGCCGCTGCGGCTGTACACGCCCAGCGCGTCGATGCGCACGATCGCCGGGGTCGCGGCTTCCGCCGACCCGCCGAGACCGTCGATGCGCACGCGCGCCCCGTCGTAGCGCACCGGCTGTTCGACGCCGTTCACCTCGACCCGCCCCACCGAGTCGCCGATGAAGTCGATCCAGGTCGCATCGGCGCGCGCGTCGAATTCGAGGGTCGTGACCGTCGGGAACACCGATACGGCGGGGTCGGGGGCCGCGGTGAGATCGAGCTCGACGCGGATCCGGTGCAGGTCGATCGCCGCGGCCCGCTCGGCCGTCTCGGTGCGGCCGAGGTTCGCCGATGCGCTCGCGGAGCGGAGTTCGGAAGTCATGCCTCCATCGTGTCATGCCGCGGACGCGGTGCTCACCACGAGACCGGCAGCGCCTTGCCCTCCTCGTACCCCGCGGCCGACTGCAGGCCCACGTGCGCCCGCTCGTGGAACTCGGCGACGCTGCCCGCTCCCGCGTAGGTGAACGACGACCGGACGCCGGAGGTGATCATGTCGACCAGGTCCTCGACGCTCGGCCGCTGCGGGTCGAGGTAGATCTTCGACGACGAGATGCCCTCGGCGAACAGCTCCTTCCGGGCGCGCTCGTAGGGGTCGAGACCGCCGAAGCGCGCCTGCACCGCCTTGGTCGAGGCCATGCCCCAGGATTCCTTGTAGAGCCTGCCATCGGCGTCGGCGACGAGCTCGCCCGGCGCCTCGACGGTGCCGGCGAACCAGGAACCGACCATGATCGATGCGGCACCCGCGGCGAGCGCCAGTGCGACGTCGCGCGGATAGCGCACGCCGCCGTCGGCCCAGACGTGCGCGCCGAGTTCGCTCGCGGCCTCGGCCGTCTCGAGCACGGCCGAGAACTGGGGACGGCCAACGGCGGTCATCATGCGCGTCGTGCACATCGCCCCGGGGCCGACGCCCACCTTCAGGATGGTGGCTCCGGCGTTCACGAGGTCGTGCACGCCGTCGGCGGTCACGATGTTGCCCGCGACGAGGGGAAGGCCGAGGTCGAGGCCCGCGATCGTCTGCAGGGCGCGGATCATGCCCTCCTGATGACCGTGGGCGGTGTCGACGACGAGGACGTCCGCCCCGGCCGCGGCGAGCGCCGAGGCCTTGGCGGCGACGTCGCCGTTGATGCCGACGGCCGCGGCGACGGCGAGCCGGCCGTCGTGGTCGGCTGCGGGGCCGTAGAGCGTATTGCGCAGGGCGCTGCGGCTCGTGATCGTCCCGATCACGCGATCGTCTTCGATGACGCAGAGGATCGATGCGCCGAGCGCGTCCTCCGCAGAGAGCACGGCGTCGAACGCGGCGCGGCCGCCGGCGAGCTCGGTCGCGGGAATGGTGGGCAGCGCACCGCGCACGAGATCGCCGAGCCGGGCGTCCTCCGGTACGCTCGCGAGTCGGTGGGCGGGGAGCACGCCGAGCACGTCGTCGATGGGGATCCCGACGGCTGCGTCGTCCGGGTCGGCCGCACCGTCGGCGTAGCGGTCGGCGGCGCCCCGCACGACGAGGAGGCCGTGCTGCTCGCTCGGCGGGACCCGGCGGAGCGCATCGGCGGCCGTATCGCCGGCGCCGGCGACGATGGGCGCATCGCAGAACGCGGGGCGCTGCTTGACCCAGCGGATCGCGTCGGCGACGACGGACAACGGCGGGTCCTGCGGCAGCACGGCGAGGCCGCCCCGGCGGGCGAGGGCCGCCGCGATGCGAGGACCCGAGACCGAGTTCATGTTGGCGGCGACGAGCGGGATCGTCGCGGGCGTCCCGTCGCCGGGGGCCAGAGCGACGGCGAAGCGTGAACCGACCGCGGATCGGCGGGGAATGAGGAAGACGTCTGAGTAGGTGAGGTCGCCCGTCGGCTGGCCGGAGATCTGCATGGCTCCACGCTACCCCCGAGGGCCCGGGCGCACACGGGTTCGTTCAGCCCGCGCGTTCCCGGTATCGGGGCTTCGCCGCGGGAGAGACGTGGCACGTGCCGCAGTTCATCATGTACGTCACCGGAGTGATCGCCGTCTCCCTCGTCGTCTACGTGTTCTTCCTGCGCAACAGCGGCGCGAACTGGCTGGACGACGAGCGCGGGATGCGGGAGCGGAGCGCGCCCGAGCCCCGGTCCGCCCCGGTCGGGGCGGACCGCTGAGGCCTCGTGGCCGGTGCCGTCGTTCCCCCGGCGCCGGCCACGACGGGCTATCGTGAGCCCATGCGCGTGCTCGTGATCGGTCGAGGGCCGGTGGCCCGGATGCTCCTCTCCGTGCTGCCGGAGGGCATCGACGCCTGGGCGGGCCTCCGCACCGGCGCCGACCGCCTCGACATCGCGACCGCTCGCGCGCGCCGCGGCGGCTGCGGCGCCGTGCGGCGGCGCCGCGTACCCGCGATCGATGTCACCGGGGCGCATCCGCCCGCGGGCGAGGAGCGCTGGGACGCCGTGATCACGACCGCGTCTCCGCGGGTGAACGAGCTGCGCCGCGTGCTGGCCGGATCTCCGGGCGCGCTGCTCGCCGCCGTTTCGCAGACCCCGGGCGATGTGGTCGCGCTGCGACGGGCCGCGGCGGGTCTCGATTGGGTCGTCGCGGTGCCCGAGTTCCTCGCGACGCGCGAGGATCCGGTGCGCTGGTGGGGGCCCGGCGGCCTCGCCTTCGCCCTCGCGGGCACCGGGGCGTCGCGCGCCGCGTCGCTCCTCCGCGGCGCGGCGCGCACCCGTCGCACGGGGGTGCGCCGAGTGCTGGAGCAGGCCGCCCTCGTGATCCCCGTCGTCGCGGGCTTCCGCATCGGCGGCGAGCGGTGGAGCGGCTTGCTCGCGGAGCTGCCCGCCGTCAGCGCGGCCTCGGCGCAGGCGCGTGCGGCGGTCGCCTCCGCGCGGCGGGGCTCGGCTTCGACGCGCTCCGCCGCGCCCGCGCCTGCCGGCAGGGTGACCGCGGCAGAGGCCGCGGCGCTGAGAGCCGGTCTGGCCGTCGCGCTGCGCGTGGCTCCGACGCTCGTGCCGATCGACCTCGAACGCTACATGCGGACGCACTTCGGCAGGCACACCGGGCAGACCCTCCGGATGCTGGACGAGTGGAGCGAGCTCGGCGCTGCCGCGGGCCTCCCGGTCGATGCGATCGTCGCGCTGCGCGAGCGCTTCGCGACGACGCTCGGGGGCTGAACCGAACGGGCCGCGCTCAGGCTCGTGCTGCCGCAGGCACGTCGCGGGCGAGCAGGATCGCGGTGAGGCCGAGCAGGCTCCCGGTGATCCTGCGCTGCCACAGCGTCCACGCGGGCCGGCCGGCGAGGAATCCTGCGATCGAACCGGAAGCCAGCACGATGCACGCGTTGACGAGCAGGCTGACGAGGATCTGGATTCCACCGAGCAGGAATCCCTGCGCGATCGCGCCGCTGCCGGAGGCGTCGATGAACTGCGGGATCAGCGCGAGGTACATGACGGCGGCCTTCGGGTTCAGCAGGTTGGTGACGAGCCCCGTGCGGAACAGCTTCCACCAGGAGTCCGGGGCGAGCGGCCCGGTCTCGAACACGCCGCTCCCGCCCGGCCGCAGCGCCTTCCAGGCCAGGGCACCCAGGTAGGCGACGCCCAGCGCTTTCAGGCCGATGTAGAGCCACGGCACGATCTCGAACACGACGGCGAGGCCGAGGTTCGCCATCGTCATGTAGATCACGAACCCGAGCCCGGTCCCGGCGAGCGAGATCAGTCCGGCCGATCGCCCCTGGGCGATGCTCCGCGACACCAGGTAGATCATGTTGGGGCCCGGGGTGAGCACCATGGCGAGGGCGGCGAGCGCCATCCCGCCGGCTGCGCTCCAGCTAATGAGTCCCGTCATCGTCGACCTCCGTGCTTCGTTCGGACGCGGTACCGTCGTTCAGCATGATGTAATGCCCCTATGCAGCTCAACCCTTACGGCGAGTACGCGGTCCTGCTCGCGGCATCCCTGGCGAACGACTGGCCGACGGACCGGGCCGGGATCGTCGCACGCGCTCGGGAGTTCGGCATGCGCAAGGAGTTCGCGCCCTCCGCCCCGTCGGACCGCGCCGACGTCGGCGAGGTCGTGCGCCGCTGGCTCGCCGTCGTCGACGCGCCCGACGACGACGCCCGCGCGGCGCTCCTGAACGCGCACCTCGCCCGGGTCGCCGCGTTCCCTCGCCTCACGAACCACGACGGCGAGGGCTGGCACCTGCACTACCGCGACGCCGACCAGTCGCTGCCCCACGTACTGGAGGCGGTCATCAGCGTCGGCACCGCGCTGCACCTGACCACGCGCGGCATGCACCGGCTCGCGCGCTGCGCCGCAGGCCGCACGCCGTCCGATCCCTGCCGGAACGTCGTCGTCGACGTCACGCGCAACGGCAGGCAGCGCTACTGCAGCGTCCGGTGCGCGAACCGCGACGGCGTCCGTCGCCACCGCGCTCGCCACGCGCGGCTTCCGCTCGAGGACTGAACGGCGCCGCGCGAGCCATGCGCCCCGCAGCGCTCACGCCCCCGCGTGCACCGGCAGTTCCACGCTCACGCGGAACCCGGCGTCCGTGTGCTCGGCGACCACATCGCCGCCGTGCGCACGCGCCAGGCCGCGCGCGATCGCGAGCCCCAGCCCGGACCCGGGGGCGATCGCGGAATCCACCGCGTCGCCCGATCCGCCGCCGCGCGACGCGCTGGCCCGCCATCCGACGTCGAACATGCGGTCCAGGTCCGAGACCGCGACGCCCCCGCCCTGGTCGAGCACGCCGAGCACGACCCGCTCCCCGGCAGCGCCGATACCGAGATCAGCACCGCCGTCCCCTCCGGCGCGTGCCGCACCGCGTTCGTGAGCAGATTCGTGACGACCCGCCCGAGCTGGTGCGGATCGGCCCAGACCGCCTGTCCGGCGACCTCGCGCGCGACGATCCGCACCCCTCGTCGAGCGGCAGCGACCCGCACCTCCGCCACCGCGTCCGAGACGACATCGAGCAGATCGACCTGCTCGGTCTGCAGGCGGACCGTCCCCGCGCCGAGCCGCGACAGCTCGAAGAGATCGTCGACCAGCCGCGACATCGAGACGGACTGCGCCCCCACCCGCTCCGCGAACCCGCGGAGATCCGCCGATGCCTCGGAGGAGGCCGCAGCCTCCGACATCGCGCGCAGCGCGGTGAGCGGCGTGCGCAGGTCGTGCGAGATCCACGCGAAGAATCGCCGCCGCGCCGAATCGAGGCGTTCGAGCTCCGCCCGCGCCTCGCGCACGCGCTCGGAGACGTCCGACAGCTCACGGGTCAGCTCGGCGAACTCCGCGGGCTCGGCCGCCCCCGCCCGCGACGTCCCGGGCTCGATGCCGCCCCGGGAATCGCCGCCCGGGCCGGATGCGACCGGCACCGCGGATGCCCCGCCCGCAGACGCGTCGCCGATCGCGCGAGCGGATCGGGTCGCGCGGGAGAAGCCCCGCCGCACAAGGCGCGCCAGCGCCCACGCGAGCCCCGTGCCGAACACGGTCGACACGCCGAGCACCCAGACCAGCACGGTGAGGTCGTGCGGCGAGAGGTACATCTCGACCGAGATCGTGAGCACCGAGGCGGCCGTCGCGAGCAGGGCAGCGCACGGGACCACCAGGAAGTGGACGAACAACGGCCGGGCGCGGAGCAACCGGATCGCGAGGAGCGCGAGCGCCCCGACCACGACCGCGCAGCCGAGCGCGGTCCCCAGGATCACGAGCACATCCGCCACGCCGAGCGGCATCATCCCGGCCCCCATCAGCCCGCCGCCGTCCGGGAGTCCCGCCCGGTGGCCGAGAACCGGTACCCGGCACCCCACTCGGTGCGCAGGTAACGGGGGTCCGCCGGATCGTGCTCGATCTTCTCGCGGAGTCGGCGCACGTGCACCGTCACCGTCGAGCGGTCCCCGAAGCTCCATCCCCAGACTTCGGAGATCAGCCGATCGCGGCCGAGAGTCCGGTCCGGATGCCGGACGAGGTACCGCAGGAGATCGTACTCGCGCGAGGTCAGCAGGACCTCCTCGCCGCGGACCCAGGCCCGCCGCTGCCCCGAGTCGATCTCGAAGTCGCCGAGCACGAGGCGGTCCGCCGCGACCGCCGCCGCACGCGAGCGCCGCACCAGCGACCCGATGCGGAGGGTCAGCTCGCGCAGCGAGAACGGCTTCGCCAGGTAGTCGTCGGCCCCGAGCTCGAGTCCCTCGACCCGGTCTTCGGTCTCGGCCAGCGCGGTCAGCATGAGGATCGGAACATCGCTCAGCGCGCGGGCCTCGCGCACCACTTCGTCGCCGCTGAGCCCCGGGAGCATGCGGTCCACGACGAGCACGTCCGCCCGTTCCCCCGGCCCGTCGGCGAGGAGCGCGGACCGGGCCGCCGAGCCGTTCGCGTAGGCGCGCACCCGGAATCCGTGCGCGCCGAGATACTGCGCGACCGCTCCGCGCACCGTGGGATCGTCCTCCACCAGCATCACGCTCGCACCGTCGATGCTCGCGTCGCCGGACCGCTCCTGCTGCAGCGAATCGCTCATGCCACCTCCTCCGTTCGGCCCGACACTACTCCGGCACGGTGAGCGCGCGGCCCATTCCTTACGGAGCTGAAACAACCGCTCACGGGCGAGCCGCCGCTGCCTAGCGTCGGAATCGACCGCATTCCGCGGAACCGCCGAACAGATTGGAGCGCATCATGCGCAAGCTCGCCACCGTCTCCCTCACCGTCCTCGCCGCCACCGCGCTCGCCGGCTCGCTCAGCGCCTGCAGCACCGGGACGACGGACGCCATGTCGTCCGCCACGACGAAGCCGGGCACGACCACCAGCCGGTCGAGCGAACCGAGCACGACGGCGAAGACGGAGCGGTCCGGTTCCTTCGCCGGCCTGAACGGGAAGAAGGTCGCGGGCACCGCGACCCTGACCGATACGGCGCTCATGCTCACGGGGTTCTCCTCCGACGAGGGCCCCGACCTGCACGTCTACCTGACCAACGGCACCGACGAGGCGGCCGTCGAGGCCGGCATGCGGATCGACGCGATCTCCTTCGACTCGGCCGAGCAGCAGTTCCCGCTGTCGGGTATCGACCTGTCGAAGTACAGCGACGTCGTGATCCACTGCGACAAGGCGAAGGCCGTGTTCGGGGCGGCGAAGCTCGCATGATCGCCTCGGCCGCATCCCGGAGCCGGCCGACCGCCGCCGCGATCGCCACCGGCCTCATCACCCTGGTGATCGGATCCGCGCTGGGCGCGCTCTGGTGCGTCGAAGGCGTCGTCAAGATCCGCTCGGGCTTCGGATCGGCCGACATCCTGCTGGTCGCGGACGGCGCCTCGGGCAACACGCGGGTTCCCGGCTGGTTCGCGCCGCTCGGCGCTCTCATGCGCGGGATCCCGGCGGTGTTCGGGATCGGGATACCGGTGCTCGAGCTGGCGCTGGGGGCCGTGTTCGCCGTACTCGCGGCCGGCGCGCTCCTCGCGGTGCTGCGCCGCCGACCCGCCAAAGCCCGGTGGACGCAGCGGATCGCGACGATCGCAGCGGTGGTCTCGGGCGGCACGCTCGCGCTGTACTGGGCCTCGGATCAGCTGATCGCCCAGTACCCCGCGATGCTCCTGCTCTCGCTGCTGCTGCTCGCGCTCGAGGCGCTGATGCCCCCGGCGGTCATCGGGACCTCCGGGGCCTGACCCCGGTCGGCGTCCGATGCCCCGCATCGGACGCCGACCGGGGATCCCGGCTCACGCGAGGACCGCGGCCCTGCCCCGCAGCACCGCCGGATCGAGGGCGAAGCGCCCCGCCCCGGTGAACGCGAGCGCGAGCGCCGCGGCTCCGAGCACGGCGACGAACTCGTATCCGCCCTCCCCGACCCACAGACCGGCCGCGAAGTGCACGAGCACCATCGCGCCGAGCATGTCGACGGCGAGCAGCAGCGCGACCGGGCGGGTGAGGAGTCCGAGGATCAGCAGCACGCCGCCGATCAGCTCGAGGAATGCGATCACCGGTGCCACGATCGCGGGAAGCGGTGCGCCCATGCCGGCGAAGGCATCGACGGTTCCCGGGATGGTGTACTCGAAGATCTTCTGCGCGCCGTGGGCGGCGAAGATGCCGCCTGCGACGATGCGCAGCACGAGGAGTCCGGCGTCGGCGGTAGGTCGTGTGGTGTTCGTCATGAGAGGAGTGGTTCCTTCGTGGCAGGACACCGCGGTGGCCGCGGCGCGGGACGTTCGCCCCGTACCGGAAACGCTAGGAACCGCACCTTGAGAAGCACTGAACAGCGTTCGAAGAAGTCGTGTTATGACGCGCGTGCCAGCCTCCGGCTCCGCGGGCCGAACGGCCGAACGGCCGAACGGCCGAGGGTACGCCGGGTCAGCGGGCGGCCTCACCGCCCGCTGATCGGAGGAATCGATCCCGGGATCAGACCGCGCAGCAGGATCCGCCGCAGCAGGACCCGCCCGCAGCCGCGTCATCGCCGAGCAGGTTCAGGATCTCCCGCGACTCGGCATCGGCGAATCCGGCCGCGCCGAACCCGCTGTCGAACGCCGCGTCCGCCGCGACCACGGCCGAGGCCGCCTCCTCGCTCAGCTCAGTGTCCTTGGTGGTGCCGCTCATCGCGCCTCCCCTTCGTTCGTCGAACCGTCGGAACCGTTCTCCCCGGCGCCCTCGCCGCTGCGACCCAGCTGGAGGACCTGCCCCAGCACATCGGTGAAGACCTCGGCGCCCTGCGCTCCGGGAACCGCGTACTTCTGGTCGAACAGGAAGAAGGGTACTCCGGTCACGCCCAGCATGCGAGCGCGGGTGATGTCGCTGTCGACGGCGTCGCCGTAGGCGGGGTCGTCGAGCGCCGCGCGGGCCTCCGCGCGGTCGAGTCCCGCCTCCGCCGCGAGATCGGCGAGGCGCTCCGGGTCGGAGAGGTCGAGCCCCTCGGAGAAGTATGCGCGGAAGAGCCGTTCGAGCACCTCGGACTGCACGCCGCGGTCCTTCGCGAGGTGCAGGATCCGGTGGGCCCGCCGCGTGTTCACGTGCTGGAGGCGGTCGAAGTCGAAGGTCAGTCCCTCGCTCGCCGCCAGCCGGGTCATCTCGCCGAGCATGTCCTGGACGCGCGGCAACGGCATGCCCTTGTGCTTGGCGAGGAAGTCGTATTCGCTGCCCGAGAAGTCCTCGGGGGTGTCGGGCGCGAGTTCGTAGCTGTGGTGCTCCACCTCGACCCGCACTCCCGGGTTGGCCTCGGCGAAGGCCTCGAGCCCTCGTGCGAAGCGATGCTTGCCGAGGAAGCACCACGGACAGGCGATATCGGACCAGACGTCGACGCGGATCGTTTCGTTCACGACGGGTACAGCACGGGATCGGCTCCCGCTATTCCCGCCGCTCGGGCACGGACTTCGCGAGCACCGTCCCGAGGGCGCGTTCGAACTCCGCCTCGCCGGTCGCGCCCGGGATCGCGTACCGCGCGTTCAGCAGGTAGTAGGGGGTGGCCTGGATCCCGAGCATGTCGGCCCTCCGCTGCTCGAGATCGATCACCGCGTCCCACGCGGGATCCTCGGCCGCCGCGCGGGCATCGCTCGCGTCGAGGCCCGCTTCCGCGGCGAGCGCCCCGAGGGTCGCGGGGTCCGAGAGGTCCCGGTGCTCCGCGAAATAGCCGACGAAGAGCCGGTCGAGCACCTGCTCGCCGATGCCGCGAGCGGCGCCGAGCTGGAACACCCGGTGCGCCCTCCGGGTGTTGACGAGGGGAGGCCGTCGAAGCGCATCTCGATCCCGGACTCGGCGGCGAGCCGCTCGAGCTCGGGCAGCAGCCGGTCGGCGTGGTCCTGGGGCACTCCCTCGTACTGGCGCAGGTAGTCGGCCTCCGAACCCGCGTAGCGGTCGGCGATCCCGGGCGCGAGCTCGAAGCTGCGGTGCCGCACGGCCACCGGCACCTCGGGGTGGGCCGTGCGGAACCGCGTGACCGCTCGTTCGAAACGCCGCTTCCCGATGAAGCACCAGGGACACCGGGTGTCGAACCACACGTCGGCGGTGATCCCCGCCTGCGTGCCCGCCGGGCCGGGATCCGGGTCGTTCGCCGACGCGGTCATACCGAGTGGAACGTCGCAGTCGCCGTCGGCATTCCCCGGCTACTCGACGCTGAGCGAGATCGTGTGATCGCCGAGCGCCGACTCGGCGGCCTGTCGCGCCGCGGCGACTTCGGTGGGGTCGGCGACGTGCAGGTCGATGGTCTCCGGCGTGGCCTGCAGCTCGTCGACGCGTACGCGCAGACCGACCGTCGCCCACACGCGCTGGGCGTCCGCGATCCAGGTGCCGCCCTGAACGCCTTCGAGCGACACCCCGTCCTCTGAGGAGACGGCGATCTCGACCGGCGGCTCGTCCGCATGCTCCCGGAGCGGCTCAGGGGTCGCCGCGGCGAGCTCGAACGCCCGGTCGGCGCTCACGGTGAGCGCGGTGAGCCTGGCACCGCGCGCGACGGGCATCTCGATCTCGGCCGAGACGACGCCGGTGTCGCCGCGCAGCTGGTTCGCAACCGCGACGAGCCGAGCGTTCCGCGCACGATCCGGCAGGACGTGCAGCGTGACGTCGTCGACGACCACCCGCAGGCTCACGCTCGCGCCGTCGTGCTTCTGGCTCTCGAACGCGCCGACCCGGTCGACGAGTTCCGCGAGCTCGTCGTCGCTCAGGCCGGCCCTGGCGGTGAGGGACCCGCCCACGGAGCCGGACCAGGGCAGGGTGTTCGAGCTGGTGAGCTCCACCGATTCGATCGCCGGGTCGTTCCGGAACTCGCGCTCGGTCGTCTGCTTCCCGGCCGTCCCCGCGTTCACCGAGCCGCAGCCGGCGAGGGTTCCGGCGATCAGGATCGCGACCGCGGAGGGGAGGATCCGGCTGGTGCTCCTCCGGGTACCGGTCGTCGTGCTCATGGGTCGCCTCGCTCTCGGGGTCCGGCCTGCGGCCGCTCAGTCGATCCTGCGCGCGCCGGGCACCGGTCCGGTCGCCGTGAGCGTGCGGATCCCGGCGCGCGCGAGCACCGCCTGGAGCTCGGCCGACGCGACCGCGTCGGCGACGAGGAACGCGACGGTGGGTCCGGATCCCGAGACGATGCCGGCGAGCGCGCCGCGCGACTCCCCAGTTCGAGCAGTTCGGAGAGCTCGGGCGCCAAGCGGAACGCCGCAGCCTGCAGATCGTTGTGCATCGCGTCGGCGAGCGAGCCCGCGTCGCCCGAGCGCACGGCCTGCAGCACGGCGGTATCGACGCGCACCTGCTCGGGCGTCGGCACGATGTCGGCGGAGTGCTCGTCGCGGTGCTGATCGAGCGTGCGGTAGACGAGCGGAGTCGAGAGACCGCCGTCGGACAGCGCGAGCACCCAGTGGAAGGTGCCCTTCGCGAGCGCCGCGCTCAACTCGTCGCCGCGGCCGGTGCCGACCGCGGTTCCGCCCTCCAGCGCGAACGGCACATCGGCCCCGAGCGACGCCGCGAGGGGCAGCAGTCCCGCCCGTCCGAGACCCGTTCCCCAGAGCTCGTCGCAGGCGAGCAGCGTGGCTGCCGCGTCCGCGGACCCCCACCCATGCCGCCCGCGATCGGCACGCGCTTGTGCACGGTCAGCGAGACGCCCTGACCCGCGCCCGTGCGCTCGGCCAGCAGCTTCGCCGCGCGGATCGCGAGGTTGGAATCGTCGGTGCGCAGGGCGCTCGTATCGATGGGGCCGGTGAACCGCACCGAGAAGTCGTCAGCGGGGGCCGCGGTGACCTCCTCGTAGAGCGAAACCGCCTGATACAGCGACGCGACGTCGTGGTAGCCGTCGTCCTGCAGCGCCCCGACTCGGAAGAAGACGTTGATCTTGCCAGGCGCCCGGACCGTTACCGTCTGCGTCTGCCTCGTCCCCATGTGATTACGCTAGCGCACCTCGGATGCGGCATGCACTCGGGCGATGCGGTGGAAGTCATCGATCGACACCTGCTCGGCTCGAGCCATCGGATCGACGCCCGCCGCCTCGAGCGTCCCGACCGCGCGTTCGAGCGGACCGAGCACCGGTTGCAGCGACTGGCGCAGCATCTTGCGCCGCTGCGCGAAGGCGGAGTTGACGAGCGAGAAGGTCAGTCCGCGTTCCGCCTCGGAACCGCGCGGCTCCTCGGCGCGGACGTACGAGACCAGCACGGAGTCGACATTCGGCACCGGCCAAAAGATGCGTCGGCTCACCGTTCCGGCGACCCCCATTCGCCGTACCAGGCGGCCTTCGCACTCGGTGCGCCGTACTCCTTCGATCCCGGACCCGCTGCGATGCGGTAGCCGACCTCGGCCTGGACCATGACGAGCCCGGACCGGAGCGACGGCATCAGTTCGAGGAACTGCATGAGGATCGGCACCGACACGTTGTAGGGCAGGTTCGCGACGAGCACCTCGGGCTCGGCCGGCAGCTCGGCGAGATGCTCGGCCGTGAGCTCGAGCGCGTCGCTGCGGATCACCCGGAACCGCGGAGCGCCGGGGTCGGCGAAGACCCCGGGCTGCATCGCCCGCACCGTGCTCGGCAGCTCCGCAGCGAGCCGGTGGTCGATCTCGACCGCCGTCACGTCGGCGCCGGCCTCCGTGATGCCGAGGGTGAGCGATCCGAGCCCCGGCCCGACCTCGATGACCCGGTCGCCGGGTTCGACGCCCGCGAGGCGCACGATCTTGCGCACCGTGTTGGGGTCGATCACGAAGTTCTGGCCGAGCTTCTTGGTCGGCGAGACGCCGAGACGCTCGGCGAGCTCGCGCACTTCGACGGGGCCGAGGAGCGCCGGCGAGGGTTCCGCGTCGGGGCTCATCGGGTCTCCGGTTCCATCTGCCACGAGCCGTAGACCCGTTCGGTGTTCTCGGCCAGCAGGGCGCAGACCTCGTCGAGCGGCTGCTCCAGCGTCTCCGCCATGCGTCGCACGGTGTGCGGCAGCAGGTACGGCGCGTTCGGCCGGCCGCGGAACGGCTCCGGGGTGAGGAACGGCGCATCGGTCTCGACGAGGATCCGGCTCGACGGGGCGACGCGCATGGCCTCGCGCAGAGCGGGCGCGTTCTTGAAGGTCGACGTCCCGGCGAACGACAGGTACCAGCCGTGCTCGGCGCAGATCCTCGCGAGCTCGACGTCGCCCGAGAAGCAGTGGAACACCGTGCGATCCGGCGCCCCGACGCGGAGCAGCGTCGCCACGACGTCGTCGTGGGCGTCGCGGTCGTGGATCTGGAGCGCGATCCCGTTCGCCTTCGCGATGTCGATGTGCGCTTCGAACGACTCGAGCTGAGCCTCGCGCCCGTCCTCGCCGGTGCGGAAGAAGTCGAGCCCGGTCTCGCCGACCGCGCGCACGCGCGGGTGCGCCGCGAGCCGGGAGATCTCGGAGAGGTGCTCGCACAGCAGTCCGCGCTCCGCGAGACGGGGCGCCTCGTTCGGGTGCAGTGCGACCGCGGCGAGCACGCGCGCATCGGCCGCGGCCATCTGCGCGCTCCAGCGGCTCGTCTCGAGGTCGGTGCCGACCTGCACGACGCCGCGCACGCCCACCGACTCGGCCCTGTCGAGCGACTCGGCGGGATCCAGCTGCTCGAAGCCGTCCTCGAACTCGAGGTGGGTGTGGTTGTCGTAGACCGGGATCGGCAGCGGCTCCGGGTTCGCCGGTCGCTGCAGGTCGCGTCTCTGCGTGCCGGGGAGGGAGCCGTCGGTCGAGCGCTTGCGCAGGCCGCCGGCCGGCGGCTGCGGCGCCGCGTCGGGCTCCGCTGAGGACTGGTCGCTCATGCGGCGCCTACTTCCCGTCGGTCTCGATGCGCGGGAACAGCACGTCGAGCTTCTGCTGCGGGGTGCCCGCGGGCAGACGGTCCCACGTGCCGGCCTCGCGGATCGGCTGAGCGCTCAGGGCGCCCAGGGCCGCCTCGGCGCCGAGCGCGGTCCACAGCTTGGCCGTCGCGACCGGGACCACCGGGGCGAGCAGCTGCGCGAGGGCGCGCAGACCCTCGGTCGCGGTCGCGAGCACGGTCGCGAGGCGGTCGCGCTGCGCGGGATCCTTCGCGAGGGCCCAGGGCTCCTGCTCGGTGATGTAGCCGTTGAGCGCGTCGACGAGCTCCCAGATCGCAGCGATGGCCTCGTGCACCGCGAAGGCGCTGATCCGCTCGTCGGCACGGGACGCGACCGACGCCGCGAGCTCACGAATGGCGGCGTCCGCAGCGGTCTCCCCGGCGGCCTGCGGCTGCACCCCGTCGAAGTACTTCGCGTTCATCGCGAGCACGCGGCTCGCCAGGTTGCCGAAGCCGTTGGCGAGCTCGGCCTGGTAGCGCGCGGCCAGATCCTCCCAGCTGAAGGAGCCGTCCTGTCCGAACGAGATCGCACGCATGAAGTAGTAGCGGAACGCGTCGGAGCCGAAGGTGTCGGTGATCTCGTTCGGCGCGATGCCGGTGAGCTTCGACTTCGACATCTTCTCGCCGCCGACCAGCAGCCAGCCGTGCGCGAACACGTGGTCGGGCACCTCGAGCCCGGCCGCCATGAGCATGGCCGGCCAGATGACGGCGTGGAAGCGCAGGATGTCCTTGCCCACGAGGTGGTTCGCCGGCCAGCGGCGCCGGAACTGCTCGTCGTCCTCGCCGTAGCCGATCGCGGTGACGTAGTTGAGCAGCGCGTCGAACCAGACGTAGGTGACGTGGGAGGAATCCCACGGGATCGGGATGCCCCAGTCGAAGGAGGTGCGCGAGATCGAGAGATCCTCGAGCCCCTGCTGCACGAACGCGATGACCTCGTTGCGCGCGCTCGCGGGCTGCACGAAATCGGGGCGCTCCTCGTAGAGCGCCAGCAGGCGGTCCTGGAACGCGCTCATCTTGAAGAAGTAGTTCTTCTCCTGCAACAGCTCGAGCGGCTTCGAGTGGATCGCGCAGACCTTCTGGCCCTCGAACTCGCCCGTGCCGTCGACGATCTCGCTCTTCGGCTTGAACTCCTCGCAGCCGACGCAGTAGAGCGCCTCGAACTCGCCCGCGTAGATGTGGCCGTCGTCGTGGAGCTTCTGCAGGAACTTCGCGACGCCCGCCTCGTGGCGCGCGTCGGTCGTGCGGATGAAGTCGTCGTTCGAGATGTCGATCAGGTCGAGCAGCGGCTTCCACGAGGACTCGACCAGGCGGTCGGCCCATTCTTTGGGAGCGACGCCGTTGGCGGTCGCGGTGCGCAGGATCTTCTGGCCGTGCTCGTCGGTGCCGGTGAGGAACCAGGTGTCGTCGCCCGCCTGGCGGTGCCAGCGGGCGAGCACGTCGGCGGCGACCTCGGTGTACGCGTGCCCGATGTGCGGAGCGTCGTTGACGTAGAAGATCGGCGTCGTGATGAAGAACGGGGAGGGCTTGGCCATGGTCTCCATCCTAAGAGATCGGACCGGCCCCGACCCGCAGTGTTACCGAGGCGCACTAGGCTCGCGGGCATGAGCACCCACCTCGACACCATCGTCATCGGCGCAGGCATCTCAGGACTCTCGGCGGCCGCGGAGCTGCGGCGGGCGGGGCGGAGCGTCGTCGTACTGGAGGCGCGCGACCGCATCGGCGGCCGGGTGCACACGGAGCGGGAGGACGGGCGCGTCACCGACCTCGGCGCGTCGTGGATCCACGGGATCGACGGCAGCGAGGTCTACGCCGAGACCGAAGCGGCCGGCATGCCGACCGTCGAGTTCACGATGGGCAGCTATCAGGCCGGCGGTCGCCCCGTGGCCTACTACGGCCCCGACGGCGTGCGACTGAGCGATGCGGCCGCCGATGCGTTCATCGCCGATGTCGCGGAGTTCGACCGCGCGCTCGGCGGCGTCATCGCCGCCGCGGCCCCGGCGACCTCCTACGCGACCGCCGTCGACACGGCCCTCGCGGACCTGGGCTGGGAGGCGGACCGCGCGGAACGCGTGCGCGAGTACCTCCACCACCGCAGCGAGGAGCAGTACGGCGCGGACGCGGACGATCTCGACGCGCACGGTCTCGACGACGACGCGGTCGACGGCGACGAGGTCGTGTTCCCGCACGGCTACGACGAGCTCGCGACGCACCTGGCGCGGGGGCTCGACGTGCGGCTCGAGCACCCGGTCGCGGGCATCGACTGGAGCGCGGACGGCGTCGTGGTCACGACCGTCGACGGCGCGGAGTTCGCGGCGGCCACGGCCGTCCTCACCGTCCCGGTCGGCGTGCTGCGCTCGGGCGACCTCCGGATCGAGCCGCCGCTGCCCGAGACGAACGCCGCGGCACTCGCCGGACTCACCATGAACGCGTTCGAGAAGGTGTTCCTGCGCTTCGATCGGAAGTTCTGGGACGACGGCGTCTACGCGGTACGGCGCCAGGGCGCCGCAGGCGCCTGGTGGCACTCCTGGTACGACCTCACCGCGCTGCACGGCACGCCGACGCTGCTCACCTTCGCCGCCGGGTCCTGCGCACGCGAGATCCGCGACTGGGACGACGAGCGCATCGCCGATTCGGTGCTCGCCTCCCTGCGCGAGATCTTCGGCGACGCGGTCCCCGAGCCGCAGCACGTCCGCATCACCCGTTGGCAGGACGACCCCTACTCCCGCGGTTCCTACGCCTACATGACGGTCGGATCGACGCCCGAGGATCACGAGCGCCTCGCCGAGCCGATCGGCGGCGTCCTGCACATCGCCGGCGAGACCACCTGGCAGGAGGACCCCGCGACGGTCACCGCCGCGATGGCCTCGGGACGGCGCGCCGCGGAGCGGATCCTCCGAACGGCGTAACCGGGATCCCTCCGGCTGTGTAGACTTCCGGGGTTTGCGTTCGAAGGCGAAAGAAGCGATCAGCACATGGCGAAGACGACATTGAGCAACGCGACCGACACGGGGCACATCCACGTCGGCAAGGGCCTCAACGAGGGCACCCTCGGCGTGGTCGGCTCCACCATCATCGGTCTCTCCTCGACCGCTCCCCTGTATTCGTTGGCCGCCACCCTCGGCTACGTCATCGTCGCCGTCGGCGCGCAGGCACCGCTCGTCTTCGTCGTGGCCTGCATCCCGATGGTCTTCGCGGCGTTCGCGTACCAGGAGCTGAACCGCGAGGCGCCCGACTGCGGCACGACCTTCGTCTGGGGCGCCAAGGCGTTCGGTCCGAAGACCGGCTGGATCGGCGGCTGGGCGGTGGCCGTGGCGGGCGTCATGGTCATGGCGAACGTCGGCGAGATCACCGGCCGCTACTTCTGGTACCTGCTCGGGAACGAGGAGTTCGCGAACAACCAGACGATCGTCGTGATCACCTCGGTCGTGTTCATCGCGCTCATGGTCGGCATCAGCATGCTCGGCGTCCAGATCGGCGACCGCATGCAGATGGTGCTCATGGTCGTGCAGATGGGCGCGCTCCTGCTCTTCGGCGTCCTCGCGCTCGTGAACGCGCTCAACGGCAGCAACCCCGACTCCATCGCGTTCGACTGGAGCTGGTTCAACCCGGCGGAGCTCACCGACTGGCACGGATTCATGCAGGCCGTGCTGCTCGCGCTCTTCATCTACTGGGGCTGGGACACCTGCCTGGCGCTCAACGAAGAGACGAAGAACCCGCGCAAGACCCCCGGCCGCGCCGCCATCGCGAGCATCGTGGTCCTCATCTTCGTCTACGTCGGCGTGTCGATCGCCGTCATGATGTTCGCGGGCTTCGGCGACACCGGCTTCGGCCTCACCAACGAGTCCAATCTCGACGACGTCTTCACCGTGCTCCGCGATGTGCTCTTCGGGCCGTGGGGCTGGTTCCTGATCCTCGCCGTGATGGTGTCGGCCGCCTCCTCGACGCAGACCACGATCCTGCCGACCGCGCGCGGCACCCTGTCCATGGCGGTCTACCGGGCGCTGCCCGCGAAGTTCGCGGAGGTGCACCCGAAGCTCAAGACCCCGTGGTTCTCGACGCTGATGATGGGCATCGCCTCGATCGTCTACTACGTCGTCATGTCGATCGTGTCGACGGACATGCTCGCGGACTCGCTGAGCTCGATGGGTCTCGCGATCGCGCTCTACTACGCGATCACGTCGTTCGCCTGCGTCTGGTACTTCCGCAGCACGCTGAAGGAGAGCGCGCGCAATCTCTGGATGCGCGGCATCTTCCCCCTGCTCGGCGGCCTCCTGCTCGCCTACGCGCTGGTGCAGTCGGCCATCGACATGTGGGACGTCGACTACGGCTACACGGTGCTGTTCGGCGTGGGCGGCGCGTTCGTGATCGGCGTCGGATCGATCGTCCTCGGGTTCGTCCTCATGGGCCTGTGGGCACTGCGCCCGGGTTCGAAGCCGTACTTCCGCGGGGAGAGCCTCAACCGCGACACCCCGATCCTCGTCCCCGACGAGTAGGCCGCGGGTCAGGCGTCGAGCCGCCGCCCTCGGGTGCCGCGCTTCACCGCGTCGTAGGTGCGTTCGAGGGCTCCGGCCATGCGCTCCGGCATGCCCTGCGCCACGCTCACGAAGAGCACGTCGCCGACGGTCAGCTGGGCGATCCGGCTCGACATGGCCCCCGAACGGTACCGGCTCTCGCGCGCGTGCGTCACCAGCACGCAGTCGGCGGCCTCCGCGAGTTCGGACGCCGGGTAGTTCGTGATCGCGACCGTGACCGCGCCCGCCTGCCGGGCGGCGAGGATCACGTTCAGCGTCTCGAGCGTCTCGCCGGTGTGCGACACCACGACCGCGACGTCGCCCGGGCGAAGCAGCGCCGCCGAGGTCAGCGCGAGATGCGGATCCGCACTGAAGAACGCGGCGAGCCCTACTCGTGTCAGCTTCTGCTGCAGATCCTGCGCGGTGAGCGAACTCGCCCCGACGCCGTAGAGGTCGACGCGGGCAGCTCCCCGGATCGCCGCGGCCGCGCGCGACAGCGCCGCGAAGTCGAGGCCCTTCGTCGTCTGCTCGATCGCCAGCGTCTCCTGGTAGGCGATCTTCGAGGCGATGTTCTCGACCGAGTCGGCGAAGTCGATGTCGCCCGTCGTGAGGTCGAAGCGGTCGCGGGCCGCCTGCTCACGGCTCGTCGCCGCGGCGAGGGCGAGGCGGAACTCCCGATACCCGCTGAACCCGACCGATTGGCAGAATCGCGCGATGGTCGCCTGCGACGAGCTGCAGAGCTCGGCGAGCCCGGTGATGGTCAGATCCACCACCCGCTCGGGATCCTCGAGGATCTGCTCGGCGACCCGCCGTTCCGCGGTGCTCAGCCTGGGGATCGCGCTCCGCACTTCCCCGAGCACATCGTCTCCCACGCGCCGTCCCTTTCTCATCGCCCCGCAGCGGCCGCGGCCAGCGCCGCCCGGAGATCACCGGAGTGATCCTCGAGCAGCCGTGCCGCCTCCGGGAGCGAGCACGACGCCTCGTGCATCAAGATAGCCGCTTTCACCCAGCCGTCCGCGGCTCGGAGTACTCGTGTTGCGTCCGCCGCGCTCGCGCCGGTCGCCGCCATCACCGTTCGCTCGGATCGTGCGCGGAGCTTCTCGTTCGTGGACCGCAGGTCGACCATGAGCGCACCGTAGACCTTGCCGAGCTGAACCATGGACAGCGTGCTCAGCGCGTTGAGCACCAGCTTCTGCGCCGTGCCGGCGTTCAGCCGCGTCGACCCCGCCACCAGCTCCGGACCGACCACCGCCTCGATCGCGATGTCGCTCACCGCAGCGATGGCGGATCCGGGGTTGTTGGCGACCGCGATGGTCAGGCTGCCGCGCGCGGCAGCCGCCTCGAGCGCCGCGAGCACGTAGGGGGTGCGTCCCGAGGCCGAGACGCCGACGAGCACGTCGCCCGCGGCGATGCCGTGCTCGGCGACGACGCTCGCGCCCGCCTCGCGGTCGTCCTCGGCGTTCTCGATCGCCGAGCGGATCGCGGGTTCACCGCCGGCGATGATCCCGCTGACGAGCTCCGGCGCGACCCCGAAGGTCGGCGGCAGTTCGCTCGCGTCGAGCACGCCCATGCGCCCGGCGGTTCCGGCGCCGATGTAGAACATCCGACCGCCATCGCGCAACCGCGACACGATGCCGTCGACCGCCGCGACGATCTCGTTCGAGCAGGCCGCCACGGCCGCCGGCACTGCCGTGTTCGCCCGGTTCATCGCATCGACGAGCTCGGCCGTCGACATGGTGTCGAGGTCGCCGTAGGCGCCGATCGCCTCGGTCTGCATGCCCGAGAGCGTCTCCCGGAGCTGTGCGAGCGGGTCAGCCATGTCGCCGTACCTTCCTTTCGTAAGCCAGGTCCGTGCGCATCGCGATGAGCGCGATACCGTCCAGAGCGGTGCCCGCGGCCGGGACCGGGCGGCTGCCCGCCGACTCGATCGCCCGAGCGAGTCGGCGCGCCACGAGCGGGTGCTCGGTGATCCCGCCGACGACGCTCGTCTCGAGCGCGCCACCCGCGCGTGCGAGGTCGCTCAGGTGGTCGATGCCCTCGTCCACGATGGCGTCCGCGACCGCGTCGCCGTGCTCGGCGGCGCGCAGGACCTCGGGAGCGAAGCCGCCCAGCCGTGCGGCCGGCGCCTCCCCTGCCGCGAGCCAGCCCGGCAGGCCGTCCAGCGGGCCACCGCTCATCGCTTCGGCCGCGGCGCGCAGCGCCGTGCGCGGACCGCGGCCGTCGAAGTCGCGCAGCGCGGCTTCGAGGCCGCGCCGGCCGAGCCACTGCCCGGATCCGGCGTCGCCCAGCCACGGGCCCCAGCCGTCGATCCGGCGGAAGTCGCCGCTCGGATCGAGCACGATTCCGCAGGCCCCCGTTCCCGCGATGATCACGGTGCCCGCTCGACCGGCGAACGCACCCGCGTGAGCCGCGTAGGCGTCGGAGATCACCGCGGCGGGGCCGCCGAAGCGATCGCCGAGGAGCCTCGCGAGGCGCTGCGCCGCCTCGGGTGCGGACTCGGCGCCCGCGGCGCCGACGCCGATCGAGAACGGCCCGGGAAGCGCCCCGTCGTGCGGCGGGAGCGCCTCGATCGCCATCGTGATCGCTGCGAACGCCCGCTCCACGCCCTCGGTCTGGCCGAGCCCCGGAGCACCGGTGCCGCGTGCTTCGGCCAGGGTCCGGTCGCCTCGCCGGAGCTGCACGCGGCAGCTCGTCTTGCCCAGGTCGACCGCGAGGAGCGTCCGCTCGTCACCGGCGGGGCGAGGCTGCGCGGGCGCCCGATCGAGCCGCGCGGCGAGCGCCCGGGCGACCGCGCGATTGCTGCCGCGGGTCCGGATCACCGGCGCGTCGGTCTCGCCGGGCGTCCCCGCGTCGAGCACGATCGCGTCGGTGCGGATCGCTCGGACGTCGGCGATGAATCGCCGCTGCGCGTCCGACGACGGCAGCGCGTCGCAGAGCACGAACACCGAACCGGGATGCCCTCCGATGCGCGCGAGCTCGGGCTCCGTCGGCCCGTTCTCGGGGTCGATGGGCCGGGGCTCCGCGTCGAGCTCGACGGAGAACGGCTCGTTGCGCGCGGCGATCGCGCCGTGCGCGCCGCGACGGATGTCGAGCAGCAGTCGCGGCTCGGCGATGTCCTCGGCTCGGACGCCCGCGAGCTCGATCGCACGGTCTGCGATGCGGATGAGCTCGCGACAGCCGAGCGGCGCGACCCCCGCGTCGTGCGCGGCCCGGGCGACCCGGTCGGCCTCCCGCCTCGCGCGAGCGATGCGCTCCCCGCTTCCTCCAGGCGCTCGACCGGCAGCGCGCCGCTGCGTAACGCCTCGACGATGGCATCTCGGGTGCCCGTGAAGTCGTGCTCGTCGTCACCCGCCGAGCGTCGGTAGACGGGGGCCGGGTTTCCGAGGCACAGCAGGTCCGCGCCGGCGGCGAGGGACGCCACGGCCCCCGGCCCGACGCCCATGGTCTGCGAGATGGCCGCCATGTCGAGCGCGTCGGTCACGATCAGTCCGGTGAACCCGAGCTCGCGCAGCCGGCCCAGCACCGCCGGGTTGACCGTCGCGGGCGCCTCGCCGAACTCGGGGAAGATCACGTGAGCGGTCATCACCGCGTCCGCGCCCGCCTCGATCGCCGCGACGAAGGGCGGCAGGTGGATCGCGTCCATGCGCTCGCGCCCCAGTTGCACCCGGGGCGCGTCGATGTGCGAATCGGCGACGGTGTCGCCGTGACCCGGGAAATGCTTGACGCAGCTCAGCACGCCGCCCGCGCGGAGGCCCTCGACGCTCGCCGCGGTGTGCCGCGAGACCGTCTCGGGGTCGGCCCCGAAGGATCGCACCCCGATCACCGGGTTCCGCGGATTCGAGTTCACGTCCGCGACCGGGCCGAGCACCATCGTGGCCCCGCCGCGGCGCACGCGAGCGCCGAGCGCGGCGGCGACCGAGCGGGTGAGTCCGGGATCGCCGATGCGGCCGAGCTGAGCGGCGCCGGGGAACGACGATCCGGTGGCGGCTTCGAGCCGGGTGACGCTGCCGCCCTCCTCGTCGATGCCGAGCAGCAGCGCGTCGCCTTCGGCGCGGATCGAAGCCGCGAGCCGCGAGGTCCCGTCGGGGTCTTCGGGATCGACGTTGTGCCCGAAGAGGACGGCGCCGGGCAGTCCATCGTCGAGCCCGCGGCGCAGCCAGTCGGGAGCCCGGGTGCCCAGGAAGCCGGGCCAGAGCACCCCGCTCGCGAGACGCTGCAGGGTCGGATCGGCGCTCATCCCTTCACCGCCCCCGCGACGAGCCCCTCGGAGAGGCGCCGCTGCACCAGCACGAAGAAGATCATGACCGGGATGGTGATCACGGTGGAGGCGGCCATGACCGCGCCCCAGTCGTTCGAGTGCTCGCCGAAGAACTGTTTCAGTCCGATCGCGACCGTGTAGTTCTGGGTGTTGCCGCCGAGGAGGGTCATCGCGAAGATGAACTCGTTCCAGGCGGTGATGAAGGAGAAGATGCTCGTGGCGACGAGCCCGGGCATGACGAGCGGGAACATCACCGACCGGAACATCCGCCACCAGGACGCGCCGTCGAGATAGGCGGCCTCCTCGAGCTCGACCGGCACCGCGGCGACGAACCCGCGCAGCATCCAGATGCCGAAGGGCAGGGAGATCGCGAGGTAGACCACCACGAGCCCGCTCAGCTGCCCGAGCAGGCCGATGTCGCGCACCTGCACGAAGAGGGGGATCACGAGGACCTCGAGCGGCACCATCTGCACCGCGAGGATCAGGAAGAGCACCGCAGTGCGGAACTTGAACCGGAAGCGCGCGACCGCGATGGAGGCGAACAGCGAGAGCGCCCCCGAGGCGAGCACCACGATCACGGCGACCAGCAGAGAGTTCATGAGGAACACCCCGAACCGGCCCTGCTCGAAGATCAAGACGAAGTTGTCGAGCGTGAACTCCCGCGGCAGGAGCGCCTGCCCACCGCTGGAGGCGCGCTTGTCGACGGCGCTCATGAGCATCCAGTAGACGGGGAAGAGCGTGAACACGGCGAGCAGCGTACCGAGCACGCCGCGCAGCACGGTTCCGCGCAGCTTGCGGTTCATGCGTTCTTCTCCTCTTTCAGGATCGTGCGGACGTAGACGACGGTGATCGCCATGAGGAACAGGGTGAGCAGCACCGCGATCGCCGCGCCGAAGCCGTAGCGGTTCTGGCCGAAGGACTCGACGTAGGACCACACGCCCATGTTCAGCACCTGCCGGTTCGATCCGGCTCCGCCCGGCATCAGGTACACCTGCGCGAAGATCTTGAAGTCCCAGATGGTCGACAGGATGATGACGATCGCGAACACCTGGCGCAGCGAGGGGACGATGACGCTGAAGAAGCGGCGGATCGGGCCCGCGCCGTCCATCTCGGCGGCCTCGAGCATCTCCTTCGGAACGCCGAGCAGTCCCGCGAGCACGGTGACCGCGACGAAGGGGAAGCCGTGGTGCACCACGTTCAGCAGGGCGATCGCGTAGAAGGTGACCGGGTTCGTGAACCAGTTGACGGGCTGATCCATGAGCCCGAGCCCCATCAGCGTGCGGTTCACGATGCCGCCGTCGGCGTCGAAGATCCACACCCAGACGTAGGTGCCCGTGACCGCCGGCATCGCCCAGGCGACCATGATGACGGTGCCGAGCGCCCCGCGCCAGAACCCGCCGAGGCTGCGGAGCAGCAGCGCCACGAGCGTGCCGAAGACGACGGTTCCCACGACCGATGCCGCGGCGAAGAGCACCGTATTGGGGAGGGCCGCGGTCCAGAGGGTCGGGTCGCCGAGAATCTCGGCGTAGTTGTCGAGCCCGATGTAGTTGGACGTGCCGCTCACGATCTCGCGCAGGCCGTAGTCCTGCAGCGAGAACAGCACCACGCGGATGAGGGGCCAGAGCAGCAGGCCCGCGAGCAGCAGCAGCGCCGGGGCGAGCAGCAGCCAGGGGCGGAATCGCGACGCGAACATCGCGTTGCCTGGGGTGCCGATGGTCCCCACCCGCTCGGTGCGGGCGGGGACCGTCGGTCGTGTCGTCTGAGTCATGGTTCCTGAACGGTTCGGGCTACTTTTGGTTGAGCAGCTTCTGCATCTCGTCGGCGGCCGCGGTGCTGGCCTTCTCGACCGTCTGCTGGCCGGAGAGGATCGACTGGATCATCGCGTTCGTGGTCTGCTTCGCCTGCACCGCGCCGAACCTGGGCGAGACGGGCAGCGCCGAGCCGCCCTCGACGAACTGCTTGGCGAACGGCGCGACGAGCGGATCCGTCGACTTCATCGTCTCTTCGACCAGCGACTTCTGGCCCGGGAAGTAGCCGGACTGCGAGGCCCACTCCTTCGCGAACTTGCCCGTGGTCATGAGCTTCACGAACTCCCAGGCGAGTTCGGGCTTCTTGCTCGTGTTGAAGATGCTCAGGTGCGATCCGCCGAGCACGGACGGGCTGATGCCGCCGTCCTTGCCGGGGATCGTCGTCGCCGCGATCTTGCCCTTCAGGTCGGGAGCCTTCTCGATCATCGTCGCCGGGGTCCAGGAGCCCTGGATCGCCATCGCGACCTTGCCCTGCACGAAGTTGTCGAGGACGTCGGTCTCCTTCCAGGTGGTGGCGCCCGGCGAGGAGAACTGGTGCCGGGTCGCGAGACCCGTGTAGAACGAGAGGCCCTCGCGCGACTTCTCGCCGTCGAGTCCCGAGGTCCATTTGCCGTTCTTCTCGGTCGCGACCTCGCCGCCCGCGCCCCACACCCAGGGGTAGGCCGACATCTCGGCGTTGCCCGGGACCGCGAACGGGATCATGTCGGGTTTGGCGGCCTTGATCTTCTCGCCGGCGGCGACGATGTCGTCCCAGTTCTTCGGTGCTTCGATGCCCAGCTCGGAGAACACGTCGGCCCGGTAGACGAGCCCGCGCACCCCCGCGTACCAGGGCATGCCGTAGAGCTCGCCGTCGTAGCTGCCCGACTTCTCGAGGCCCTCGACCAGGTCCTTCTCGAGACCGCTCTTCTCGACGTAGGAGGAGATCGGCAGGAGGCCGCCGGCGTCGGCGAACTCCGCGGTCCAGGTGTTGCCCGTCTCGGCGACGTCGGGGGTCGTGCCGCCCGCGATCGACGTGACGAAGCGGTCGTGGGCATCGGCCCACTGCACGAAGTCGATCTTGAGCTTGGCGCCCGTCTCCTTCTCGAACTCGGACTTCACGTCCGAGAAGAACGCGTCGGAATCGGGGTTCGTCCCCTCCATGATCCAGACGTTCAGCGTTTCGCCCTTCCCCGATGCGCCATCGGTCTGACCCGATGCGCACGCGGACAGCAGCAGAGCACCGGCGACCACCGCGGCGCCGGCCAGAACACGCTTTTTCATGGACACTCCTCCAGGGTTCGGATGCGGGGCCGCACTGCCCCGCAGCATTCCGGAAACAGTCTCCAGCATTTCCAGGCGTTCTGCAAATAATTTCCAGAACGGCTACGCTGACCGGTGTCCAGCCCCGTCCGACGAAGCAGGGAAGCATGCCAGCGCCAGACTCCCAGACCCCGATTGCCTCGCCCGAGATCTCCGTGCGCGCCTCCGACCGGCGGGTCCGGGCGCACGATGCATCCCACTACCTCCTGGTCCCGCAGGCCGTCGCCGAGCCTCGCGATGCGGACGAGGTCGCCGCGCTCTTCGTCGCCGCGCGGGAGCGTGGAACGACCGTCACCTTCCGCTCCGGCGGCACGAGCCTGTCGGGCCAGGGCGTCTCCGGCGGACTGCTCGTCGACACCCGCAAGCACTTCCGCCGGACGACCGTGGAGGACGAGGGGCGAACGGTCAGGGCCGAGCCCGGGGCCACGGTGCGCCAGGTCAACGCGCGTCTCGCGCGGAGCGGGCGCAAGCTCGGCCCCGATCCCGCGAGCGAGATCGCCTGCACGGTCGGCGGCGTCGTCGCCAACAACTCGAGCGGCATGGCCTGCGGCATCGTCGACAACGCCTACCGCACGATCGAATCGCTCTCGCTCGTCCTGCCGAGCGGCACGCGGGTCGACACCGCGGACCCCCGGGCGACGGAACTCCTGGCCGAACGCGACCCCGGGCTCCTCCCCGGCCTCGGTGCGCTCCGCGAGCGCGTGCTCGCGTCGCCCGATGCCATCGCGCGGATCCGGCAGCAGTTCTCCATGAAGAACACCATGGGGTACGGCGTCAACGCGCTGCTGGATTTCGAGGATCCGCTGGCGATCCTCGAGCACCTCGTCATCGGCAGCGAGGGGACGCTCGCCTTCGTCGCCGAAGCCCGGTTCCGCACGGTCCCCGTGCGCCCGCACGCCGCGACCGCGCTGCTCGTGCTCCCCTCGCTCAGCACGGCGACCGCCGCGCTCCCGGCGCTCGTCGCAACGGGCGCCGCCACGATCGAGCTGCTCGACGCGACTTCCCTCCGAGTCGCGCAGCGCGCCCCCGAGGCGCCCCGGCAGATCGCCGAGCTCGACATCGAGGCGCACACGGCCCTGCTCGTCGAGTTCCAGGCCGACTCCGCGGAGAACCTGAGCAGCGCGCTGGTCGCGGCCGAGCCCGTCCTCGCCGATCTCACGCTCACGGTGCCCGCCGCATTCACCCGCGACAGCGCCGAGCGCTCGGCCCTGTGGCAGGTCCGCAAGGGCCTCTACACCGCGGTCGCGGGCGCTCGACCCGCCGGGACGACCGGGCTGCTGGAGGACATCGTCGTTCCCGTCGAGCGACTGCTGCCCGTCTGCGAGCGCCTGATCGCGCTCTTCGCGGTGCACGGCTACGACGACGCGGTGATCTTCGGCCACGCGAAGGACGGCAACCTGCACTTCATGATCAGCGAGGACTTCGAGGATCCCGCGCAGCTGGCCCGCTACGCGCGATTCACCGACGACCTCGTCGAACTGGTGCTCGCGCAGGGCGGATCGCTCAAGGCCGAGCACGGCACCGGCCGGATCATGGCCCCGTTCGTGCGCCGCCAGTACGGCGACGAGCTATACGGGATCATGCGCGAGATCAAGGCGCTGTTCGACCCGGACGGGATCCTGAATCCGGGGGTCCTGCTCTCCGACGACCCCGATTCGTACCTGCATCACCTCAAGCGCACGCCGAGTGTGCACGAGGCCGTCGACCTCTGCGTCGAGTGCGGATACTGCGAACCCGGCTGCCCCAGTCGCGACCTGACCCTCACGCCGCGGCAGCGGATCGTGCTCGAGCGCGAGATCGCGGAGGCGGAGGCGATCGGCGACCGTGCGCTCTCGGCGGAGCTCGCCGCCGACCGCCGGTACCGCAGCGAGCAGAGCTGCGCGGTCGACGGGATGTGCGCGGTCGCCTGCCCGTTGAGCATCAACACGGGCGACCTCGTGCGGGATCTGCGCGCGCGCCGGGCGGGTCCGTTGGCGAACGGCCTCTGGGATCTCGCCGCACGGGCCTGGGCCCCCGCGACCCGCGCCGGCGGTGCGGCGCTCTCGGTCGCCGCCGCATTGCCCGAGGCGCTGCCGCGGGGAGCGACCCGGGTCGCCCGCGCGGTGCTCGGCAGCGAGGCCGTGCCCGAGTACGACGGCGCGCTGCCCCGGGGAGGCGCACGGCGCCCGGCACCCGGCGGCGATCCGCGCACCGCGGCCGCCGTGTTCTTCCCGGCGTGCATCGGCACCATGTTCGGTCCGGAGGACGGCGGCATCGGTGCGACCGAGGCGCTGCTCCGTCTCGCGGAACGCGCCGGCGTCGAGCTCGTCATCCCGCAGGGCGTCGACGGCCTGTGCTGCGGAACTCCGTGGCACTCGAAGGGGATGGAGGCCGGCTCAGAGCGGATGTCGGAGCGCGTGCTCGGCGCCCTGCGCACCGCAGCCCCGTCGCTCCCCATCGTGAGCGACGCGAGCGCCTGCTCCGAGGGGCTGCGCAGCCTGATCGCCGGGGCAGGCGACCCCGCCGAGCTGCGCGTGATCGACTCGACGCAGTTCGCGGTGCGCCACCTGCTCCCCCGCCTGACCGTGACCCGCCGGTTGGGCCGTGTGGCCGTGCACCGCACCTGCTCGACGACCCACCTGGGCGCGAACGACGACCTGGACGCACTGGTCTCAGCCGTGGCCGACGAGGCGATCGTGCCCGTCGACTGGGGCTGCTGCGCCTTCGCCGGAGATCGCGGACTGCTGCACCCCGAGCTCACCGCCAGCGCGACCGCGCGCGAGGCCGCCGAGGTGCTCGCGGCCGAAGCCGATTGGCACGTGTCGGCGAACCGCACCTGCGAGATCGGCATGACGCGCGCGACCGGCGCGCCCTACCGGCACGTGCTCGAGCTGCTCGAGTTCGCGACCCGCCCCTGAGGCCGGGCCGCGAACCCGACCCGTCAGCGGGCCGCGCGCCGCGCAGGCCCGCGTCGCAGCGAGGCGAGGAGCAGCGCCGCGCCGGCGGCCAGGCCGAGCGCGGCGAGCGCTCCTCCGAGCCCCGGCTCCGGAGCTCCCGTGCTCGCCAGCGCCCCGGCGCCCTGCCCCGCCGAGCGCCCGGCCTCGGCCGAACCCGCCGCCGTGGCGAGGCCCGTGCCCGCTGCGTTCGCGCCCCCGGGCGCCGATGGCGTCGCAGGCGGCCGAACCGTCGGGCTCGGGCCGGGAGTCGGGTTCGGGGACGGGGTCGGCGTCGGACTGGCCCGTTCGGCCTGGGCGGGAGTGGGCACCCGGTCCGCATAGAACTCGCCGAACACGCGCTCGATGAAGCCGTTCTTGGCCCGGGCCGCGGCGAGCGCCGCGCCGTCGAGGCCGGCGGTTTCGCTCGGGATCAGGTCGTTGTAGCCGTAGAAGACGTCCCCGCTCACGTTCGGGAGGGCCTGGTTGAAGAGCACCTGGTTCGGGATCTCGTCGGGGTTGGTCCAGGAGGGGTCGCTCGGCCCGTTCTGCACGTGCTTGTAGTTCGCGTGCCCGATGTAGAGCCGCACGTCGGTGCCCGCGACCACGCCGTCCCACCAGCGGGCCAGCTCACCGTAGGGAGCGGCCGCCTGGTCGAAGCTCCAGTAGAGCTGCGGCACGATGTAGTCGACGAGCTCGTCCCTGACCCAGCGGTAGGTGTCGGCGAACACCGCCTTCGAATAGGTCGAGGACGAGGACGCCGGAGTGTCGGATCCGCGCGGGTCGACGGATCGGTGCTCCCAGATGCCGAACGGGCTGACGCCGAACTCGATCCGGGTCCCCGCTCGGCGTTCACCGTGTCGATCCCTTCGTGGATGCCGCGGATCAGCGCGGTCACGTTGTCGCGCCGCCACTGCGCGATCCCGTCCGCAGTGTCGGCGTACCCCGCGGCGAGCCCGTGGGCTTCGAAGGCCGCCCGATCCTCTCCGGCATCGCCGAAGGTCGTCGCGGTGCGGTAGGGGTAGAAGTAGTCGTCGAGGTGCACGCCGTCGACGTCGTAGCGCTCAGCCACTTCGAGCACACTCGCGACGACGTGCTCGCGCACCTCCGGCAGGCCCGGATCCAGCAGCAGCATGCCGTTGAACAGCAGCACCCGTTCCGGGTGCGCGACGGCGTAGTTGTCGGCCGACAGCAGCCCCTTCTCGGCGTAGCGGGCGACCGCCTGCGCGGCGGTGAGGCCCCGGGCCTCGTTCTCGGTGAGGTCGAGCGCGGCCAGCACGGACCCCGCGGTGATCGGCGTGGCGGTGACCCGGAACGGGTTGAACCAGGCGTGGTACTCCATGCCCCGGGCGTGGGTCTGCTCGATCATCCAGGCGAGCGGGTCGTAGCCCGGATCCCGGCCCTGCGCCGGTGCGAGGTACTGCGACCAGGGGTTGAGCGAGGAGGGGTACCAGGCATCGCCCGCGGGACGGACCTGGAAGATCATCGCGTTGAGCTTCAGCGCGTCGAAGCGGTCGAGGATCCCGGCGTACTGGCGTTGGAAGTCGCGCTCGTCCTGCGGCTTCGCCACGCTGATCTGGTTGACGGTCGGCACCCAGGCAGCCCGGAACTCGGCCTGCGGGGTCTCGTACGCGTCGGGGATCATCACCCGCTCGCTCGAGGACGAGGTGTAGTGCACCGGTTGGTCGGGGTCGTATCCGTAGTCGGATCCGTAGTCGGAGGCGGTCCCTTGCCGGACCCATTTGACGAGCCCGGTCGTCGAGCGGCCGTCGTCGGCCGCGGCGGCGGTGCCGCCGGTCAGGAGCAGAAGTGCCGCCAGCGCCAGTGCTGGGGAAAATTTCCGAGATCGAGTCATGATCAGAAAATAACACCCGAGTACGGGTTTGGCCAGACGGGTGACACCGGGGGTCGATCAGCCCCCGCCCGGTACGTCGATCCGTGATCAGCGGTCGGCGACCCTCGCGAACCGGCCGCCATCGCGCACGAGGATCTGGGCGACGCCTCCGATCACGCCCTCGAAACGGATCCGCTCGGGCAGCCTCGGGTCCGAACCGACACGGAACGTCCGAGCGCCCTCGTCCGGTAGCGCGACGAGCGGCACGTCCTCGGTCGGGGCCTCCACCCCGGCGTAGGCGCGGAGCACGAGACGCCCCCCGGCGTCCCGACCGACCTCCAGGTGCGGCACCCAGGGACTGTAGCTCCGGTAGGTACCGGCGACCCCGTCCGAGAGGGTGGGATCGAGGTCCAGCGGCCTCCGCGGTACGTGCAGCGCGAGGATCGGGTCCGCGGTTCCCGCGGCCGCGCCACGGCCCGCGAGCAGGGCAGCATGGCACTCCCTGGCGACGAGTTCGGCGTAGGGCCGCTCACCCGGACCACTGATCAGCACCCCGATCGACACCTCGGCGTCGCGGTGCGCGATGAGGAACGCGCCGTATCCGACCATGCCCCCGCCGTGCGTCAGCACGGTGCCGCACGGCGTCGGCTCGACGTTGATCCCGAAGCCGTAGCGATCGCCCGGGGCCGGCAGGTGCGGGCCGACGTCGAGCACGCCCTCGCCGCTCGGAGCAGCGGGCGCGGTCGCCAGCGCGACGGCTTCCCCGAGCCATGGTGCGGCCCCGACGAATCGTTCGGGCTCGGCGAACGCCCGCGCCAAGCGCACGAGGCCGGCGGCGGTCGCCGCGACGTTGCCGTCCGCGCCCGCCGGCTCGAGCCACGGCGCTTCGGCGAGACCGTCGCCGGGCGACCACGGCGCGTCGTCGCGCGGCGGCACCGTTCCGCGGCACAGTTCCCCGCGTTGCGCCCCGGTGATGCCAGTCATGGCGTCGCCGATGCCGAGCGGTTCGAGCACGAAGCGCTGCGCGATCTGCGAGTACGGCTGGTCGCAGGCGGCCTCGAGCGCGAGGCCGAGCACGACGTACCCGATGTTGCTGTAGTGGAAGAAGGCGCCGGGCCGACTGCCGGCGACGGTCTCGCCGAGAGCCAGGGCCTGCGCCCGTTCACCGGGCAGCGCATCGCTCCCGGCAATCCATCCCGCGGTGTGCCCGAGCAGGTGCCGCAGACTCGGTTCGCCGACGCCGACCGGCACCGCCAACCACGGCAGGAGCTCGCGCACCGGCGCGTCCAGGTCGAGCCGACCTTCGACCGAGAGCCGGGCTGCCGCGAGCCCCGCGATGCTCTTCGAGATCGACCCGATCTGGAGCCGCGCGCCGGCATCCATCGGGGCGCCGCCCGGGCCTGCAGTGCCGAAGGCCGCGGTCCGTTCGCCCTCGGGGGTGCGGATGGCGATCGTTCCGCCGGCGACGGGGGCGCGACGCAGCAGTTCCTCGCCACGGGCGAGCGCGGTCGCGAGTCCGCCTTCGAGCCCGCTCACCGCTGCCCGCCCGCGACCCGCGCCCGCTCGCGACGGAGCGCCGCTTCCTGCCGCTCTGCCAGCTCGCGCCACAGCGCGGCGCGCTCAGAGCGCGGGTCGAACCGATGCGGCGCTCCGTGCGTCCGCCCGATCGGCGCACTGCCGCAGGCGGTCGAGACCAGGTCCGCGGCGCCGAGCGCCGAGTGATCGGTCTCGACGAGATCGGCCTCGACGGGGCGACCGCACGCATCAGCGAGATCTTGCAGGAGCATCGGCGAGCGCGCCGAGCTTCCGGCGACGAGCAATCTGCCGTCCTCCGGCGGATCGATCACCGCGATGCAGCGGCGCGCCTCGAGCACGATCCCCGTCACGAGACCCCGCATGAGATCGCCGCGGGTACTGCCGAGGGTGAGCCTGGTGAATCCGCCGAACAGCCCCGTCTCCCAGAGCGCTCCCTGCTCCCCCGGACCCAGATAGGGCAGGACGAGCGGGGCGGAGCCCGGATCCGTTTCGACGGCCTCGGCGAGGAGCGCCTCGACGGACGGGGCGCCCGTGAGACCCGCGAGCCAGGCGAAGGCCGAACCGGTCGCGACGAGATCCATCTCCCAGCCGAACCCGTCGCTCGCGAGCGGGGTCACGAGCGAGCGCCCGCCGGGATCCGGCTCGGGGCTCCTGCGGGTCCCGAGGATCACGGTGCTCGTGCCCGAGATGATCGCAACGTCCCGGCCCGGCCGCGCGCCGAGCGCAACCGCCCCCAGCACCGAGTCCGCTGCGCCGAGCGCCACCGGGATCCCGCTCGGCACGCCGACGAGTCGGGCGACGCCGTCGACGAGTCCGCGGGTCTCGGTCGACGGCCGCACCTCGGGGAGCTCCGGCCAGTCTCCCGAGGCGTGAGCGCCGTCGGCGACGGCGCTCACGCCCGAGCCGACCGCGGTGCTCGGGTCGGTGAGCAGCACGCCGGTGAGGCGCGCGAAGACGTAGTCCTTGGCTCCGGCGATCCGTGCGATGCGACGGGCCGCCCCGGGGTCGGTCCGCGCGATGCGCCGGTACATGGGCACCAGGTACCGGCCGTCGAGGTGCTGGCCGGTACGCGCGTAGGCCGTCGCATCGGGATGCTGAGCCGCGAGCTCGCGCGCGTCGGTCTCGGCGCGGATGTCTTCCCAGACGACGGCCGGCCCGACGGGCTCTCCCGCCGCATCGAGGCAGACGAGCGTCGGCAGCATGGCCGACAGGCCGATCCCGATCCAGCGCTGCGCGGGCGTCGACTGCGCGAGCTCGCCGAGCGCACCGACCACGGCCGCCATCCAGTCGCCCGGAGCCTGCTCGGCCGCGCCGGCTTCCGGCCGCGAGGTGGGGTACGGCCGGCGCACGCGGGCGAGCACGCGCCCGGTTGCCACCTCGACGGCGAGCGCCTTCGCGCTCGACGTCCCCAGGTCGAGGCCGATCGCGATCGCGCCTTCGTGCACCATGCCACCCGCTCCCCGTCGTCTCACGCCTTCACGAACTCCCGAGCGAGCACGCGCATGGCGCCTGAGGCGGCCTCGAGCGTGTCGTCGATGTCACGATCATCATGCACCAGCGAGACGAAGAGATTCTCGAACTGGAGCGGATGGAACAGCACGCCGCGCACGATCATCTCCTCGTACCAGCGGGTGAAGACCCCCTCGCGAGTGTGCTTGACCGCGTCGCGCCAGTTCTTGATGGGGCCGTCTGCGAACCACAGCTGGAACACGGTGCCGAGACCCGTCACGTAGGCGTCGATGCCGTTGTCGTTCGCGATCGATTCGAGGCCTCGCGCGAGTCGGTCGCCGAGCGCGCGCTGACGCTCGTACAGTCCGGGCTGGGCGATCAGGTCCATCGTCGCCGACACCGCTGCGCACTGCACGACGTTGGCGTTGTAGGTACCCGAGTGGGAGTACGTACCGTCGGCGATGAGACGCATGGCCTCCCTCGTGCCGCCGATGGCCGCGACGGGGAAGCCGCCGCCGATGCCCTTCGCGTAGGTGGTGAGGTCGGGGATCACGCCGTAGTACTCGTGCGCGCCGCCCCTGGCGATGCGGAAGCCGGTGATGACCTCGTCGAAGATGAGCATCGCGCCGTACTTCCGCGTCTCCGAACGCAGCAGTTCGAGGTAGCCAGGCTCGGGCAGGATGCAGCCGGTGTTGAGCACGGCGGGCTCCGTGATGACGGCGGCGACCTCTTCGCCCCGCTCCTCCATGAGCTTCACGAAGCTCTCCGCATCGTTCCAGGTGAGCACGACGAGCGTGTCCTCGAGCTCGGCCGGCACGCCGAGGCCCATCGCGACGGGGCGCGGATGGTCCGCGGGTCCCGCCTGGTCGAGATCGACGTGGTTCGACCAGTACACGCTGTCCTGCCAGCCGTGGTACAGCCCTTCGAAGCGAACGATGATGCGGCGACCGGTCGTCGCTCGGGCGAGACGGACCGCCTGCCCCACGGCCTCGGAGCCCGAGTTCGCGAAGCGGACCTGCTCGACGCCGGGCACGGTCGCCACGACCTTCTCGGAGGCCTCGATCTCGAGCTCGTAGGGCAGGCCGAAGCTGGTGCCGTACTCGGTGATCGCCCGGGTCACGGCCTCGGTGACATCGGGGTGCCGGTGCCCGAGGATGTCAGGGCCGAGCCCCAGGAGATAGTCGACGTACTCGTTGCCGTCGACGTCGGTGATGCGGGAGCCGAGTCCCTGCTCCATGAACAGCGGGTAGGGGTTCCAGCCGTTGCGCGGCAGACGCGCGGTGCTGCCCGCGCCGCCGGGAATGGTGAGCCTGGCACGCTCGAAGAGCTCGCGGGAGCGCGAGGTGCGGTCGGGAAACGCCGAGGCGAAGGTGAGATCCATGTCATGCCTTTCACAGGAGGAGTACGGTCGTCGGTTCCGATCGCCGCAAACTTATCATACTAAGTATGATCAATAAAGGGGATGGGTGTCTCAGCGTCTCGAGGCGGTGTCCGCGCCCGCCAACAGCTCGGCGAGCGCGAGCGCGCCGGCGCCCGACGGCCCCTCGCCGAGTCCGGCGATCGGGAACTCGAGATACGCGGTTCCGCCGATGTCGAGGTGCGCCCAGGCGGCACCGCGGGCGAAGCGAGCGAGATACGCGGCCGCATGGCGCGCGGTGTCCGGCCGGTCGAGCGGCGCGTTGCGCAGGTCCGCGACGCGCGATTCGAGCGCCTCGTCCTCGCCGTACGGCAGGGGCAGGATCCAGGCCGGATCGGCGACACGCTCCCCCGCGGCGACCACACGGGCCACGAACTCCTCGTCGTTCGACCAGACGCCCGTGCGCCGGAAGCCGGCTCCGCCGTCAGTCAGGGTACCCACGTCGATGAGCGCATCATGTCCGACGGCGCGCAGCCAGGAGAGCCCGTCGGCGAGCACGAGCCGACCCTCGCAATCGGTGTCGACGATCTCGGTCGTCTCACCGCCCGGATGCCGCACCACATCGCCGGGGCGGGCAGAGGTCCCCGACACCGCGTTGTCACACAGCGGCAGGATCGCCTCGACGGTCGGCCCGCCCCCGACGCCCCGCGCGTCCGCCGCCAGCCGGATCGCGGCCGCGACCGTCGCGGCCGCGGCCATGTCCGACTTCATCCACGACATCTCCCCGGCGTCGCGCTTGAGATTGAGCCCGCCCGAGTCGAAGGCGATGCCCTTGCCGACCAACCCGATCGACGGCAGCGACGGGTCGCCGGCCAGCCTCAGGTGCGCGACCAGGGGCGGGCGGGCGCTGCCTCCGCCCACGGCGAGCACGGCCCCGAAGCCCGACCTGCCGAGCCTCACGGCATCCCAGATCTCCACCTCGATGGCGGCATTCTCCCCGCAGTGCTCCGAAATGCGCTGCGCGAGCTCCCCGGCCCCAGCCGGTTCGGCGGGAGCTCGACGAGCTCGCGCACCCAGCGCACCGCGTCCGCCGAGCGCCGCCAGGAGTCCGGCACGGGCTCGCCTGCGGCGAATTCCGGCTCGGGAGCGACCCGCTCGGGAGCCCCCGGACGCTGTTCGCCGACGCGCACCCCCCGCCACAGCACCTCGTCGACCGCGCAGTCCTCGCGGCCCCACCAGATACGTGTCGGCGAACCGTCGGCGACCTCGGAGGCGAGCGCGCCGAGCGCGAGCCCGGCCGCCTGGACCCTGGAGAGGGTCGACGGAGCGCCCGGGCCGCGCTGCGCGGATTCCGCCCGGACCGCGATCACGAGGTGGGGCCTTCCGCCGCCGGGCACGACGGCACGGACGTGCGCGGCCTCGCCGCGAGCCGCCGAGAGCCAGTCGGCGACGTTCGCATGCTCGGTGCCGAGTTCGGCGGCGAGCGCCCTGAGGCCTGCGGCGGCGGGCTCGTTCAGCGGGTCGTTCCGTTCGGGGTCGGGGAGGACGAGGAGTTCGATCTGCACGGTTCAGCCTTCCGTCCGGTGCACCTGGATGAGGGTCTGCGTCGACAGGTTGTTGATCGAGCCGACGAGGGGCGCCAGCACGAAGCCGGACCACGCCGGGTTGTGGGCCTCGATCACCTTCGGATAGGTGAGCACCACGTAGGGCCGGTCGTCGAAGAGGATCTGCTGCATACGGTCGATCGTCGTGCGTCGCGCCGCGGGGTCGAGCTGGGTGCCCTGGAGCGCGTAAAGCCGGTCGTATTCGGGGTTGCAATAGCCGCTGTCGGAGTTGTGCCCGCGGGAGGCGCAGGTGAGCGTGCTGAGGAGGAAGTCCGGGTCGACCGGCGGGGTCCAGTTCCACATGGCGAAGTCGTAGTCGAGGTACTCGTTGTCCGGTCCGTTGATCGCGTCGGCAGCGGCGTCCGAGTCCATCTTGCGCTGCACGAGCCTGATCCCGATGTCTTCGAATCCGCGCTGGATCGTCTGGAAGGCCCGATCGCCCGACCCGTTCTCCTCGGTGGGGAACACGAGCTCGTAGTCCATGCGCGAGCCGTTCGCGACCCGGATCCCGTCGGAGCCCTTGCGGTAGCCGAGGCCGTCGAGGATCGCGTTCGCCTTCTCCAGGTCGAAGGGCAGCCCGGTGATCGCGGGGTCGTGGTATCCCGAGGCGGGCGACAGCACCGTGGACCCGGGCTGAGCGTATCCGAGCCAGGTCTGGTCGACGATCTCGGTGCGGTTGATCGCGTACTCGAGCGCTTTCCTCACCTCGGGATTCAGCAGCTCCCGGTGCTTCGGCTTTCTCGGGTTGGTGTTGATGATGAGGTTCTTGATGGTGACGCTGGGCCCGATCTCGACCGTCATGCCCGCCCGTTTCAGGGTCTCTACGGCGGTCGGCGGGGTCATCTGGCCGATCATGTCGAGCTGGTGGCTCTTGAGAGCGGTGACCATGGCATCGTCGTTCGCGAAGAACTGGAACCCGAAGCCGTCGATCTTGGGCGTCTCGCCCCACCAGTGCGGGTTGCGTGAGAACAGCATGATCTGGTCCTTGCGGTAGGTGTCGAGCGTGAAGGGACCGCCCGAGACGAGCGGCGCCCGGTTCTCGTAGGATGTGAGGCGCGTGCCGTCGCCCGAGGCGAGCGGCTCCCAGACGTGCTTCGGGAGGATGTGCAGGGCCTGCATCTGCGTCAGGACGTTGCCCACAGGCGAGGCGTAGTGGAGCACGACGGTGTTGGGATCCGGCGCCTCCGCGCGCTCGAGGTGCGCGACCCAGCCCGAGAGGATTCCCGTCGGGCCGTCCTTGTAGCGCAGGATCATGTTCGCGGTGAACGCGACGTCCTCTGCGGTCAACGGCGTCCCATCCGACCACTTCGCATCCGGCACGGTGTGGAAAGTCCAGGTCTTCCCATCCGCCGAGGTCTCCCAGCTGCGGGCGAACGACGGCACGATCTTGAGGTCGCGGTCGTACTCGGTGAGGTGCGGGTAGATGTACTGGAACAGCACGCTCGAGTAGTCGGAGTCGGCGACGAAGGGGTTGAGCGAGTCGACGAGCGACGTCGTGCCGACACGCAGCACATTGCGGCTCGCTCCGTTCCCGGCGCACCCGGATAGTGCGAGGGCGGCGGCGATCATCACGGCGCCGATCGCCAGCAGACGTTTTCTCAGATTCATGGGTCCCCTGCTTCTCATCTTCGAGGGAGGTGGCAACACGCAAGAAATTGCAACTTCACTTATCTTAGTAGACTGAGCATACTAGGTGACAAGACTTCGTGATCGCATTGTCGATCCAGTAGCCCCCTCAAGGAAGAGAGGCCAGATGCACCGCAGGAGATATGTCTGGCGGCGAACGATCTTCGCGATCGTGACCGTGTTCGTGGCCGTGACGCTGAACTTCGTGCTGTTCCGTGTGCTGCCCGGCTCGGCCGTCACGCGCATCTCGCGCGTCCCCAACGCCTCGCCCGAGCTGAAACAGGCGCTCACCCGCGAGTTCGGCCTCGATCGCCCGCTGTGGGAGCAGTACCTGCTCTATCTCAAGGGTCTCCTCACCGGAAACCTCGGGGTCTCGTACGCGAACCGGCAGCCGGTCGCCGGCAACCTGGCCGAGGCGTTCGCGAACACCCTGCCGCTCGTGCTCACCGGCACAGTGATCGCGCTCGCGCTCGGGATCCTGCTCGGAATCCTCAGCGCCGTGCGCCGGGGCAGTCCGTTCGACCACATCATGACCAACCTGTCGGTCGCGTTCTACGCCTTCCCGACGCAGTTCCTCGGCATGATGCTCCTCATCGCCTTCGCGGGACTGCTGCCCTCGGCCGGCATGAGCGACCCGTTCGCCGAACTCGCGTCCCCCTGGGAGCAGTTCGCCGACCGCGGCGCCCACCTCGTGCTGCCCGTCGCGACGCTCGTGCTCACCCTCTACGCCGAGAATCTGCTCCTCATGCGATCCTCGGTGCTCGAGACGCTCGGTGAGGACTACATCCTCACCGCCCGCGCCAAGGGTCTCACCCGCGGCCGCATCATCCGCTCCTACGCCGTGCGCAACGCGATGCTGCCGACCGTGACGATGATCGCACTCGCGCTCGGCAGCGTCGTGAGCGGCGCGATCCTCATCGAGGTCATCTTCTCCTGGCCCGGTATCGGCCGGGCGCTCTACGAGGCCGTGCTGCATCGCGACTACCCGATGCTCCAGGGCGGCTTCCTCGTCATCACGATCACGGTCGTGGTCTGCAACTACCTCGCCGACCTCGCGTACGCGTGGCTCGACCCGCGAGTCTCGGATTAGAAGGGACCGGACACCATGGCACTTCCGGGCACCACGCTCGTCTCGCTCCCCCGTCGGCGCCGCCCGAAGGACCGCCGCCGAGGCGCTTTCGGACGTGCGATCCGTCAGCCGGGAGCCATCATCGGCATCGCCGTGATCCTCGCGTTCCTGCTCCTCTCGATCGTCGCTCCGATCGTCTCGCCGTACTCGAGCCGCGACGTCAGCTGCGGCGTGTTCGAGGCTCCCAGCGCCGCGCACTGGTTCGGCTGCGACGACGGCGGTGTCGACGTACTGAGCCTCGTGCTCGAGGGCGGCCGCATCTCGATGTTCGTCGGCTTCACCGCCGCAGCGATATCGATCGTCATCGGCGCCGCGGTCGGGATCCTCTCCGGCTACTTCGGCGGCTGGGTGGACACCGTGCTGATGCGCATCACCGACTACTTCCTCGTGATCCCGCAGATCGTGCTCATGATCGTCGTCGCCGCGGTCTGGGGTCCGAGCCTCGACCACGTGATCGTCGTGATCGGCGCGCTGATGTGGACGAGCACCGCCCGCATCGTCCGCTCCCAGGTCAAGAGCCTGCGCGAGCGCACCTACGTGCGACGCGTGGAGGCCATCGGCGCCGGGCACCTCCGTATCGTGCTGCGGCACATCCTGCCGCAGCTCGGCCCCCTGCTGGCCGCGAGCGCGGTCCTCGCCGTGACCGTCGCGATCTTCAACGAGACCGCGCTCGCATTCCTCGGGCTCTCCGATCCGAACGCGATCACCTGGGGCACGATCATGGAACGCGCGTTCAACCGGGCGGCCGTCTCGACCGGGGCCTGGTGGGCCATCGTGCCCGCCGGCGTCGCCGTCGCGCTGCTCATCGTCGGCTGCTATCTGCTCGGCCGCGCCATCGAGGACGCGCTCAACCCCCGGCTACGGGTCTCGCACCTGGGCCTGCGCACCTGGGCGCTGCGGCAGAGCGCCGCAGACGACTTCGCGCGGGCCAGCGAACCGGTCGAGCGCACTCGCACGACGGGCGCCACGCCCGATCCCGGAACGGAGGACCAGCGATGACCCCGACGACCCCGACCCACCCCGCACGAGCCGTGCTCGAACTCCGCGATCTGCGGATCTGGTTCCGCACCGATGACGGAGCCGAGAACGAGACGGTGAAGGGCCTCTCGCTGGGCCTCGCCCCCGGTGAGCGTCTCGGCCTCGTCGGCGAGTCCGGCTGCGGCAAGACGACCACCATCCTTGCCGCGCTCGGCCTGCTTCCCGCGAACGCGACCGTTTCGGGCCACGTGCTCTACGACGGCGTCGACATCATCGCGGGCGGCGACCGCACCGTGCGCCCCCACCGCTGGACCGACATCGCCATGGTGTTCCAGGGCGCGATGAGCGCCTTCAACCCGGTGCACACCGTCGGGTGGCAGATCACGGAGGCACTCCAGGTGCACCGGCGCTTCGTCGGCTCCGAGGAGGCACGGGTGCAGGAACTGCTCTCGCTCGTCGGCCTCCCCGAGGGCACCGAGCACCGGTTCCCGCACGAGCTCTCGGGAGGCATGAAGCAGCGCGCCGTGATCGCGATGGCGCTCGCATGCGAACCGAAGGTGCTGCTCGCGGACGAACCGACGACGGCCCTCGACGTCGTCGTGCAGGACCAGATCCTGCGCCTCCTCGTGGAGCTCTCGGAGCGACTCGGACTCGCGCTGATCCTCGTCACCCACGATCTCGGCGTCGTCGCGCAGAGCTGCACGCGCGCCGCCGTCATGCGCGGCGGCGAGATCCTCGAAGAAGGCACCGTCGAGCAGCTCTACCGCTCGCCCGCGCACCCCTACACGCGGACCCTGTTCGAGTCGACCCCCGACATCGCCCAGGTCGGCGCGAGGCCCCGGCCGGAACCTGCTCCCGCCCTGCTCGCCGTCGACGGCCTCTCGGTCGAGTACCCCGGACGCGGCGCAACCCGGCGGGCGGTCTCCGATGTGTCGTTCCAGGTCGCGGAGGGCGAGCTCGTCGCGCTCGTCGGCCAGTCCGGCTGCGGCAAGACGACCACGCTCCAGGCGGTGATGGGCATGCTGCCCGGCGCGAGCGGCTCGGTCCTCGTCGACGGTGCGCCCGCGCTCGGGATCCGTCGCGCCGAGCGTCGCCGGCTCCGCGAACGGGTGCAGATGATCTTCCAGGATCCATACGAGTCGCTCGACGTGCGATTCACCGTCGCCGACACCCTCGAGGAACCGCTGCTCGTCTTCAAGGTGTGCCGCGATCGCGCCGAGCGCCGCGATCGCGCGCTCGCGGCGCTCGAATCGGTGGGTCTCACCCCCGCCGAGCAGTACATCGACCGGTACCCGCACCAGCTCTCGGGCGGACAGCGCCAGCGGGTGGCGATCGCCGCGGGGCTCGTGCTCCATCCGGCTCTGCTGCTCGCGGACGAGCCCGTGAGCATGCTGGATGTCTCGGTCCGCACCGGCGTGCTGCAACTGCTCGCCGATCTGAAGGAGCGGGAACGGATGGGGATCCTCATGATCACCCACGATCTCTCGACCGCGGCCGAGTACGCCGACCGCATCATCGTGATGCGCGACGGGCGTATCGTCGAATCGGGCACGCCCGACGAGGTCGTGCACCGGCCCGGAGATCCCTACACGCAGCTGCTCATCGACAGCATTCCGAGCCCGGATCCTGCCCGAACGACGTGATCCGGCGGACGCCGGGCGCCGCGCGGGACGGCCTGGGCCCGGCGTCCGGCGTCCGAGGATCAGTCGGCGGTCGGCGCGCCGAAGGGGCGCACGTCCCAGCGACCGGTGCCGGCGGGCGGGAGCAGCCGCGGTCCGCGCTTGCCCGACACGTAGAAGACGAAGTCGTCGGCCCGGTAGGTCTGCAAGTACGAGTCGAACGGCACGTCGTCGTCGGAGTAGCTCACGCCGCGGACCCGCATCACCGTGTCCTCGGCGTCGAGCTGCAGCTGCTCCCGCTCCCACGGGGTCGGGCGGTCGACCTGGAAGAACTGCTCGGCGTACGCCTCGGAGATCCCCGTGCGCTCTTCGATCAGCTCGTACAGCGATTCCCCCGCCGCGAGCCGGCTCTCGTCCAGAGCAGGAGCGAGGCTGAGCGGGATCGTGGCGATCTCGGCAACGGCGCGGACCCCGCCCCGGGATCGCACGCGTGCGATCTCCCATACCGGCTGACCGCTCTCGATCCCGAGCGCGCGCACGTGGTCGGTGCCGGGCAGACCGACCGCGAGGCTCACGAGCTCGGTGCTGAACTCGGCCGGCGAGGTGCCGTCGGAGATCGTGCCGAGCAGGGTGCCCGGCGAGCCCGGCTGGCTGACCAGCCTCCGCTGCGCCACGAAGGTGCCGACGCCCTGGTGCCGCACGATGATCCCGTCGTGCGCGAGCTCGTCGAGCGCACGACGCACCGAGATGACGCTGACCTCGGCCATCGCGGCGAGCTCGGCGGTGCTCGGGAGCTTCGCGCCGGCCTCGAGACCCTGCTCCGCGATCAGCCCCGTCACGAGGTCGTAGACGCGCTGGTAGCGCAGTTCTCGGCCCGCCCGGGACGTTCCGTCCTGGTTCACCGGCATCGCGTGCTCCCTCTCGCTTGATATGGTCAGTATGTCCGCTGCCGCGAGAGTAGCACGGCCATCCGGTTCACGTGACCAGTCGCACCGGCTCGGCCCGCGGGTCCCGCGCCCGCCCTCAGCAGGCCACCCGGATCACGGGCTCGTGCCGCACGGGGAAGTTCACCGAGGCGGCGATGAAGCAGTTGCGGCTCGCCTCGGCATGGGCGGTCAGCGCCGCATCCACCATCGACGCATCCGCCACCGTCACCTCGGGGTGCAGCACCACCTCGACGAAGCTGCCGCCCTCGCCCCGCTGGCGCATCGCGCCGGTCGCGCGATCCACGTAGTCGGTCACGACCACGCCCGCACGCACCGCCGAGTGCAGGTACGACAGCAGGTGGCACTGCGCCAGCGCAGCGACCAGGAGCTCCTCGGGATTCCACCGATCGACGTCGCCGTGGAAGGTCGGGTCGGCCGATCCCTCGAGCGGAGGCTTGTCGGTGCCGTACAGCAGCACCTGCCGCCCGTACTCCCGGTACCCGCTCGTGCCGCTCCCCCGGTTGCCCGTCCACTCGACACCGACCGCGTACTCGTGATTCCCCATCATGCAGCGAGCGTACCGCTCGGCACAGCGCCCGATGTAGGTCGACGTCAAGATACCCGGGAGTAGGATCGACCCCATGAGCAATGACACCATCGTCCAGGAACGCCGCGTCGTAACCTCCATCCCCGGGCCCCGCTCGCAGGAGCTGCACGAGCGCCGCCGGGCAGTCGTTCCGCCGGGCGTGCACAGCGTGCTGCCGGTCTACATCGACCGCGCGCACGACTCGATCCTGGTCGACGTCGACGGCAACCAGTTCATCGACTGCGGCGGCGGCATCGGTGTCACCACCATCGGCCACACCGACGACGCCGTGGTCGCCGCCGCGACCGCTGCGCTGCAGAGCGTCACCCACACGCTCTTCACCGTCACCCCCTACGAGAGCTACGTGCGCGTCGCCGAGCACCTCGCGAAGCATGTTCCGGGTGCGGGCGAGAAGCGCACCGTACTCGTCAACTCGGGTGCCGAGGCCGTCGAGAACGGCGTGAAGATCGCCCGCAAGTTCACGGGACGCCCCGGCGTCGCCGTGCTCGAGCACGCGTACCACGGCCGCACCATGCTCACCTCGACCATGAACCACAAGGCCGCCCCCTACGCCGCGGGCTTCGGCCCGCGCGCAGGCGACGTCTACAAGGCCCCCAACTCCTACCCGCTGCGCGACGGGCTGTCGGGCGCGGAGGCCGCGGCGCGCACCATCACCTACCTCGAGAAGGTCGCGGGCGCCGAGGATCTCGCGTGCCTCGTGGTCGAGCCCATCCAGGGCGAGGGCGGCTTCGTCGTTCCCGCCGACGGCTACCTGCCCGCGCTCGCGGACTGGTGCCGCGCGAACGGCGTCGTGTTCATCGCGGACGAGGTGCAGTCGGGCATCGCCCGCACCGGCACCGTCTTCGCGATCGAGCAGTTCGGCGTCGAGCCCGACCTCGTGCTCTCGGCGAAGGGCATCGCCGGGGGCCTGCCCCTCGCGGCGGTCACCGGCCGCGCCGAGATCATGGACGTCGCGCAGCCCGGTGGGCTGGGCGGCACCTTCGGCGGCAACCCCGTGTCGTGCGCCGCCGCGAACGCCGTGTTCGAGCAGATCGAGTCCGCTGACCTCCTCGCGGAGGCGAAGCGCATCGAGCGCGTCCTCGGCGACGGCCTGCGCGCCCTCGCTGCCAAGTACGACGTGATCGCCGAGGTGCGCGGCAAGGGCGCCATGATGGCGATCGAGGTCGTGAAGCCCGGAACGATGGAGGTCGACGCCGAGCTCGTCTCGCGGGTCATCGCCCGCGCGGCCCAGGCCGGCGTGCTGCTGCTCAATGCCGGCATCTTCGGGAACGTGATTCGTTTCCTGCCGTCGCTGAAGCTCACCGACGCGCTGGCCGCCGACGTGCTGGCCGTGCTCGACGAAGCGTTCGCCGCAGAACTCGCCTGAGCATCCTCGGCCGGTGAGCGGGCGCCCTCCCCGGAGGACGCCCGCTCACGGCGTTGTACGGGCTTGCCGGGAGGACGCGCGCGTCCGCCGGAGCGCTTGCGCACGGAAGGAGACTGCCGCGGCGCGGCGCGCGCAGCCGCCGATCAGTCGTTCGGGACGCGCACGGGCACCGTGTCGGGCCCGTCGTCGTCCGAGTCTGCGGCGTCCGCAGCGGCGTCCACGACCTCGGCTTCGGGTCCGACTCCCACGACGTCGACGGGCTCGGTCTCGACGGGCTCGGTCCCGGCGACCTCAGCTGCAGCGGGCTCCGGGATGGCGGAGGCGGGCTCCGATGCTCCCGACAGCGCGCCGGCTTCCGCGGGGTTCTCCGCGCCGAGCGCGTCGAGCGACACCCCGGCGATCGCGAGATCGCTCGTGTCGCGGGCCTCGCCGACGGCATGCACGTCGATCACCACGACGGTGACGTTGTCGCGTCCCGCGTTCTCGATGGCGTGGTGCACGAGCTGCTTCGCGGCCTCCTCCGCCGTATCGGTCGTCGCGAGGAAATGCTGGATCCCGATCTCGGTGAGCTCCTTGGTGAGCCCGTCGGAGCAGATCAGGATCCGCTGCCCGGGGATCAGCGCGAGCGCCGTGTAATCGGGCGAGGGTGCCTCGTTGAACCCGACCGCTCGGGTGATCACGTTCGCGTGCGGGTGGAACTCCGCCTCCTCGGGCGTGATCGCTCCGGTGTCGATGAGGTGCTGCACGACCGAGTGGTCGACGGTGATCTGACTGAGCGCACCCTTGAAGTACTGGTACACGCGGGAGTCGCCGATGTTGAAGACGGTCCACGTGGGTTCCTCGGCGCAGGAGCCGAGAGTCACGCCGGTGACCGTGGTTCCGGCCCCCAGATCGGTCTCCCCCGCGTCGAGCTCGATGTCCTCGACCGCGTCCTCGAGCGCACCGTCGATGTCCTGCTCGCTGACGCTGCGCTTCCCGCCGAGTTCGGCGAGCCTGCGCACGACCGCGGCCGAGGCGACCTCGCCCGCGGAGTGGCCTCCCATGCCATCGGCGACCGCGAAGATCGGCGGAATCACGACGTAGCTGTCCTGGTTCACCTCGCGCCGGCGTCCGACGTCGGTGATGGCGTGCCACGACAGCTCGATCTCGAGGTCCGAGTCCGGGCGATAGCCGATGCGACGCCGAACGGCGTTCTCCCCACGTCCGGTCAACGTCTCTCCTCGGCAATCACTCGAACATCCTACCGTGCGGCCCGCTCGGAGCCCGCCCCGCCCGTCACCCCGGCGGGTGCGCCGAGCTCGGTCACGAGCGTCGCACTGCCGGGCTTCTCGCCGAGCTGCACCTCGAGGCCCTGCCCCTGCGCCCAGCCCGCGAACGTCTCCGGACCGTCCAGCTCCGCACCGGATCGGGCGAGGCGACGCACGAGGTCGCCCTTGGCGGTCTTGTTGAAGTGGTTGAGCGCGCGGACCGCGCCGTCCGCGCTGCGCTGCGCCACCTCGAGCTTGGTGCCGACGCCCTCGGGAAGGGGCGCGAGCGCGGCGTAGTCGTTGGATCGGAGGTCGAGGATCCAGCCGTGCGATGCCCAGTCCATGTCCGCGTGGGCCCGAACCCAGCTGCGCTTGAGCGGCGCATCGAGGGCCGCCAGCCGGCTGCCGGCCGAAAGCCGGTACGCGGGGATCCGGTCCCCCGCGCGCACGAGGCCGAAGAGCGCGGACTGCACCGCGACGTGCTCGCGCATCCAGTCGCGAGCGTCCTCGTCGAGCGAAGCCGCATCCAGCGCGTCGTAGAGAACGCCGGTGTAGCGGTCCATCGCCTCGAGCGCGCCCGATGATTCGAGGACGCGGTTGTGCTCGAGCTCGCCCCGGGCCTTCACCCCGAGCCCGAGCGCCTTCGCCGCGATGTCCTCGTCGAGCGAGAGCTCTTCGAGCGCCGTGCGCACCGCGGCGCGGGTGCCGGCGAGGTGCTCGCCGTGCGCGAGGTCCTCGGCCCGGTAGGGCGCGCCTCCGCCGGTGCGCTTCGTCTCGGAGGGCGGGAGCAGGATCAGCATGGTCGGGCTTTCTGGGTGCGGGGAAACGGCGAGGCCGGCCGCCGCTTCGAATGAAGCTGCGACCGGCCTCGGCGCTGGAATGGACGAACGGTCGGAATCAGGCGACCAGTTCGGCGCGACCCGCCACGATCGTGATCGTGTCGTGGTCGACGGAGAGGAACCCGTCCTCGGCGTTGACGGTGATCTTCTCACCGTCGGTGCCGGTGACGCGGACCGAGCCCTCGGCGAGCAGAGCCAGAAGCGGCTCGTGCCCACCGTAGATGCCGATCTCGCCCTCGACCGTCTTCGCGCTGACGTTGGAAGCGGTACCGCTCCAGATCTCGCGCTCAGCCGAAACGACGCTCACGTTGAGCGTGGCCATGATTACGCGTTCTCCTTCTGGATCTGCGCCCACTTCTCTTCGACGTCGGAAATGCCGCCGACGTTGAAGAAGGCCTGCTCGGCGACGTGGTCGAACTCGCCCTTGGTGATCGCATCGAACGACTCGATGGTCTCCTTCAGCGGGACGGTCGAACCCTCGACACCGGTGAACTTCTTCGCCATGTAGGTGTTCTGCGACAGGAACTGCTGGATGCGACGTGCGCGCGCCACGGTGATCTTGTCCTCTTCGGAGAGCTCGTCGACACCGAGGATCGCGATGATCTCCTGGAGCTCCTTGTTCTTCTGGAGGATCTGCTTCACCGAGGTGGCGACGCGGTAGTGGTCCGCGCCCAAGTAGCGGGGATCCATGATGCGCGAGCTCGAGGTGAGCGGGTCGATCGCCGGGTACAGACCCTTCGAGGCGATCTCACGCGAGAGCTCGGTGGTCGCGTCGAGGTGGGCGAAGGTGGTCGCCGGAGCCGGGTCGGTGTAGTCGTCGGCGGGCACGTAGATGGCCTGCAGCGAGGTGATCGAGTGACCGCGCGTCGAGGTGATGCGCTCCTGGAGGAGGCCCATCTCGTCGGCGAGGTTCGGCTGGTAGCCCACCGCGGAGGGCATGCGGCCGAGCAGGGTCGAGACCTCGGAACCGGCCTGCGTGAAGCGGAAGATGTTGTCGATGAAGAGCAGCACGTCCTGCTTCTGCACGTCGCGGAAGTACTCGGCCATGGTGAGGGCCGAGAGCGCGACGCGGAGACGGGTCCCCGGCGGCTCGTCCATCTGGCCGAACACGAGGGCGGTCTTGTCGAAGACGCCGGCCTCTTCCATCTCGTGGATGAGGTCGTTGCCCTCACGGGTGCGCTCGCCGACGCCGGCGAACACGGACACGCCGCCGTGATCCTGCGCCACGCGCTGGATCATCTCCTGGATGAGGACGGTCTTGCCGACGCCCGCACCGCCGAAGAGGCCGATCTTGCCGCCCTGCACGTAGGGGGTGAGGAGGTCGATCGACTTGATGCCGGTCTCGAAGAGCTGCGTCTTCGACTCGAGCTGGTCGAAGGCCGGGGGCTCGCGGTGGATGCTCCAGCGCTCGCTGACCTCGATGGTCTCGCCCTCAGGGAGGTTGAGCACGTCGCCGGTCACGTTGAAGACCTTGCCCTTGGTCACGTCGCCGACGGGGACGGTGATCGAGGTGCCGGTGTCGAAGACCTCCTGGCCGCGGACCAGGCCGTCGGTGGGCTTCAGCGCGATGGCGCGGACGACGTTGTCGCCGAGGTGCTGAGCGACCTCGAGGACGAGCTTGAACGGCTCCGAGCCCTCACCGAAGTCGATGGTGGTCTCGAGCGCGTTGTAGACGGCGGGGATCGCGTCGTGCGGGAACTCGATGTCGACGACGGGGCCGGTCACGCGAGCGATGCGCCCGGCGACCTTCGTGGTGGCCTCAGTCGCCACAGCGGCGGTTTCGGTCATGATTCTCTCTCTTCGCGTTTGCTAATCGGACAGCGCGTCAGCGCCGCCGACAATCTCGGAAATCTGCTGGGTGATCTCCGCCTGACGCGCGTTGTTCGCGAGGCGGGTGTAATCGCGGATCAGCGCATCGGCGTTGTCGCTCGCCGACTTCATCGCCTTCTGCGTCGCAGCGTGCTTCGCGGCGGCCGACTCGAGGAGCGCGTTGAACAGGCGCGACTCGATGTAGGCCGGAAGCAGCTTGTCGAGCACGGTGTCGGCGTCGGGTTCGAACTCGTACAGCGGGTTCGCTCCGTCGCTCGCCTCGGCGACGCCCTCGACGACCTCGAGCGGCAGCAGACGGTGCACCTCGGGGGTCTGCGAGACCATGCTGATGAAGCGGTTGTAGACGAGGTGGATCTCGTCGACGCCGCCCTCGGCGGTCTCGGTGTTGAAGGCCTCGAGCAGCGCTTCGCTGATCTCCTGAGCCGTCTCGAACGCGGGGCTGTCGGTGCCGCCGGTCCACACCCGCTCGGACGCGCGGGCGCGGAAGCTGAAGTAGCCCTGCGCCTTACGGCCGACCAGGTAGTACTTCACGTCCTTGCCCTCGGCGCGCAGCAGCTCGCTGAGCTCCTCGGCTTCGCGCAGCACCTGCGAGTTGAAGGCGCCTGCGAGACCGCGGTCCGAGGTGAAGATGACCACCGCGGCGCGCTCGATGCGCTCCGGCTCGGTCAGCAGCGGGTGGTCGGTGTTCGAGTGCACCGCGACGGCGGACACCGCACGGGTGATCGCCGTGGTGTAGGGCTCGGACGCCGCGACGCGGGCACGAGCCTTCTGGATGCGAGATGCCGCGATCAGCTCCATCGCACGGGTGATCTTCTTGGTCGTCTGGGCAGAACGGATCTTCTGCCGGTAGACCCGAAGTTGCGCTCCCATGTCTCTCCTGTGTCTGGTTGGGGCGGGCTGGTCGAAGTGGAGGAGGACCGGCGGGGGCATGCGCCCCCGCCGGAGCCTCGACTACTTCTTGACGACCAGCTGCTCCTGCTTGATCTCGTCCTTGCCGAGCGACGCGAACTGCTCAGCCAGCGTGACGCCGGCCGAGGTGCGGAACTCGAGCTTGAACTCGGCGATCTTGGCCTCGAGCTCGGCGACGGTGTCGTCGTCGAGCACGTTGGTCTCGCGCAGCGTGGTGAGGACCTCGGAGTTGCGCTCCAGCGAATCCAGGAACTCGCTCTCGAAACGGAGGATGTCCTCGACCGGAACCTGGTCCATGTGGCCCTTGGTGCCGGCCCAGATCGAAACGGTCTGCTTCTCGACGGGGTACGGCGAGTACTGCGGCTGCTTGAGCAGCTCGGTGAGGCGCGCACCGCGCTCGAGCTGACGACGGCTGGCCGCGTCGAGGTCCGATGCGAACATCGCGAAGGCCTCGAGGGCGCGGTACTGGGCGAGCTCGAGCTTGAGCGTGCCGGAGACCTTCTTGATCGACTTCACCTGGGCGTCGCCGCCGACGCGCGAGACCGAGATGCCCACGTCGACCGCGGGACGCTGGTTCGCGTTGAAGAGATCCGACTGGAGGAAGATCTGGCCGTCGGTGATCGAGATCACGTTGGTCGGGATGTACGCCGAGACGTCGTTCGCCTTGGTCTCGATGATCGGGAGACCCGTCATCGAGCCGGCGCCGAGCTCGTCGGACAGCTTCGCGCAACGCTCCAGCAGGCGGGAGTGCAGGTAGAAGACGTCGCCCGGGTAGGCCTCGCGCCCCGGCGGACGGCGGAGCAGCAGCGACACGGCACGGTACGCCTCGGCCTGCTTCGACAGGTCGTCGAAGATGACCAGGACGTGCTTGCCCGCGTACATCCAGTGCTGGCCGATGGCCGAGCCGGTGTAGGGAGCCAGGTACTTGAAGCCGGCGGGGTCGGACGCGGGAGACGCGACGATGGTCGTGTACTCCATCGCACCGGCGTCCTCGAGCGCGCCCTTCACCGAAGCGATGGTCGAACCCTTCTGGCCGATGGCGACGTAGATGCAGCGCACCTGCTTGGTGACGTCGCCCGACTCCCAGTTGGCCTTCTGGTTGATGATCGTGTCGATCGCGATGGCCGTCTTGCCGGTCTGGCGGTCGCCGATGATCAGCTGGCGCTGACCGCGGCCGACGGGGATCATGGCGTCGATCGCCTTGATGCCGGTCTGCAGCGGCTCGTGCACCGACTTGCGCTGCATGACGCCCGGGGCCTGGAGCTCGAGCGCGCGGCGGCCCTCGACGCCGGCGATCTCGCCGAGACCGTCGATCGGGTTGCCGAGCGGATCGACCACGCGGCCGAGGTAGCCCTCGCCCACGGGGACCGAGAGCACCTCGCCGGTGCGGGTGACCTGCTGGCCCTCCTCGATGCCGGTGAACTCACCGAGCACCACGACGCCGATCTCGTCCTCTTCGAGGTTCTGCGCCAGGCCGAGCGTGCCGTCCGCGAAGCGGACGAGCTCGTTGGCCATCACACCGGGCAGGCCCGCGACGTGCGCGATGCCATCGGCTGCGTCGGTGACGGTTCCGACCTCGGTCTTCTCTGCCTGAGCCGGCTCGTACGACGACGCGAAGTCCTTGAGAGCGTCGCGAATCTCGTCCGGGCTGATTGAGAGTTCTGCCATTTCGTTTCCTCTGTCTGGTCCGGAAGCGCCGCCCCCGGGGTGAAAAGTTGAGCCCTAACCCGCGAGTCGCAGGCGGAGGTCCTCGAGGCGAGCGCGGACGCTGCCGTCGATCACGTTGTCGCCGAGCTGGACGCGCACGCCACCGACGAGCTCGGGATCGAGCACGGTGGTGATGCGGACCGGACGGCCGGCGCTCTGTTCGAGCAGAACCGCGAGGCGCTCCTGCTGTGCGGGGGCGAGCGGCGCGGCGACGGTGACCGTCGCGAGTGCGTTGCCGCCCTGGTCGGCTGCGACGTCGGCCGCGGCGCGGAGCGCCGCATTGACGCGACGACCGCGGGGGTTCGCGACCAGGTGCGTGACGACGCCCAGGGCGGCAGCCGAGAGCTTGCCGCCGAACAGGCGCGTCGCGAGCGCGACCTTTGCCGCGGGATCGCCGAGCTTGTCGCCGAGCTTCAGTTCGAGCTCGTGGCTGCTCTCGACGACCGAGGCGGCCGCGAGGAGCTCGTCGGACAGCGAGGAGTTGGCGTTGGCCTCGGCACGGATGCCGAGCTCCTCGATGCCCTCGACGAACTCGCCGGAGTCGGACCAGGTGCCCGCCGCGGCGGCGCGGAGCACGCCGCGCGCGCCGCCCGAGACGCTGGCGAACACGCGATCCACCAGCTGCCCCTTCGCGGCAGCCGAAGCGGACGCATCGCCGAGCGCCTTGAGCAGCGCCGGGGTGCGGTCGAGTTCGGCCGCTGCACCCAGCAGCTCGGCCCCGACCCCGGCGCCGAGCACGGGGCTCAGCTCACCGCGGGCCGCGGCGAGTGCCGCACGAGACGCGCTGCCCATTACTTGGCCGCCTTCTCGGATGCCTCGAGATCGGCGAGGAAGCGGTCGACCAGGGCCGAGGCCTTCTGGTCGTCGCTGAGCGACTCGCCGACGACGCCCGAGGCGAGGTCGATCGCGAGGGTGCCGACCTCCTTGCGGAGCGAGACGGCAGCGCTCTGGCGCTCGGCCTCGATCTGCGCCTGAGCAGCCTGCGCGATGCGGGTCTGCTCGGTCGTGGCGTCCTCCTTGGCCTTGGCGACGATCTTCGCGGCGTCGGCACGTGCCACGTCGCGGATCTCGCCAGCCTCCTGGCGGGCGCCCGCCAGCTGGGCGGTGTACTCCTGCAGTGCGGCCTCGGCCTTCGCCTGAGCCTCGTCGGCCTTGGCGATGTTGCCTTCGATGGCTTCGGCGCGAGCGTCGAGCATCGTCTGCATCTTCGGAAGGAAGACCTTCCAGAATGCGATGAGGATGATGAGGAACGCGAGCGCGGACCAGACGATGTCGTAGGTCTCCGGCAGCAGCGGGTTCCGAGCTCCCTCGGCAGCTGCGATAACTGCGTTATGCATCAGTGCCTCCCTTCCGAGACGTGGGGAAGCGGATTAGGAGAAGATGTAGTAGGTCGCGATACCGATGAAGGCGAGCGCCTCGGTGAACGCGATACCGATCCACATCAGGACCTGGAGGCGGCCGGCCAGCTCGGGCTGACGAGCAACACCCTCGATGGTCTTGCCGACGACGATACCCACGCCGATGGCGGGGCCGATGGCGGCGAGGCCGTAGCCGACGGTTGCGATGTTGCCCGAGATATCAGCGAGAACAGACACAGTATGTGTTTCCTTCCGTGTGTTGAGCGCGGCGGATGCCGAACCCGGTTGGTTTTAGTGCTCTTCAGCCAGCGCGAGCTGGATGTAGACAGCGGTGAGAAGCGTGAAGACGTAGGCCTGCAGCACGGCGACGAGGATCTCGAAGAGCGTGAAGGCGAAGCCGAAGGCGAGGGTGCCGATGCCGAAGAGCTTCATGAGCCCCGGCGCCTCGATGAGGAAGAACCAGGAGGCGCTGAAGAAGAGCACCAGCAGGAGGTGGCCGACCACCATGTTCATGAGGAGTCGGAGGGTCAGCGTGACCGGACGGATGACGAAGGTCGAGATGAGCTCGATCGGGGTCACGATGATGTAGACCGGCCAGGGGACGCCCGCCGGGAACAGCGAGTTCTTGAAGAAGTTCTTCGGGCTCTTCTTGATGCCGGCGTAGATGAAGGTCACGTACGAGACGACTGCCAGCACCAGCGGCAGACCGATCACCGCGGAGGCGCCGATGTTGAAGCCGGGGAGGATGCCCGTGATGTTGAACGCGAGGATCAGGAAGAACATCGAGGTCAGGATCGGCAGGAAGCGCTTGCCGTCCACCTTGCCCAGCAGGTCCTCGGCGATGTTGACCCGGACGAAGTCCAGTCCCATCTCGATGAGCGACTGCCCGCGGGTCGGGATCACGCGCATGTTGCGAGTGCCGAGCCAGAACACGACGAGAAGGAGCACCAGCATGATCACGCGGATGATCATGATGCGGTTCATCTCGAACGGAGTTCCGGCGAAGAGCACGGCCTCCGGGAAGAACTCCTCGATCGACGGCGGATGGAACCCGCCGCCCTCCTGAGTTGCGAAAAGACTGGGGGCCACGAGTTGCATAGCGTTAGCGGACAGCGCCATTCTCCTGATTCGGGGTGCGAGCTCGGCTCACACAGCGTCGAACGATGATCGTGCCCCCGTCGCTCACGCGGCAGCAAAAAACATGCCGCGGCAAGGGAACACTAGGATCCTATCAAAAATTCGGCCTCTGGCGAAACCGATCAGGCGCAGGATCCTGCCGGATTCAACCCTATCGTGGATCCGAGACGTACGGGATCCGCGACTTGGCGATCACGAGGACGTCGATGACCAGCGAGACGAGGACCGAAGCGACGACGCCGAAGAAGAGCACGGTGGTGTCGAGCCACGGCTGCCCCTTCAGCATCACCGTCGCGACGATGAAGATCAGGAACTTCAGCACCCAGCTGCCGAGCACCACCACGAAGAAGAGGATCACGTAGTTGGGGCTCTCGATGAACCGGTTCGCGAACGCGATGCTGCCGACCGTCAGCAGGAGGAACACCCCGCCCATCGCGGTGCCGATGACGCCGCCGACGAGGCCGGGCGCACCCGCCGCCAGGAAGCCGATGCCGCTGAACAGCGCGATGAGCACGACCGTGGCCAGGATCCCCCACTTCAGTGCTTTCAGGAGCACGGGCTGGGAGGCCGGCATCTGCGGCGCGGCGTCTGGCGTCGCGTCGTGGTCGGCGGTGCTGTTCACTCGGGGGTCCTTTCGTCGGCGGGGGTCCTCCCCGCCCTCAACGGTAGCAAGCCGCGCCGTGCCAGACCTGCGCGCAATCGCGAGGCCGGGACGAGCGTCACCACCAGGCAGAGCGCGGTCCCGGCGAAGAGCACGGCGAACGGCAGCGCGAAGCTCCGCATGGTGAACACCAGCAGGCATGCCAGCGAGATCACCGCGGTCCAGAGGTAGAAGATCGAGACGGCCTGCACCTGGGAGTGGCCCATGTCGAGCAGACGGTGGTGGAGGTGCTTGCGGTCCGCTGCGAAGGGGCTCTGTCCCGCGCGCAGGCGGCGCAGCACGGCGAGCGAGAAATCCGCCAGCGGGAGCGCGAGCACGGCGACCGGCAGGATGATCGGGATGTAGCTCGCGAGGACGAGCTTCTGATCGAGCACGGCCGGGTTGAGCTGGCCCGTGACCGACACGGTCGAGGTCGCCATGAGCAGGCCGACCAGCAGCGCGCCCGTGTCCCCCATGAACATCTTGGCGCGGTGCCAGTTGAACGGCAGGAACCCGACGCAGACGCCGACCACGATCGCGGCGATGAGCCCGGCGAGCGTGACCGCCGGTGTCTCTCCGGAGCGGGCGGTGAGCAGCTGCGTGTAGAGGAAGAACGCCGAGTTCGAGATGATCGCGAAGCCGGCCACGAGCCCGTCGAGGCCGTCGATGAAGTTGACCGCGTTCATGACGAGGGTCATGAGGAAGACCGTGAGCGCGAAGTTCATGGTCGCGGACGCCACGATCTGCGTGTCCCCGAACGGCAGCGAGACGATCTGGATGCCCTGCCAGGCGAGCAGCCCGGAGGCCGCCAGCTGGCCCGCCAGCTTGATCATCCAGTCGAGGTCGAAGAGGTCGTCGAGCACGCCGACGGCGGCGATCAGCGTGCACGCCCCCAGGATCGCCCAGACCTGCGTCGAGAGCGCGAAGAGCGTCGAGAAGTCGTCCTGGGTCGTCGCGAAGAGGCAGCCGACGATGATCCCGACGAACATCGCGATGCCGCCGAGTCGGGGCGTGGGCGTGCGGTGCACGTCCCGATCGCGCACCTCGGGTGCCAGACGGAATCGCCGGCTGAGACGCAGCAGTGCCGCCGAGGCGACCGCGGTCACCGCGGCGGCGGCGAGCGCGACCAGCAGGAAGGAGAGCATCTCAGTCCTCGATGGTCACCTGCGGGAGCAGCTCCGCGATGGCCTCCCGGCTGATGCCCCCTGGCGCAGGATCCGCAGGCTTCCGCCTTCGTCGTCGAGGCGGGTGGCGTCGATGATGGTGGAGGCGGTTCCGTCACCGTCCACCGGGCCGGCCTCGAGGTAGACCGCGACCGAGTCGCCGAGCATCCCCTGCGCTTCGGCCGCGGTCGTCGCCGCGGGATCCCCCGTGGTGTTCGCCGAGGACACGGCCAGGGGTCCCGTCTCCTGCAGCAGTTCGATGGTGAGCGGCTGGTTCGGGATGCGGAGCGCCACGGTGCCCGCGGTCTCGCCGAGGTCCCAGCTCAGGGACGGCTGCGAGGGCAGGACGATGGTCAGCGGGCCGGGCCAGAACGCCTCGGCGAGCGCGAGAACCGGCTGCGGGACCGCTGCGGCCAGCGCGTGCAGGGTGTCGGTCCCTGGGATCAGCACGGGCGGCGGCGACTGGCGCGTGCGTCCCTTGGCGTCGAGCAGGCGTTGCACCGCGGCCGGGTTGAATGCGTCGGCGGCGACCCCGTAGACGGTGTCGGTGGGGAGCACCACGAGCTTGCCGAGCCCCAGAGCCTGTCGGGCGCTGCGCGTCCCCGAGAGGAGCTGTGCACTGTCGCTGCAATCGAAGACGTCGGCCATGAGGAACGATTCTAGTCCTCGTGCCCGGCCATCGCCCCCGGCACTCCGCGGCTTCTCAGCGGATCGCGGTGGTGGCGCGATCGCGCAGGGTGAGATCCTGGTGGGTCGCGGCGGCGCGCCATCCATCGGCGGCGAGTAGTTCGCGGATCGCACGCCCCTGCCCCTCGGCGTGCTCGAGCACCAGCAGGCCGCCGGGCGCCACCAGTCGACGCGCCGCCCGGCTGATGACGCGGATCAGGTCGAGGCCGTCGGTCCCGCTGTAGAGCGCGAGGGCCGGATCGTGATCCCGCACCTCCGGATCCCTCGGCACCATCCCGCTGGGGACGTAGGGCGGGTTCGAGACGAGGACGTGCACGCGTCCGACGAGTGGCTCCAGCGCCTCCGCGAGCGCCGCCGATGCGGGTCGCCCGGGCTCGGGATCGAGGTCGGCGACGTCGCCGAGCAGCAGGTCGACGCGGCCGTCCCCGAGCCGGGCGACGTTGCGTGCGGCCCAGGCGTGCGCTTCGGGACTCTTCTCGACGGCTCGAATGCGCGCGGTCGGGACCTCGTTCGCGAGCGAAAGGGCGATGGCACCGCTGCCCGTGCAGAGGTCGACCGCGAGCGGTTCGGGATCCGGCACGGCGCGGAGCGCGTCGATGGCGAACTGCGCGACCGTCTCGGTCTCCGGCCGCGGAACGAACACCCCGGGCCCGACCTCGAGCTCGATCCCGCGGAACGGCGCCCGACCGGTGAGGTGCTGGAGCGGCACCCGGCGCGCACGCTCGTCGGCGAGGTCGCGGATTCGCCCGAGCGAGGCGTCGTCGATCTCGCTGCCGAGGAGCGCGAGGGCCTGGACCCGCCCGCGGGCGACGTCGAGGACGTGCGCGACGATGAGCTCGACGTCCGCGCCCGGATCCTCGATCCCCGCGGCTTCGAGCTGCACGCGCAGCTCGCTCAGAACCGCTGCGACGGATGCGCTCACGGGGACCTCCTGGGGTTCGGACCGGATCGGACCGAACCACTCTGGCACACGATTCCGGGGACGGGACCGCGTTCCCCGGCGGCGGCCCGGGAACGCTGTCACAATCCATAAGCAAGGATGACATCTCAGATAATGCTTGGATATGCTTCGGAGGGGCGCCGGAGGCGCCGCGCAACATCCGGGTCCTCAGGACCCGCACGCTGAGAGAGGGAGCCCATGGCACGCACCTACGAGAACATCACCCAGGCCTTCGGCAACACTCCCCTGGTGCGCCTCAACCGCGTCACCGACGGAGCCGGAGCCGAGGTCTTCGCGAAGCTCGAGTTCTACAACCCGGCGGGCAGCGTCAAGGACCGCATCGGCATCGCGATCATCGACGCGGCCGAGGAATCGGGTGCGCTGCAGCCCGGGGGCACCATCGTCGAGGGCACGAGCGGCAACACCGGTATCGCGCTCGCCTTCGTGGGCGCGGCCCGCGGGTACCGGGTGATCCTCACGATGCCCGAGACCATGAGCATCGAGCGGCGCAAGCTGCTCGCCGCCTACGGCGCCGAGATCGTCCTCACCGAGGGGCCGCTCGGCATGAAGGGCGCGGTCGCGAAGGCCGAGGAGATCGTGGCGAGCACGCCCGGCGCGATCCTCGCGAACCAGTTCGGCAACCCCGCGAACCCCGCGATCCACCGGGCGACCACCGGCCCCGAGATCTGGAACGACACCGACGGCACGGTCGACATCTTCGTCGCCGGCATCGGCACCGGCGGCACCATCTCCGGAGCCGGCGGCTACCTGAAGGAGCAGAACCCGGACGTGCGCGTCATCGCCGTCGAGCCGGTCGACTCCCCTCCTCACCGAGGGCAAGGCCGGCCCGCACAAGATCCAGGGGCTCGGCGCCAACTTCGTGCCCGAGATCCTCGACCGCGAGATCTACGACGAGGTCGTCGACGTCGCACTGCCCGATGCGATCGCCAAGGCCCGCGCGCTCGGCACCGACGAGGGCATCCTCGCGGGGATCTCCGGCGGCGCGGCGGTCTGGGCGGCGACGCAGGTCGCGCAGCGGCCCGAGAACGCCGGCAAGAAGATCGTCGTCGTCGTTCCCGACTTCGGCGAGCGCTACTTCTCGACCGTGCTCTACGAAGACCTCACCGTCTGAGACCGCTCGACCGGCGGGCCGGCGGCTCCCCGTTTCGGGGAATTGCCGGCCCGCCGATCGGGTTGCACCGAGCATGGCACCCTTCTCACGCGTCCGCGAGGACATCTCCGCGGCTCGCGCGCACGACCCCGCGGCGCGCGGGCCGCTCGAGGTGTTCTTCATCTATTCGGGCCTGCACGCGGTCTGGTGGCACCGCGCGGCGAATGCCCTGTGGCGCCGGGGATTCCGGTTCCTCCCCCGCGCGATTTCGCAGTTCGCGCGGTTCCTCACCGGCGTGGAGATCCACCCGGGCGCGACCATCGGTCGACGCCTCTTCATCGATCACGGCATGGGCGTCGTGATCGGCGAGACCGCGATCGTCGGCGACGACGTCCACCTGTACCACGGGGTCACGCTCGGCGGGACCGGTCACGATCGCGGCAAGCGCCACCCGACCATCGGCGACCGGGTGGTCGTCGGAGCCGGGGCCCAGGTGCTCGGCGACATCGAGATCGCCCATGACAGCGCGGTCGGGGCGAACGCCGTCGTCGTGCGCTCGGCGGGCCCCTGGACCACGCTGACCGGGATCCCCGCGACCGGTCGTCCGCGCCGTGGAGCCCCGCTCGAGGTCCCCGACGAGGCGGATTTCTACGTGATCTGAGTCCGGCGAGCGGCACCGCACGAGGACGCTCCGCGCGACCAGTGGACGCTTGCTCGACGGGAGAACGGCGCGTCGCGCGCCGAACCTGCGTGCCCTCGCCGAACAGGCGTTCGTTCGCCGCCGCGCGGCCGCCCGGCTTCGACGGGACTCAGCGCAGGCGCCGGCCCTGCTCGTCCATCCAGCGCTTCGTCCTCCGGTACTCGATGCCCATGAACACGAGCCCCAGCACCCAGAACGGCAGCTGCACGGCGAACGCCACACGGAACGCGCCCAGCGAGTAGTTCTCGGGGGACCCCGCGCCCTGCACGTCGAGCACGAGTCCGATCAGCAGGATCACGAGCAGCGTCGCCGTGAAACCGGCGGTGTTGACGAGGCCGGTCCCGAAGCCGGAGAAGCTGCGCGGAGTGTGGGAGCGTCCGACCTCGAACGAGATCATCGAAGCCGGTCCGCCGATCGGCATCACGACCATCAGCAGGACGAGCAGCCAGGTCGGCGGGGTCCCGGGCCAGAGCAGCACCGCGATCCACACGAGGGCGATCGCGACCGTGATGCCCGCGGCGATCCCGACACGCCGCTCCAGGAATCGCGAAGTCAGCGGGCCGAGCAGGAACCCGGCGGCCATCGACGACAGGATCGTGAGGCTCAGCAGTCCCGCTGCCGCCCCGCGCGACAGCCCGACGCCGCCCACCAGGAACGGCGTTCCCCACAGCAGGATGAAGGTGTTCGACGCGAACGGCGAGGTGAAGTGCACCCAGTACGCCAGTCGCACGCCGGGCAGCCGCAGCAGCCGTCGTGCGCGCTGCCAGAACCCGAGGCCTCGACGCACCCTGCCCTGCGGCGGCATCTCGATGAGCCCGGTGGCGGGCGGTGCGATCTCGACCGACGACGCGCCGCCCTGAGGCTGGTATGCGGCGGAACGACGCGTGATGCCCCCGGTGCGTCCGAAGATCCGCTCGAGCGCGGTGCCCGTGCCCGGGCTGTCGCGCAGCACGAGCGCCGCGAGCAGCGTCACCAGGAACCCGACCGCGGCGACGGCGAGGAAGCCGGAGGCCCAGCCGAAGCCGGCGACCATGAGGGCGAGCGGCGTCACGGAGACGAGCTGGCCCGCCTGGCCCACGAGGCCCGTGAGCTGGCTCACCGTCGGCAGCTGGCGCGCCGGGAACCACTCCGGCAGCATTCGCATGACGCTGATGAAGCTGCAGGCGTCGCCCGCGCCCACCAGCACGCGCGCGAGGATCGCGAGCCCGACGTCCGGCACGGTCGCCATGGTCACCTGACCGACGATCATCAGTGCGCCGCCGATCAGGATCATGGTCGTCGCACCCACGCGATCGAGCAGGATCCCGACGGGGATCTGCAGTCCGGCGTAGACGATCAGCTGGATGACCGGGAACGCCGACAGCGTGGTCGCGTCGATGCCGAAGTGGTCCTGCGCTGCGGGACCGAGCGCCGCGAGCGAGGACCGGTTGATGATCGCGACCGCGTAGGAGAGCGCTGCGACCGTCCACACCGCCCAGGGAAGCAGGGAACGGGCGCGGGTCATGCGTGCAATGCTACTCCTGCCCCGGCGTCGTCCCGGGCGTGTCCCCGGCGCCCGCCGCTGGGCCGGCCGCCCGGTCGGGGACGCTTCAGGCGCGCTGCGGCAGCGGCGGCCCGTCGGGGAAGTCGCTGCGGGTCAGATCCATGAAGAGCGCGTCGTCCAGGTGCCCGCCGGGGCGCACCTGGTAGTCCCGGAGCACGCCGATGCGCCGGAAGCCGAGACGCTCGTAACTGCGGATCGCACCGTCGTTGTTGATGTTGGGGTCGAGCGTGACGCGGGTGATCCCGTCGGCGAACTCGGACCGGATGGCGAGCGCGAGCGCCTCCTCGCCGATGCGGCGGCCGCGGAACTGGGTCCCGATGAAGAGGTGGATCACCGTGGTCGGGTACTCGGGGTCCTCGCCCCGGAGCACGAACATGGCACCGGCGCACTCCCCCGCGACCTCGATGATGCGCGCGGTTCCGGGCGCCGACACGAACTCCTCGCGCACGCGCTCGAGCGAGTAGCCGACCCACCACTCGGCGACCTCGGGCTGCTGCAGGATCGCGAACAGCGGCTCGGCATCGGACTCGCGCGGCGCGCGGAGCGTGACGAGGGGACCGACGAGGGGCAGTGCGGCAGCGGACATGGCTCCAGCGTATCGGTGCGCATGCGGCGCCGAGAAGTCCCGGGAACGCGGAAACCCCGCGCACCGGGCCGCCGGGGCGGTTCGATGCACGGGGTTCCCGCTCGCGGTGCGCTCCGCCGAGATCACTGACCGAGGTCGGCCAGTCGGCTCTCCTCGTCCATGCGGATGCAGGACTCGATGACCGCGTCCAGCGCGCCGTTCATGACGGCGTCGAGGTTGTAGGCCTTGAATCCCGTCCGGTGATCCGCGATGCGGTTCTCCGGGAAGTTGTACGTGCGGATCCGCTCGGACCGGTCCATGGTGCGGATCTGGCTCGAGCGGTGCGCGCTGGCCTCTGCCGCGGCTTCCTCCTGCTGCTTCGCGAGCAGTCGGGCGCGCAGCACGCGCATCGCGGCCTCCCGGTTCTGCAGCTGCGACTTCTCGTTCTGCATGGCCACCACGATGCCGGTCGGCAGGTGCGTGATGCGCACGGCGGAGTCGGTCGTGTTGACCGACTGGCCGCCGGGGCCGCTCGAACGGTAGACGTCGATCTTGAGGTCGTTCTGGTTGATCCCGACCTCTTCGGGCTCATCCACCTCGGGGTACACGAGCACGCCCGTGGTCGAGGTGTGGATGCGCCCCTGGGACTCGGTGACGGGCACGCGCTGCACGCGGTGCACGCCGCCCTCGTACTTCAGGTGCGCCCAGACGCCCTGCGAGGGGTCCGTGGCGTTCGACTTGATCGCGACCTGCACGTTCTTGTAGCCGCCGAGATCGCTCTCGTCCTTCTCGAGGATCTCCGTCTTCCAACCCTTCGACTCCGCGAAGTGCAGGTACATGCGCAGCAGATCGGCGCCGAACAGCGCGGACTCGGCGCCGCCTTCGCCGCCCTTGATCTCGAGGATCACATCGCGGGCGTCGTCGGGATCGCGCGGGATCAGGAGTCGGCGGACCTTCTCCTGGGACTCGGCGAGCTGCTCTTCGAGCGCCGGGATCTCCTCGGCGAAGGCGTCGTCCTCCTTCCCGAGCTCGCGCGCGGCCTCGAGATCCTCACCGGCCTGGATCCACTGCTCGTGCGCGGCCTTGATCTTGCTCAGCTCGGCGTAGCGCCGATTGACCTTCTTGGCGCGCGCGGGATCGGCGTGCAGTTCGGGATCGGCGAGCTGCTCCTGCAGATCGGCGTGCTCGACGAGCAGGCCCTCGACCTGTTCGAACATGCTCAGGCCAGCCCCTGCGACTTCTGCATGAGCAGCAGGAACTCGGCGTTCGAGGAGGTGTCGCGCAGCTTCTGCAGCACGCTCTCGAGCGCCTGCTCCCGGTCGGTGTCGCCGAGGGCCCGACGCAGCTTCCAGGTGGCCTGCAGCTCGTCGGCTCCCATCAGCACCTCTTCGCGGTGGGTGGACGACGCGTTCAGGTCGACCGCGGGGAAGATGCGCTTGTCGGCGATCTCGCGCACGAGACGCAGCTCCATGTTGGCGGTGCCCGCGAACTCCTCGAGGACGACCTCGTCGGCCTTCGCGCCGGTCTCGACGAGCGCGGTCGCGATGATGGTCAGCGATCCGCCGTTCTCGATGTTGCGCGCGGCGCCGAAGAGCTTCTTCGCCGGTGCGAGCGCGGCGGCGTCGAGCACGCCGCCGAACGACCGGCCCGAGGCCGGCGAGGCGGCGCCGTAGGCGCGCCCGAGGCGGGTGAGCGAGTCGAGCAGCACGACCACGTCGTGACCCAGCTCTACGAGGCGCTTGGCGCGCTCGATCGCGAGCTCGGCGACCGTGGTGTGGTCCTCCGCCGGGCGGTCGAAGGTCGAGGCGATGACCTCGCCGTTGACCGAGCGCTGCAGCTCGGTGACCTCCTCGGGACGCTCGTCGACGAGCACGACCATGAGGTGCGCGTCGGGCGTGTTCTTCGAGACGGCATCCGCGATCTGCTGCAGCACGACCGTCTTGCCGGCCTTGGGCGGTGCGACGATCAGGCCGCGCTGCCCCTTGCCGATCGGCGCGATGAGGTCGACGACCCGCTGCGTCAGCTGCTCGGCGCCGGTCTCGAGCCGGAGGCGCTCCTGCGGGGAGATCGGCGTGAGATCGGCGAAGTCGACGCGGTTCTCGTTCTCCTCGAGCGTGCGGCCGTTGACGGAGTCGATCTTGACGATCGCGTTGTACTTCTGGCGGCCGCCGCCCTCGCCCTCGCGCGGCTGTCGGATCGCGCCGACGATCGCGTCGCCCTTGCGCAGGTGGTACTTCTTGACCTGGCCGAGCGAGACGTAGACGTCGCCGGTGCCGGGCAGGTAGCCGGTGGTGCGCACGAACGCGTAGTTGTCGAGCACGTCGAGCACGCCGGCGATCGGCAGCAGGACGTCGTCCTCGGTCAGCTCGGGCTCGAGATCGTCGCCCTGGCCGCGACGCTTGCGCTCGCGCTGCCGGGTGCGGCTCGACCGCGCATTGCCCTCGGCGCTCGCGGCGCCGTTGCCGCCACGGCCGTTGCCGTTGCCGCGACCGTTCGACTTCTCCGAGGCGTCCGAGGCCTCGGTCTCGGCGTCCGCGCTCTGCGCCTCGCCCTTGGCTGCGTCGGTGTTCTGCTTGTTGCGGCCGCGACGGTTGCGGCTGCGGCTGCCGCCGGCCTCGCCCTCGCCGGTCTTGGCCTCGCCGGCGTCGGGCTGCTCGTTCTTGGTGGCCTCGGCCGGAGCGGGCTCGGCGGCATCCGCCGGCTTCGCGTCGGACGCGGCCGCGTCGGCCGCGGGGGCCTCCGCCGGAACCTCGGCGTCGGCGGCCTTCTTGCGGCTGCGGGTGGCGCGCTTCTTCGGCGCTTCCTCCGCGGCGGGCGCCTCTGCGGCATCGGCGGCGGGCGCCTCCGCGGCGGGTGCCTCGGCGGCGGCCTTCGCGGCGCGGGTGCGGCGGGTCTTGGCCGGTGCGGCCTCCGCCGGCGCCTCCGCTGCAGCGGTCTCGGCAGCGGGCACCTCGGCCGGAGCCTCGGCGTCGGCGGCCTTCTTGCGGCTGCGGGTGGCGCGCTTCTTCGGCGCTTCCTCCGCGGCGGGCGCCTCGGTTGCGGGCGCGGCCTCGGCGGGCGCCTCGACCGGGGCTCCGGCCGCTGCGCTCACGCGCCGCGAGGTGCGGCGCCGGGTGGGAGCCGCCGCCTCGGCGGGCGCGGCATCGGCTGCGGGCGCAGCCGTGGTCTCTTCGGAGTTCTGCTCCACGGGATTTCCTTTCGGGAACGTGATGCGGGGGCCGCTGGGCGAGCCCAGTTCCTCCCACGAAATACGCACGAGTGTGCTTCAGGGACACCGGACCGTGGTCTCGGTGGGGAAAACGATCCTCGGTTCGCGATGCGAACCTCGTAGTTCTGCGTGGCTATGCCGCCGCTGGAACCGCCGGGATCCCCTCCACTGTAGCACCCTTGATATCGACGGCCAGGAGCAGTCGCCGCCACTCGGGTCCGTGCTCGGCAGCGAGTTCGGCCGCGGCGAGACGCTCGGCGGGGCCGGGCGAGAGCACGAGGATCGAGGGGCCGGCTCCGGAGACGACCGCCGCGTGCCCCGCGGCGCGCAGGGCTCGGATCAGGTCGCGGGTCTGCGGCATCGCTTCGCCGCGGTAGTCCTGGTGCAGGCGGTCCTCGGTCGCCGCGAAGAGCAGTTCGGGGCTCTGCGTGAGTGCCGCGACGAGCAGCGCCGAGCGCGACACGTTGAACACGGCGTCGGCGTAGGGCACCTCCTTCGGCTGCAGGCTGCGGGCGAGTTCCGTCGACATGGTGAACGTCGGCACCAGCACCAGCGGTGCGACGCCGCGGTGTACGAGCAGCCGCTTGAAGCGCGGGCCCTCCTCGGTGGTCCACGCGATGGTCAGGCCGCCGAAGAGCGCGGGCGCGACGTTGTCCGGGTGCCCCTCGAGTTCGGTCGCGAACGCGAGCAGCTCGTCCTCGCTCAGCTCGAGCGGGGCGTCGGGATCGCTCGCGAGGAGCCCCGCGGCGATCATGACGCCGGCGACGATCGCCGAGCCAGACGAGCCCATGCCCCGCCCGTGCGGAATCCGGTTGTGCGCGACGATGTCGAGGCCCGGCAGCTCGCGACCGAGACGCGAGTACACGTGGGCGGCGGAGCGCGCGACGAGGTTGGAGACGTCGGTCGGGACCTCGCCCTCCCCCACGCCGGAGACGGCGACGCGGACCGCACCGTCTGAGCGGGTGGTCGCGGTCAGCTCGTCGCCGTGCGCCAGCGCGAGCCCGAGCGTGTCGAAGCCGGGGCCGAGGTTGGCGCTCGTGGCGGGGACGCGCACGCGGACGGCGCGCGGAGCAGCTGCGGTCATCAGTTTCCCTCGAGTCGGAGCACGCTGGTCACGGCCGTCACCACGTCGCTGTCGCGGAGCGCGTCGACGGTCGCCGCGAGATCCGCCTCGCGCGCCGTGTGCGTGCCGATGACCAGGGTAGCCGTGCCCGCCGAGTCCTCGGGAACGGACTGCTCCACGCTCGCGGCGGAGACCCCGTGATCGGCGAGGATCCCCGCGATCGCGGCGAGCACACCGGGCTCGTCGCGCACGTCGAGCATGACCTGGTAGCGCGTGCGCACCTCGCCGACGGGCAGGATCGGCAGGTCGGCGTGCGACGAGCCCGGGATGCCGGGGCCGCCGATCACGTGCCGGCGCGCGGCCGAGACGAGGTCGCCGAGCACGGCGGACGCGGTCTCGACACCGCCGGCGCCCGCGCCGTAGAACATGAGCTCGCCCGCGGCCTCGGCCTCGACGAACACGGCGTTCTTGCCGCCGTGCACCGCCGCGAGCGGGTGGTCGCGGTCGATCAGCGCCGGGTAGACCCGCGCCGAGACGCCCTGGGTCCCGTCGCTCGCGGTGACCCGCTCGGCGATCGCGAGGAGCTTGATGACCGCCCCCGCATTGCGGGCCGCCTGGATCTGCTCGGAGGTGATCGAGGTGATGCCCTCCCGGTGCACCGCATCCACCGGCACTTCGGTGTGGAAGGCGATGCTCGCGAGGATGGTGGCCTTCTGCGCGGCGTCGTAGCCCTCGACGTCGAGGGTCGGGTCGGCCTCGAGGTATCCGAGCTCGCTCGCCACCCGCATCGCGTCCTCGGCGCTGTCGCCGAACCGGTCCATGCGGTCGAGGATGTAGTTCGTGGAGCCGTTGACGATGCCGAGGACCCGGGTGATGTGGTCGCCGGCGAGACTCTCGCGCAGCGGGCGGATGATCGGGATCGCCCCGGCCACGGCGGCCTCGTAGGAGAGCTGCGCGCCGACCTGCTCGGCGGCGTCCGCCAGCTCGGGACCGTGCGCGGCGATGAGGGCCTTGTTCGCCGTGACCACGTCCGCACCGGCCTCGAGGGCCTGGAGGATCAGGGTGCGCGCGGGCTCGACCCCGCCCATGAGCTCGACCACCACGTCGGCGCCGAGCACGAGCTGCTCCGCGTCCGTCGTGAAGAGCTCCTGCGGCAGCTCGACGTCGCGCTTGGCGTCGAGGCTGCGCACGGCGATGCCGGCGAGCTGCAGGCGCGCGCCGACCCGAGCGGCGAGCTCGTCGCCCTGCTCGAGGATCAGCCTGGCCACCTGCGCTCCGACCGAGCCGCAGCCCAGCAGTGCGACGCGGAGATCGCGGTATCCGTTCACTTGCTTCCTCCGTTCGGGAGCGGCTCGAACACGCTTCGCGCGAGCAGCTCGTCCTCCGTCTCGCCGCGCACGATCGTGCGGGCGTCGCCTTCGCGCACCGCGACCACGGGGGGCCTGGGCACGTAGTTGTAGTTGCTCGAAAGCGACCAGCAGTAGGCGCCGGTCGCGGCGACCGCGAGCAGATCGCCCGGGGCCACGTCTCCGGGCAGCAGGTCCCGCTGCACGACGATGTCGCCGGACTCGCAGTGCTTGCCGACGACGCGAACGAGGGCGGCCTCGGAGTCGCTCCGGCGATTGGCGATCCGCACGTGGTAGTCGGCGCCGTAGAGCGCGGGCCGCGCATTGTCGCTCATGCCCCCGTCGACGCTGACGTAGAGCCGCTCGTCGTGGCCGAGGTCGGCGGGGTCCGCATCGGCGTCGCTGCCGCGGAGCGAGACGGGCTTGGTCGTGCCGACGGTGTAGAGCGTGACGCCGGCCTGGCCGATCACGCTGCGCCCGGGTTCGAAGGCGACCCTGGGGAGCGGGATCCCGGCCTCGGCGCAGCTCGCAGCGACGATGTCGGCGAGCTCGCGCGCGATCTCCGCGACCTCGGGCTCCTCCTCGGCCTGGGCCGGGGTGTAGGCGATCCCGAAGCCTCCGCCGAGGTTCAGCTCGGGCACGGGTCCGCCGAGCACCTCGGCCAGCGCGCCGTACACGCCGACGAGACGTCGCGCCGATTCGCGGAAGCCGTCGGTGGCGAAGATCTGGGATCCGATGTGGCAGTGCAGGCCGGCGAAGTCGAGGGCGGGCTCCGCCGCGATGAGGCCGACGACCTCGACCGCGCGGTCCAGTGGCAACCCGAACTTCTGGTCCTCGTGCGAGGTCGCCAGGAAGTCGTGGGTCGAGGCGTGCACCCCGCTGTTGACGCGCAGGCGGACCCGCTGGCGGATCCCGGCGGCGGCCGCGGCCGCGGCGACCCGCGAGATCTCCTGCACCGAGTCGAGGATCAGCGTGCCGACGCCGGCCTGGACCGCGCGCGCGATCTCGCGCTCCGACTTGTTGTTGCCGTGGAATCCGATGCGCGCGGGGTCGACCCCGGCCGCGAGCGCGACGGCGAGCTCGCCGCCGCTGGCGACGTCGATGTTGAGGCCCTCCTCGCTCATCCAGCGGGCGACCTCGACGCAGAGGAACGCCTTGCCCGCGTAGTAGACGGTGGCCTCGGTGCCGACCCTGGCGAACTCGCGCTGCAGCGCGCCGCGGATCTCCCGGGCCCGGGCGCGTGCGGCGTCCTCGTCGACCACGTAGAGCGGCGAGCCGAAGCGCTCGACGAGCTCGGTGGCGCGGAGTCCGCCGAGCTTGAGCTGGCCGCACTCGCGGCCGCGTCGGGCGGTGGGCGGGAACACGCGCTGGTCGATGGCGTTCAGGTGGTCCGATCGCATCGCATCGGTCATCGTTCGCTCCTGGGGGTGGATCTGGGTGGTGCTCGTCGGCGCTCGCTCACCAGCGTCTTCTGGTGGTGGCGAGCGGACCCGGATTGGCCCCTGAAGCCGCGCGAACGGAGAGCGTCTCTCAGAACGAACTCGTCCAGCCTAGCGGGCCGCGCCGGGGTGTGGCGGCATGTGACGCGGTCAGCGCCGCACGGCGAACGGCGCGAGGTCGAGGGGCGCGCCGTCGGCGGTCGGCGCGCGTCCGGCGACGAGGTCGGCGACGACCTCCCCCGTGATCGGGCCGAGCGAGAGACCGTGCATGTTGTGGCCGGAGGCGACGATCGTCTCGGGCCGCCCGGGCACGGGGCCGATCAGCGGCAGGCCGTCGGCGGTCATGGGTCTCGCCCCGACCCACTCGTCGGTGCGGTGCTCCCAGTCGCCTCCCGCGATCAGACCGCGGGCGGCTCGCGTGAGCACGTCGAGGCGATCGCGATGCAGGCGTTCCGGGTGCCCGTCGAACTCCATCATGCCCACGATGCGGAGCCGGTCGTGCATCGGGATCGCGACGCAGTGCCGGTCGATCGAGTGCACGAGGGTCGCCGGCATCCGTTCGACGGGCACGGTGTAGCTGTACCCCTTGCCCGAGACGATGCCGGCCGAACGGACGCCGGACCGGCGCAGGATCGGCGTGGTCCAGGCGCCCGCCGCGATCACGACGCGGTCTCCCGAGATCCGGGTCTCGACGCCCTCGCGGTCGACGCAGACGATCTCGGCGCCGTCTCCGAGCCGGCGGGCCTCGAGCCCGAGGCGGACCTCGGCCCCGGCGGCGACCACGTGCTCGGCGAGGCTCGCGACGAAGGTCACGGGATCGAGCGAGAACTCCTCGGGCAGCAGGAAGCCCGCCTCGGTCGCGGTCGCCAGCGCGGGTTCCTCCGCGCGCAGCGCCTCGCCCCGCAGGATCGGGCCGGGCGCGACACCCCAGCCCCGCTCGGCGCGGGCACGGTACTTCTCGTGCGCCGCGCGCAGTTCGGCGCCGTCCGCAGCGGTCATGAGATACCCGCTGCCGCCGCCGGACAGGTCGACGCCGTCCGTGCCGAGCCGGTGCAGCGACGGCAGGATCGCCCGGGAGAACTGCGCGAGCGCCGCTGCGCCGCGCGCCGCGCGCTTCCGACCGGACGCGCGCAGGAACCCGAGCCCGAACCCCGCGAGCGCGGGCAGCCTCGGGAACGCGATCGACAGATAGGAGGATCGGGTCAGCACCCCGGCGACGACATCGCGCGCGGTGTTCGGCGAGGCCAGGGGTGCGACCTGCTGCGGGGTGAGTTCGCCGGCGTTGCCCGTCGCCGCACCGGCGCCGAGGTGCGCGCGTTCGACGATGGTCACCCGGTGCCCGTCGCGGAGCAGTGCGTGCGCCGCGCAGAGGCCGATCAGGCCTCCGCCGACCACCACCGCGTGCTGGGTCTGCTGCATGGTTCTCGTGTTCTCCGTTTCGTGTGCGACGCCGTGGCCGGCGATGGGATCGGGACGCTCAGCGCGCGGCGTCGAGCAGGACCGTCGAGCCGTTCGACTCGTGGAGGATCCGGTGCTCCACCGCGGCCCCGAGCGCGCGGATGGTCTCGAGCGCGGCAGAGGTCTCGAGACCGGCGGTGCAGACCGCCAGCACGCTCGGGCGCGGCCGCCCGCGGCTGCGGAACCAGGCCACGTCGTGCCGGATCCCGGTCACCCAGCCGCTCTTGGATCCCCAGTCCTCGCTCTCGGCCAGCCCGTCCGCGATGACGGGGAAGCGCTGTCGCGCGAGGTGCGCGACGAGGATCGCCGTGGACTCCGCCGACAGCGCATCGCCCGAGACGATCGCCCGCATCACGGTCGCGAGGTCCGCGGCGCTCGCCTCATGGGTCTCCCCCGCGTCGCGCGCCGCGTAGTCGCCGATGAGCCGGGTCATACGGGCGGTGCGGGCCCCGGTCGCGGCGAACGCCTCGGCGACGGCCGCGAGCCCGAGGCGCTGGACGAGCAGGTTGGTGCCCTCGTTCGAGGAGACCTCGATCATGCGAGCGAGGCACTCGCCCAGCGCGACCGCTGCACCGTCGGCGGGGAACCCGGCGTCGACCTCGTCCGGCGTGAAGCCGAAGTCGCCGGCCCCCGGGATCGCGCTCGCGAAGCGATGCCGGCTGGCGACGATCTCGCCGAGATCGAGTTCGCCCCGGTCGACGGCGCGCAGCGCAGCGATCGCGACACCGAGCTTGATCGTGCTCGCCGCGTAGCGGATCAGCTCGGCTCCCCGTGCGGCCACCGTGCGGCCGTCGGCGTCCAGTGCGCAGAAGGTGACCGACGGGTCCCGGTCCTCCGCGTGCGCCACGCCGTCGAACAGCGCGGCGGCAATGGCCGCGGCGGACTCGGCGGCGTCCTGGGCGGAGAATGCACGGGTCACGACCGCCAGCCGCCGCTCCTCGTCCCCGGCGACGACACGGGAGCGGTGGAAGCGGATCCCGCCGCTGCCGCCGGCCTCGTCCTCCGTCGCTTCGAAGCCCTCGGCGAGCGAGCGCGCCGTGACCGCCTCCCCGGCCGGCCGACGGCACCGCCGTCGAAGACGCGATCCGGTCCGCGTCCGAACGCCTCGCCGTCTGCCCCGATGACGCACCAGCTCAGGAGCGGAACCCCGTCGGAGAACGGACCGCGCACGCCGGAGTCCGGGTGCTCACTCAACAACGTCGATCCTCGGGTTCGCGCCCTCCGCGACGAGGCGTCCGCGCAGCCCGAGCGGGACGCAGTCCACGCCGAAGCCGTGCCCGAACGGCAGCCCCCAGAGCAGGGGGATGCCGAGCGGTGCGAGCATCTCCTCGGCGATCGCGCGGATCTCCGGGAGCGGCCCGCATTTCACCCAGGTGCCGAGCGCGATCCCCCGCGCTCCTTCGAAGTAGCCGGACCGCAGCAGCGTGAGCAGGAAGCCGTCGATCCGATACGGATCCTCGGTGACGTCCTCGAGCAGCACGATCCGACCATCGGCTCGGACCCGGCCGACCGGGTGCGCTCCCGCGGTCATGACGAGCAGGCTGAGGTTGCCGCCGGCGAGCCGCCCTTCGACGGTGCCCGCGACGATCGGATCGGCCCCGGGGGCGGTCAGCACCCGGCCGAGCGTCGGAGTGAACAGCGCCCGTTTCAGCGCCGCGACGTTGCCCGGATCGTCCATGAGGTCGCCGGTGGCGAGCATCGGCGCGAACAGGGTCGGCGATCCGATCTCGTGCTCCCAGTACTCGTGCAGCGCCGTGATGTCGGAGGACCCGATCAGCAGCTTGGGGCGCGCCGCACGCAGTTCCTCGGGGTCGAGCAGGTCGAGCACGCGTGCGGCGCCGTAGCCGCCGCGCATGCAGAACACCGCGGAGAGCGTGTCGTCGGTCCACGCCCGACGCAGATCCTCGGCGCGGTCGCGGTCCTCGCCGGCGAGGTAGCTGCCGGCGCGCGGGTGCTTGTCGAGGGCGTGCTCGCCGACGACGGGGACGAGTCCCCAGCTCTCGAGCAGCGTCACGGCCTCGCGCAGGCGCCGCTTGGGCACGGCGCTCGAGGGCGAGACGAGCCCCACCCGGTCGCCCGGGCGCAGCGGTTCGAGCGGCGCGGCGGTCTCAGTGATCGGCACGTGCGGTCTCCTTCGGTCGTTCGGTACGGGTGCGTTCGGTGTCGGCCGGCCCGGCGCGGTCCGCCCCAGGGGCCTCCGTCTCGCGGAGCTGCCGGGACGGCACCACCGAGAGCAATCGGCGCGTGTACTCGTGCTGCGGATCGAGCAGCACCTGCTCGACGGTGCCGTGCTCGACGATCTCGCCGCGGTACATGACCGCGACGCGGTCGGCGATGTTCCAGGCGAGGCCGAGGTCGTGGGTGATCACGAGCGCTCCGAGGCCGAGCTCGCAACGCAGCCGCAGCATGAGCGCGAGCACCCCGGCGCGCACCGAGGCATCGAGACTCGCGACCGGCTCGTCGGCGACGAGGAACTCGGGGCCGAGGGCGAGGGCGCCCGCGATCACGACGCGCTGCCGCTGGCCGCCCGAGAGCTCCTGCGGGATCGCCTCGAAGTACCGCTCGGGCGGGGTCAGCTCGGCATCGGCCAGCGCGCGGGCCACGAGCTCGCGCTCGTCGCCCTGCAGGCGGTGCAGCCGCGGTCCCTCGGCGACCGCCTCGTAGACCGTCTGCTTGGGATTCAGCGCGGCCGACGGATCCTGCAGTACGAACTGCACCCGCCTGCGGTACTCCTTCAGGTCGCGGCGCCGGGTCGGCAGCGGGTCGCCGCGGTAGAGCAGCTCCCCGAACTCGGCTGCTGCAGGCCGAGCACGGTCCGGGCGAGCGTGGTCTTGCCCGAACCCGACTGACCGACGAGCGCGATGATCTCGCCCGGGCGGCACGTGAGGTCGACGTCCCGCACCGCCGAATGCGCCCGCGCGCCCCGGCCGAACACCACGTTCAGGCCGCGCGCCGCGATCACGGCGTCCTCGAGCGGCAGCACGCGCGTCGGCGTCGCCGACGCGCCGCTCGGCTCCGGCCGGGGTCGCGATCCGGGGCCGCCGGGGCCGGGGGCGTCCGGCGCCGTGAACCCCGGGAGCGAGAGCCGGGAGGACCAGTCGCCGATGGTGGGGAACGCGGCGGCGAGCGCCCGCGTGTGCGGATGCCGGGGATTCGCCATCACCTCCGCGGAGGGTCCCTCCTCGACGATCTCGCCGTGCTGCATCACCGCGATGCGCTCGCAGGTCGACGCGAGCACCGAGAGGTCGTGGCTGATCATGAGGAGCGAGAGCCCGCGTTCGCGCACCATGCGCCGGAGCAGTTGCAGGATCTGATCCTGCACGATCACGTCGAGCGCCGTCGTGGGCTCGTCGGCGATGATGATCTCGGGTTCGCAGGCGAGCGCCATCGCGATCATGACGCGCTGCTTCTGCCCGCCCGAGAGCTCGTGCGGGTACGCGGCCGCCTTCGCCTGCGGCAGGTCCACCTGTCCGAGCAGTTCGACGACGCGGGCGCGCCGGCGCTCGGCGTCCCGGTACGCGGAGCGGTCGCCGCTCGCGTGCAGCCGCAGCGCCTCGCCGATCTGGTCGCCGACGCGCTGCACGGGATTCAGCGAGTGCATCGCACCCTGGAACACGATCGCGGCCTCGGTCCAGCGCACCGCGCGCAGCCGGCCCCAGCGCATGTCGGCGACGGACTCGTCGCCGATCAGGATCCTGCCCTCGATGCGGGCGTTGGCGGGCAGCAGCCGCAGCACGCTCATGGCGAGCGTCGACTTGCCGCAGCCGGATTCGCCGGCGAGGCCGACGGTGGATCCGGGTGCGAGCGCGAGGCTCACGCCGCGCACGGCCTCCACCGTGCCGCGTCCGCCGCGGTCGTCGTGCGTCGTGTAGCTGATCCGGACGTCTTCGAAAACGAGCTGGGGCATCATCGACCTCGCAGGGTGGGATTGATCACGGACTCGAACGCGCGGCCGACCAGCGTGAAGGCGAGCACGACGACGGCGATCGCGATGCCGGGCGGCAGCACGTACCACCAGTAGCCGCCGGTCGCGGCGCCGGTGTCGAGCGAGAGCTTGAGCATGGACCCCCAGGAGATCGTGCTGGGGTCGCCGAGCCCGAGGAACGACAGCGTCGATTCCGAGATGATCGCCGAGCCGACCGTGAGCGTCGTGTTGGCGAGCACGAGCGGGAGCACCGCGGGCAGCACGTGGCGGCGCAGCACGTGGCCGTCGCCGGCGCCGAGCGCCCAGGCCCGCTCGATGTAGCCGCGCGACTCGACCGTGAGGGTCTGCGCGCGGACGAGCCGGGAGGTGGCCGCCCACGACGTGACGCCGATCGCGACGATGATCGTGACGACGCCCGGCCCGAGCACGCTCGAGAGCACGATGGCGAGGACGAGCGAGGGCACGACCAGGAAGAAGTCGATCACGCGCATGAGGATCGCCTGGGCGGCGCCGCCGAAGTGGCCGGCGGCCATGCCCATCGCCGTGCCGATGACCATCGAGACGAGGGTCGCGGCGAAGCCGACGAGGAGCGAGGCGCGCGCGCCCCAGACCAGCAGCGCGAGCACGCTGCGGCCGAGCGGATCGGTGCCGAGCGGCAGCGCCCACGTCGGCGCCTGGTTGGGGGCGTTCGAGATCCGGGTGACGTCGAGGGTCTCCGCGGGGAACAGCAGCGGTGCCGCGAGCGCGAACGCGATCACGACGAGCAGGACGACGAGCCCGAACAGGCCGGAGCGCTGGGCGCGGAACTCGCGCCAGACCTCGGCCGCGCGAGCGCGCCGGCGGGACGCGGCGACGCCGCGGGCGGTGAGCGGCGTGGAGAGCCGTGGTGATGCGGTCATGCGGTGCGCAGCCTCGGGTCGAGCGACCGGTAGAGCAGGTCGGCGATGAAGTTCATCAGGATGACGATCGCGGAGAAGACCACGAAGGTGCCCTGCAGAACGGGGAAGTCCGGCGCGCGGAGCGCCTGGAAGGTGAGGTATCCGAGGCCCGGCCACGAGTAGACGGCTTCGACCGTCACCGCACCGCCGATGAGCCCGCCGAGCGCGAGGAAGATGAGGGTCACGGTCGGCAGCAGTGCGTTCGGCACCGCGTGGCGCCGGCGGACCCCGTCCTCGTTGAGACCCTTGGCCCGTGCGGTCACGAGGTAGTCGGACGTCATCTCCTCGAGCAGCGAGGCGCGCATCACCAGCAGGTACTGCGCGTAGATCACCGCGGCGAGCGTGAGCACGGGCAGCACCATGTGGTGCGCCACGTCGAGGACGAGCGCGACACCCGTCGCCCCGGAACCGACCGAGATCATGCCGCCCGTCGGGAACCAGTGCAGCGTGCCCGCGAAGACGAGGAGCAGCAGCAGCCCGAGCCAGAAGGTCGGCACCGACCAGAGGGTCAGCGCCGTTCCCGTCTGCGCCCGATCGAAGAAGGACCCGCGCCGCCAGGCGGCGCGCTGCCCGAGCCAGAGGCCGAGCAGCACCGAGATCGCGAACGCGGTACCGGTGAGCAGCAGCGTCGGCAGCAGGCGTTCCCCGATGAGCTCGGAGACGGGCTGGTTGTAGGTGTACGAGTATCCGAGGTTCCCGCGGAGGAGATCGGTCAGGTAGCGCCAGAACTGGGCCATGAGGGGCTGGTCGAGCCCCATTTCGACGCGCATGGCTTCGAGCTGCTCGGGGCTGACCCGCCGACCGCGGGCGAGCGAGCGCACGGGATCACCGGGCAGGATCCGGAAGGCGAAGAAGCCGAGCACCACGACCATGACGAGGGAGACCAGGGCTCCCCCGGCCTTCGTCGCGGCGAAGCGCAGCCAGCTGCCTCCGCGGTGCGGCTCATCGATGTCCGGCGTGGGCGCGGGGTCCGCGGCAGGGCCCGTGCGGGCCCCGCCGGTCAGGACGACGTCGGTCATGGGCCTACTCCCGATCGTCCGTGGTCGTCGAGCGTCGGCGCAGCGCGAGGAAGCCGCCGGCGGCGAGGACGACGGCGGCCCCGCCGGCGATCCACCAGACGGCTCCGCCGCCGGAACCCGCGCCGTCGCCCGCGTCGACCGACACCGGAGTCGCCGAGTACAGACCCCAGGGGCCGTTCTGCGCCAGGATCACGCCGGTCTTCGCCGGCTGCTTCTGGATATCGGTGAAGCGGTCCGAGCGATACGCCTGGAACGCGTCGCCGTAGTACATGACGTTGTTCACGGCCGCCCCGTAGATCATCTGCTGCAGTTCGATCACCATCGCGGCGCGCTTGGCGGGGTCGAGCTCGGAATGCTGCTTCGCGTAGAGGGCGTCGAACTCGGGCGAGCACCAGTTGGATTCGCTCGTCGCACCCGACCCGTCGGCGTTCGGCCGCGACTTGCAGGTGTTGAGCGACATCATGAAGTCGGGGTCCGGCCCCATCGTCCAGCCGGTGAAGTACAGGTCGTAGCGCCCCATCACCGACTCGTCGTTGACCTGCGCGGCCGAGAGCATCGTGGTCGTGATGTCGATCCCGATGTCCTTCATCCAGGGCTTCAGGAAGTCGGCGACCTGCTGGTGGCTCGCGCTCGCGGCATCGCCCATCAGCCGGAGCTTGATCGGCTTGCCGGTCTTGTCGAGCCGGATGCCGTCCGCACCCTTCCGATACCCGGCCTCGTCGAGCATGCGATTGGCCCCGGCCTGGTCGAAGGCCAGCGGGAGCTTGTCGGGGGCGACGTCCCAGTGGTACTTCGGATAGATCGGGGGCACCTCGCCCGTGCCCGCCGACCCGTGCCCCTGGAAGACCTTCTTGCGGAGGGTCTCGTTGTCGATCGCGCGCACGATGGCCTGACGCACCACCGGGTCGTGGAGCACGGGGTTGCCGTCGCCGAGGGGCTTGCCGTCGATGTCCTTCGCACCGGGGTTGATCGCGATCGACGAGTAGCCGCGACCGGCGCCGGAGACGGTGGTGATGCCGGAGACGCCCTTGAGCGCGTCGAACTGGGCGACGGTGAGGTCGCTCATCATGTCGATCTCGCCGGTCTTGAGCGCCTGCACTGCGGCGTCCGAGTTCTTGTAGGGCACCCAGGCCACGCCGCCGGACTTCGCCTCTCCCCGGCGGTAGTGCGGGTTCGGGATCATCTGGACGCCGTTGGTCTTGGACGACGTCGAGACCGTGAAGGGGCCCGAGCCGACGACGTCCGCGTCGTTCGCGAAGCCGGCGGGGTCGGAGATCTTCGACCAGACGTGCTTCGGCACGATCGGCAGATCGGTGCCCGGGTTGGCCGCCTGCGGCGAGCGCATCCGCATCACCACGGTCGAGGCGTCGGGCGCCTCGACCGACGCGATGTTCTCGACGAGCGAGCCGTTCGCCATCTTCAGCGCGTTGTTCTTCTGGATCGCCTGGACGGTCCAGACCACGTCGTCCGCGACGATCGGCTGCCCGTCCGACCACTTCGCGTCCTTCGGCAGGTGGAAGGTCCACTCGGTCGCATCGGCGTTCGACTCCCACTTCTCGGCCATGCCCGGCGATTCGGTGTTGTCGTCGGCGCTCCATTCCACGAGCGGCTCGTACTGCAGTCGCATGATCTCGAGGCTCGTCCAGAGCACCGAGAGGAACGGGTTGAGGGTGTCGACGTCCCCGAGCAGCGCGACCCGGATGACCGGCGGCTTCGTCGCGGCGCCCGCCTGGGCCGCGCCCGTGCCCGCGGCCACTCCGCCGAGCGCGAGCGCGCAGGCTCCCGTCAGGGCGAGCGCTCGCCGCCGCCAGGCGACCGTCGGCCGCGCCTTCTGCTCCCGTTGTGCCCGCATCGAACCACTCCTTCGTGTTTACGTTTCTCAAATGTGAGACATGGCATCGGATGTGTCGCGGTTCGAACGGGCTGAGATCTCCGTTGATCCGCATAATCAAGCCAAAACTGATCTCGTTTTGCACTTGCCACCGTCAAGCTATCCAGGAATGATAAGAATCGCAAGATGCATTTTCGACCCGGATTGCGCTGCGCCGTGCGCGCGGATCGCCCCGGGTCGGAAACAATGGAGGCCAGCCCTCCGCGAGCCAGAGCAGGAGCAAGATGTCCAGACCGGAAACCGCCTCGAAGATGAGCGCCGCCGAGCTGTGCGCCCGGTTGATCCGCTTCGACACCTCCAACTACGGCGAAGGGCGCAGCGCCGGCGAGGCCGACCTCGCGGCGTGGATCGTGGCAGCGCTCGAACGGGCGGGCTATGCGCCGCAGGTGGTCGGCCCGTCCCCCGCCCGCGCCTCCGTGGTGCTCCGCGTACCGGGCACCGACCCCACGCTGCCGGCGGTGCTCGTGCACGCCCACACCGACGTGGTGCCCGTCGAGCCGTCCCAGTGGACCGTCCCCGCCTTCGCCGGGCGCATCTCCGACGGCTATGTGTGGGGACGCGGGGCGACCGACATGAAGGACATGGTCGCGATGACGCTCGCGACGCTGCTGAACTGGGCGAGGACCGGCACCCGCCCGCGCCGGGACGTCGTGGTGCTCTTCGTGGCCGACGAGGAGTCGGGCGGCGAGCACGGGGCGCTCTGGCTCGTGCGGAACCGGCCAGAGCTGTTCGCGGGCGTGCAGTTCGCGATCGGAGAGTCCGGCGGCGACGCCACGGAGCTCGTCGCGGCCGACGGTCGGGCCGTGCGCTGCTATCCCATCGCCACGGGCGAGCGGGGCACGCTGCACCTGCGGCTGCGGGCGAGCGGCGACCCCGGGCACGCGTCGCGCCCCCACCCGGGCCACGCGCTCGAACGCCTGATCGCCGCGTGCCACCGCATCAACACGCACGAGTGGCCGCTGCGGCTCACCGACACCGTGCGCGGCTACATCGAGACCATCGACCGCGCACTCGGCAACGCGCCCGATCTCGGCACCGAGGCCGGCGTGCTCGCCGCGATCGACCGGCTCGGCCCCGCGGGCGAGGTCGCCGCCGCGACGATCCGCTGCACCGCGACCACGACCGTCATGAACGCCGGAATGACCGTGAACGTGATCCCCGGCAACGCCGAGGCCCTGGTCGACGTACGCTGCCTGCCCGGCACGGAGGACGAAGCCGTCGAGACGCTGCGCGGGCTCATCGGCGACGGCATCGACTGGGAGTTCGTCGACCGACAGTCCCCCGTCAGCGCCCCGCACCCGTCGCCCTGGTTCGACGCGATGCGCGAGGCGATCCTCGCCCACGATCCCGAGGCGGTCGTGCCTCCGGTCTGCATGGGCGGCGGCACGGATGCGAAGGCGTTCGCTGCGCTCGGCATCGCGGGCTACGGCTTCGCCCCGCTCACCGCGGACCCGGAGGGACGCCGGCCCGCGGGCACCCACGGCGCCGACGAACGCATGCCCGTCACCTCGATCGACGGCGGTCAGCGGATCCTCGAGGAGTTCCTGACCCGTGTCTGATGCGCTGACGCCCCATGATCTGTCCAGCGCCGGTGCCGGAGCGGCGGACTCCGGCGACATGCTCGCCGAGCTCGCGGCCTCCCGCGTCCGATCCGGCTCGACGCCGGCGATCGCGCTCGCGGCTCGCGTCGGCGGCCAGGACGCGTTCGCCGCGTCCGGCGACCGCGGAGACGGGCTCCCTCCCGACGCCGGCACGGTCTTTCGCATCGCCTCCGTCACCAAGTCGTTCACCGCCGCCCGCGCGATGCAGCTCCGCGACACGGACGAGCTGGACCTCGATCGGCCCGTCGCAGAGCTGCTGCCGGGCGCCCGGTTCGTCCCGGCGGGCGCCGAGCACCGCATCACACCCCGCATGCTGCTCACCATGTCGGCGGGCCTCCCCACCGACGACGCCTGGGCCGACCGGCTCGAGTCGATGGCCGCCTCGGAGTTCGACGGGCTGCTCGCCGCGGGGATTCGCCTCGTGCGCGAACCGGGGACCGGTTTCGAGTACGCCAACCTCGGCTGGGCGATGCTCGGCCGGATCCTGGAGCACCTCGACGGGCGTCCGCTGCCCGACCAGGTCGAGACCGAGCTGCTCGATCCCCTGGGCCTCACGGGGGTGCGCTTCCGCGCACCGGAGGGTCGGGTCACGGCGACGGGTCACGCCCGCAGGACGCGGGGGTGGGAACCGCAGCCGGTCACCGCGCCCGGGGCCTTCTCGGCGATCGGCGGCCTCTTCGCCTCGGCATCGGACCTGATCGCCTGGGCCGCCTGGCTGGCGAGCGCGTTCTCGGATCCGGACGACGACCGCGTGCTCGCCGCGGCGAGCCGTCGCGAGATGCAGCAGCTGCACCGAGCGATGCCCGCCGACCCCGAGCGCCCGTCCGAGGCGATCACGGGGTACGGCTACGGCCTGTTCGTCGAGCATTCGCCGGCCCTCGGGCGGGTCATCTCTCATTCCGGCGGCTATCCCGGGTTCTCGGCGCACCTGCGATGGGGACTCGACCGCGATGCGATCGCGTGCGGGCTCGAGAACGGCGGCTATTCGGGGGCCTGGGAGCCGGCCGGCGAGGCGTTCGAGCGCTCCGCGTCGGCGTTGCCGGGCGCCCCGCAGGTTCCGTGGCCCGAGACCCGTTCGGCGGTCGCGCTCGCGCGCGCGCTCGCCGAGCGACCCGACGATGCAGCGCTCTGGTCGCGCGCCGAGCAGCAGGCGTTCGCCTCGTGCGTCGCCCTCGATCTCCCGCTCGCCGAGCGCCGCGACGCACTCTCGCGGGTGCTGGACGCGCTGGGAGCCGACGCCCGGCTCGCCCCCGAGGGGATCCGGTATCCGACCGCGGCGAGCGCCCGCTGGCGTATGATCGGGCGCGATCGCCAGTGCGAGTTCGTGCTGCAACTGACCCCGACGGATCCGCCGCTGATCCAGCGCTTCGACGCGAGACCCGTGGGCCGTGAGGAGGACCATGCCGAAGGCCGCTGAGCACGCCCCCAGCCCCGGCGACGCTCCTCCGCGCTGAAGTCGCGGATCCTGCAGGCGGAGCGCGCGGCGCTCGAGAGCGCGGTGGAGGCCTTCGAGTCCGACCCCTCGTTCGAGCGCGCGTCCGCGCTCATCGCAGGCAGCCGTCGGCGTTTCGTCCTCGGCCGCGGCGCCTCGCAGGGCTACGCGTCGACGCTCGCGGGGCGCTCGGCGCGAGCTTCAGCCAGGTCATGCTGGCGGCTCCGCCCAGCCTCGAGGCGCTCGATCTGCTCTCCGACGTGCGCACGGGCGACGCACTCGTCGTGGTCTGCACGCGTCCCTACCGCCGCGACACGGTCGAGATCGCTCGGCAGTACGTCGCCGCGGGCGGCACCGTCGTGCTGCTGACCGACAGCTCCGACTCCCCGCTCAGCGCGTTCGCCGCCGAGCAGGTGGTCGTCGACACCGAGGACCGCGAGCTCGGCGACACCTCCTCGGGCATCTTGCTCGCGATCCGTCTGCTCGTCGACCTGGCGGCCGCGAGCTCCAAGGAGCTGCGCGGCGCGCCCAGGAGCGGGAACGCCTCGGCGCGGTCCTCGACCTGTACGCCCCCGAGCAGCGGTGGGACGGACGGGTCGCGGATCCGCGCCTCGGCGGAAGCGTGGTCTGACTCAGCCCACGCCCTCCAGCATGTCGGTCTCGGTGTTCCCGATCCGGTCGAGCACCTCGGGATCCTGCTTCCGCAGGCGCAGGAACCAGGCCAGCGCCGCGATCATCGTCGCGAGGAAGAGGTACGGGATCACGTTGAGCGGGAACGCCGGCACGGGGAACACGTTCGCGAGGAACACGTAGACCATGGCGATCACGGCGATCGCCGCGCACAGGGTGACGAGCGCGCTGCGCATCCGCTCGCGGCGGACGTATGCGACGCAGGCGATGGCGACGAGCGCATACGCGACCATGTAGCCGTAGGTGCCGTAGGTGTCGACCCACACGGTGATGTCCATCGGCTGCACGCCGCAGGCGAGGAGGATCACGTCGAGCACGATCGCGGCGGGGCCGGCGATGAGCAGTACGCGGTGCGGAGTGAGGTGGGTGTCGTGAGTGCGGCCGAAGCGCTCGGGCACGACGCCCTCCTTGCCCATGACGTAGACGATGCGGCCGACCACGTTGAGCGGGGCGACGACCACGGCGAAGAACGAGGCCGCGACGCCGAAGGTGAGCAGCGGGGTGAACCAGCCGGGCATCCCGATCTTCTCGGAGATCGCCTGCAGCGGGCTCGCCGCGGTGGCGAGGTCGTCGCCGAGCACGGCGATCTGCGTGTAGGCGGCGAACACGTAGAGCACGCCGACCACGACGGCGCTCCACATGATCGCGCGCGGGATCGCGGTGTAGGGGTTCTTCGCCTCCCGGCCCAGCGCGTCCGCCGATGAGAAGCCGACGAAGCCGAGGATGCCGAGCACCATTCCGGCGGCGACGCCCTGGAACGGCACGCCCTCGAAGCTGAACTGCGCGGGGTCCCAGGCGTCGGGGCCGAGCACGACGAGCGCCGTGACGAGCAGGATCATGATGATCGCGACCGACACGAGCTCGAGCACGAGCGAGACGCGCGCCGAGATACGGATGCCGCGGATCGTGAAGAAGGTGGCGAGACCGCCGATCACGATCGCGAGCGCGATGAGCCAGACGACCCCCGAGGCGGGGACGCCCAGCAGGCGGAGCAGATCGGACATGTACGACACGGCGCCGCCGAGCGAGCCTGCCGCGATGCCCCAGCAGCCGATGATCAGCGCGACGCCCGCGGTGTAGGCGCCGGTCGGGCCGAGGCCCTTCGCGACATACGTGTACAGGGATCCAGCGGACGCGTTCCTCTTGGCGAAGACCGCGACGCAGTAGCCGACGCAGACGATCACGATGGTGGCGAGCAGGAACGACAGCATCGTGCCGTTGCCGGCCCCGATGAAGATCGAGGCGGCGGTGAACGCGATCACCGCGCTCGGGGCGATGTTGGCGATGGCCTGAGCGGCGAGCTCTGGCCCCGACATCACTCCGTGTCGCAGGCCGGCATCGACCGGCTGCTGTGAGGTGGTGGTGGACATGGTGGTGGACTCTCCTTCGAGTGGCTCGGGTGACGCGTGGCTCAGGGGATCAGCAGGGTGCGCAGCACGCCGCCGGCCTCGAGGTCGTCGAGCGCCTCGGCGGCTTCGGCGAGCGGGCGTCGCCCCGAGATGAGCGGATCGAGCTTCAGCTGCCCGTCCATGTACCGGTCGACGAGCGCGGGGATGTCGATCGAGGGGCGCACCGAGCCGTAGTTGGAGCCGAGGATCCGCTGATCGGCCTCGGCGAGCACGAGCGGTTCGAACGAGGCCGTGGCGCCCGTCGGAGGCAGGCCGACGATCACGGCGGCACCGCCGAGACCGAGCATGCGGATCGACTGCTCCGTGGTGGAGGTGCGGCCGATCGCGTCGAACGCGTAGTCGACGCCGTCGGGCACGAGCTCGAAGAGCTGCTCGACGGCGTCGCGCTGCGAGGCGTCGATGCGGTCGGTCGCACCGAACTGGAGCGCCATCGCGGTCTTCTCCGGGACGACGTCGATCGCGATGATGCGCTCGGCGCCGGCGAGCTTCGCGCCCTGGACCACGTTGAGCCCGACGCCGCCGCAGCCGATCACCGCGACCGTGGACCCGGGCTCGACCGCCGCGGTGTTGAGCACCGCGCCGACGCCCGTGGCGACGGCGCAGCCGACCACGGCGATGACGTCGAGCGGGGCGTCGTCGCGCACCTTGATCGCGCCGGAGACCGGGACCACGACCTCTTCGGCGAACGAGGACACGCTGAGGTAGTGGTGCAGCGGCTCGCCGGTCACGGCGTTGCTCAGCCGCGAGGTCCCGTCGAACAGGGAACCGTGCGTGTTGTTGACCTCGACGACCTTCTGGCAGCGCGCCTCGTGGCCCTGCAGGCAGTAGCGGCACTCGCCGCACGGGGGCACCCAGCTCAGCACGACGTGATCGCCGACCGCGAGCGAGGTCACTCCTCGCCGAGCTCGGTCACGACGCCGGACCCCTCGTGCCCCATCACCATGGGAGCGGGCGCGTCCCACTCGCCGCGCTTCACGTGCAGGTCGGAGTGGCAGACGCCCGCGGCGGCGATCTTCACGCGCACCTCCCCAGCTTTCGGCGCGGCCAGGTCGGCGTCGACCACTTCCACGCGGGTATCGGTATCTCGGAACACCACGGCCTGCATCTTGCACTCCTTCGTCGGCGGCTGCACTGGATCGATCTCGCCGTCGCGGCCGGGGCCGGACTGGCGACTGAGGAGATGCTACGGAGGGAGCGAGCGCCGTGTCACTGCACCGAATGATGGATCGGCGAGGACCAACGCAGCATTTGGTACATTCGAGGCGTGCCGCTCACCCTTTCAGCCATCGCCCGGGCCGCCGGCGGGACCTGCGTCCCGCAGCGTCTGTCCGAGCGCACGCCGGTCGACGGCGTCGCACGGTTCGACGAGGTCGTCGTGGTCGGGCACCCCGCGTACGCGACGCTGGTGACGGGCGATCCCGGGGCGCTCCTCGACCGATTGGACGCCGGCGGGCCGGAGGCCGACGCCCTCTCTCGGGCCGTCCTCGTGACGGATGCCGACGATCCCGCGCTGCGCGAGCGGCTGGCCGCGCACGAAGCCACCGCGATCCTGCGGTGCGCACTCGGCGGCGTCGCCCTGCACGCAACGCTCACGGCCCTCCTCGCCGACGATCTCGCCGCGTCGGATCGGCTCGTCGCCGCGGGCATGAAGGTGCTCACCCAGGCCGCCCGACGCGGCGGAGCGACGGCCGCGATCGCGGAGCTCGCGCACCGCATCGACGGCTGGGCCGTGCTGCTCGACGCCCAGGGCCAGCTGATCACGAGCGCCGGAGCCGGGCGCCTGCACGTCTCCGACGCGACCGCCGTCGCACTCGGCCGTCCGGTCCGGGTGCGGCACGAGGGCCTGCAGCTCCACCAGGTGGGATCCGACCGGGACCTCGCCGGATACCTCGTGATCTCGACCCGTTCCGGCACGGTCAGCCGCTCACGGGACCTCGCCTCGCTCGCCGCAGCCCTCTTCGACCTGCTGCTCCGTTCCCACGACCCCACGGTCACCGAGCACCTCGGGCGCGAGTCGCTCCTGCGCACGATCCTCGCCGGCGGCGCACCCGCGCTCGAGCTGCTGCGCCGCTGGGGCGTGCACGACCGCAGCCTCACCGCGTTCGCCCTCGGGGCGCGCACCCGCACCATCGACGCCGAGCGCCTGCTGCGCCGCTGGTTCGACGAGCTCGGCGCCGAGCACGTCTTCGCCGCCTCGCAGGGCCGCGTGCTCGGGTTCGTGCGCGACGACCTCGTCGACGAACTCGCGAAGCGGGTCGACGAGCTCACCCCGGTATCGGGGCAGCGCCTGCACCTCGGCATCGGCACGCCGTCCCCCGCCGATGCGCTGGCCCGGGGCGCGGCGCAGGCGGGTCAGGCGCTCGACACCGCGCTCGACGAATCCCGCACGGTGGTCCACTACGCGAGGCTCGCCTCGGTGGAGCTGGTGCTCGGGTCCCTCGCCGCGGAGCCGCGGGCCGAGCTCGCCCGCGCGCTCGACCCGCTGCGCGACGCCGCGGGCGCGCACGGCGAGCTCACCGCCACCCTGCGGGCGTTCCTCGCCGAGAACGGCCGGCATCGGGCGAGCGCCCAGCTGCTGGGGATCCATCGGCAGACCCTCGTCTCCCGCCTGCGGCGGGTCGAGGAACTGACGGGGCTCTCGATGGACCACGCCGACGACCGCGCGACCGCGTGGATCGCGTTGCGCGCTCTCGACCGCTGAGCGCGGCTCCGGTCAGCCGCAGCTGCCCTTCTCGCGCTGCTTCGGATCGCTGACGAGGGTCGGCGAGATCTTCGCGTCGACTCGCACGGAACCGGTCGAGGAGAGCTCGATGCCGGTCAGCTCGATCCCCCGGGGCAGCTGGTCGCGGACGCAGACCGTCTGCGGCTGGGTCAGGGCCCGCACCGCGGGTCCGCCGAAGGAGTCGATCTGCTTCGCGGTGAGGTCGAAACCGGCCGCCTTCACGCCCTCCGGCGTGATCCTCACGTCGCCCTGCTCGACCCCGAGCTTCAGCGTCGCGGAGAGCGACACCTTCTGCCCGAAGATCTCCATGCTGCGGCCGACGTCGAGCGCGCCCTCGCGCACCGTGCCGGTCTGCGCGATGCCCTTCGTGAGCAGCGAGATGGTCTGGTCGATCCGGTCCTTCGGCACTGTGATCGACGCCGTGGCGCCCTGCACCTCGCCGGAACCCGAGACGAGGCTGAACGGCGCGGAGTCCGCGTGCACGGTGAGGTCACCCTGCAGCCCGTCGACGAGCGGGGCGTCCGGCACGGTGACCGTGACGTCGCCCAGCCTGCCCGTGACCGTGTGCAGCAGTACCGAACCGCCGAGCTGCACGTCGACCGGGTGGTCGCCCGACAGCTCGAGCGGCTGCCGCACCGCCGCCGAGATCGCTCCGGGCAGGATCGCCCGCAGCGCGATCTCGCCCGCGCCCGCGAGCACCGCGAGGATCACGACGACCCAGAGGATCCTCAGCCACCAGCGCGGCCGGCGTTCCCGCTGCTCGGTCATCGGCCGCGACTCAGAGGCGCTCGGGCGCCGAGACGCCGATCAGGTCGAGGCCGTTGCGCAGCACCTGGCCGGCGGCGTCGTTCAGCCACAGGCGCGTGCGGTGCAGGTCCTCCACCGGGGCGTCGCCCAGCGGGATCACGCGGCAGTTGTCGTACCAGCGGTGGAACGCGGCCGCGAGCTCCTCGAGGTAGCGCGCGATGCGGTGCGGCTCCCGCAGCTCGGCGGCGCCCGCGACGATCCCGGGATACTCCTGCAACTTGCCGAGCAGCTCGGTCTCGGTCTGGTGCGTGAGCAGCTCGGGCGTGAACGCGCTGCGGTCGATGCCCGCCGCGGCCGCATTGCGGTCGACCGCGCAGGTGCGGGCGTGCGCGTACTGCACGTAGAAGACCGGGTTGTCGTTCGTCCGGCTCCGCAGCTTCTCGCCGTCGAGCGCGAGCGGCGAATCGGCCGGGTAGCGGGCGAGCCAGTAGCGCAGCGCGTCGGAGCCGAGCCACTCGAGGAGGTCGTCGAGTTCGACGATATTGCCGGCGCGCTTCGAGAGGCGGGCGCCGTTGAGGTTGACGAGCTGGCCGATGAGCACCGTGATGTCGGTCTCGATGTCGTCGCCCGCGGCACCGGCGATCGCCGTGAGACGACCGATGTAGCCGTGGTGGTCGGCGCCGAGCAGGTAGATCTTCTCGCCGAAGCCGCGGTCCTTCTTCGTCAGGTAGTAGGCCGCGTCGGCAGCGAAGTAGGTGTAGATGCCGTTGCCGCGAGTGAACACGCGATCCTTGTCGTCGCCGAAATCGGTCGTCCGGACCCAGATCGCGTCGTCCGCTTCGAAGACGTGCCCCTGCTCGCGCAGGCGGTCGACGGCCGCATCGATGGGGCTCTTCTCGCCGTTCTCGCCCGGTGCGTGCAGCGAGCGCTCCGAGAAGAACACGTCGAAGTGCACGTTGAAGCGCTCCAGCGAATCCTTGATCTCGGCGAGCTGCTGCTGGTAGCCGAGCTCCTGCGCGAGCTCGAGCGCGCGATCGCGATCCTGCGCGGCGATCTCGGCGAGATCGGGCTGCTGGGCGAGCACGTGCGCGCCGAGCGACTGGATGTAGGCGCCCGGGTAGGCGTCCTCGGGGGCGGGCTCGCCGAGCGCAGCGGCCAGCACCGAGCGGCCGAACTTGTTCATCTGGGCGCCGGCGTCGTTGATGTAGTACTCGTTCGTGACCTCGGCGCCCGCGGCGCGCAGCACGCGCGAGATCGAGTCGCCGAGCGCCGCCCAGCGCGTGTGGCCCAGGTGCAGCGGACCCGTCGGGTTCGCGCTCACGAACTCGAGGTTGATCTTCTGCCCGGCGAGCGCCTCGCCGCGCCCGTAGGCCTCGCCCAGCTCGACGACGCGGCGGGCGGTCTCGCCCGCGCTCGCCGCGTCGAGGGTGATGTTGATGAAGCCGGGGCCGGCCACGTCCGCCGCGGCGACGCCGTCGATCTCCGAGATGCGCTGGGCGATCTCGGTTGCGAGCTCGCGCGGGTTGGTGCCGATCCGCTTTGCGAACTTCATCGCGGCGTTCGACGCCCAGTCGCCGTGCTCTCGGCTCTTCGGTCGCTCCACCTGCGTGTCCGCTTCGGTCACCGGGATCTCGGCGCCGCGCGCGGCGATGAGGTCGGTGAGGATCCGGGCGATGGCGGTGGCAAGTTCCTGTGGCGTCACAAGCACCGATCCTACCGGCCGCCGGACGACCGGCGCGCGCGAGCCCCGAGAAGTGCGCTAGGCTTGCGGAGTCGCCTCCGTAGCTCAGGGGATAGAGCGCCGGTTTCCGGTACCGTAGGTCGGGAGTTCGAATCTCTCCGGGGGCACGAAGACAGGAGCCGGGTCGATCCGCAGAAATGCGGATCGACCCGGCTTTTTCGTGCACGATCACAGCGAGCCCCCGGGACACTCCGGACGCTCAGCCCGAGGCGCCTGCCCGGAACGCGTCGCGGTAGCTCGCGGGGGTCGTATCCATCTCGGCACGGAAGTGCTCGCGCAGGATCGCCGCCCCGCTGAAGCCGCAGGCATCGGCGATGGCCTCGACGGCGAGATCGGTGCGCTCGAGGAGTTCCCGAGCCCGCGACACGCGCTGCTGCACGACCCACCGGGCCACCGAGCTGCCGGTCCGACGCCGGAACGCGCGCGTGAAGGTGCTGCGGCTCAGGTGCGCCCGCGCAGCCAGCTCGTCGATCGGCAGCGGTCCGTCGAGGTGGGCGAGCGCCCATTCGCAGGCGCGCCCCACCGGGTCGTCGGACGCCGACACCGCCGGCTGCTCGATGAACTGCGCCTGCCCGCCACGGCGGTGCGGCGACGCGACGATGCGCCGCGCCACCCGGTTCGCGGCGCTCTGCCCGACCCGCGAGGCGAGCAGGTGGAGGCAGGTGTCGATCCCCGCGCTGGCCCCGGCCCCGGTCAGGACGGTCCCCGCGTCGACGTAGAGCGCCGCCGGATCGAGCCGGACTCCCGGGAAGCGCCGGCGGAAGGTCTCGGTCCACTTCCAGTGCGTGGTCGCGCCCATCCCGTCGAGGATTCCGGCGTCGGCGACCGGGAACACGCCGAGGCACAGGCCCACGATCGTGGCACCGCGCAGATGCGCCGCGCGAATCGCGGCCACGACCGGCACGGGCGCGGGTGTCGAGGGATCGCCCCACCAGGGCACGATGACGATATCGGCCACGGCCGTCGCTTCGAGCCCGCGCGGGACCACGATCTCGTAGCCCGCCGAGGTCCGCAGCGGACCGGGACGTTCCGCGCAGACCTCGATCGTCCAGGGCTCCGCTTCGCCCGGCGGGCTCTCGGGCCCGAGCACCAGGGACGGCACGGCCAGGTGGAACGGGCTGATGCCGTCGAAGGCGACGACGGCGACCGACGGTACGGGCATGGGACTCCTCGGAGGTTCGGCCGCTTCGCGCGCGAAGTGACCCGATTTCACCTGTTCATGCTATTTCAGCTCACGAATACTGGACGACAGCAGATACTCCACGAAGAAAGGCCCACCGTGACCGCCTCCCCCACGCTCCGATCCCTCAGCGGACTCCCCCAGCAGCCGGCCTCGCTCGCCGAATCCACCCTGGTCCTCATCGACTTCCAGAACACCTACACGACCGGGGTGATGGAGCTCGAGGGCTGGGCTCCGGCGCTCGAGGCGGCGGCGGACCTCCTGGCGCGCGCACGGGCCGCGGGGGCCGCCGTGATCCACGTGGTCCACGACGACGGCCCCGGAACCCCCTACGACATCAGCGGTGAGAGCGGGGCGATCCACCCCGCCGTCGCTCCCCTCGACGGCGAACCGATCGTCGTGAAGCACGCGCCGAACGCGTTCGTGGGCACGGAACTCGGCGATCTGGTCGATGCCGCGGGCCGGGAAGAGATCGTCATCGCGGGGTTCATGACCCACATGTGCGTCACCTTCACCGCCGAGGGGGCGTTCCTGCGCGGCAACCGCCCGACGGTGGTCGCGAGCGCGACCGCGACCCGATCGCTGCCGACGCCCTACGGCGACGTCCCGGCGGCGCAGCTCCACCGCTCGGCGCTCGCCACGATCGGCGACCTGTACGCGGTCGTCGTGCCCGGCGCGGACGACCTCCGGTAGCCGGGAGCGGGGCTTCCGACGCGCCCGGCCGGGAATGGATCCCGGCCGGGTTTGTTATCGTCTTCCAGCGGTTGCCGGTTCGGCTCGAGCCCGATCGCCCATCGTCGCTCTCCGAAGGACCCCGCCATGCCCCGGAACCTCTTCCGCCGTGCCCGCGCGCGAACCGCCGCGCTCGGGCTTATTTCCGTCCTCGCTGCGGCCGCGTTCGCACCGGGCGCCGCAGCGGCGAACGCCGCGCCCACCGGCCCGGCGCACCCGCCGCAGTACGAGGTCACCGGGTCCGCGGACATCGGCCGGGCCAACGAGGGCATCGCCGTCGATCCGGACCGCGACCTCGTCTACGTCGCGTCCCGCTCGGCGGGCCTGCTCCGGGTCGTCGACGGCGCGAGCCTCGACACCCTGCGGACCGTGGCGCTCCCCGAGCAGCCGTATCAGGTGCTCGTGGGCCCGAGCGGAGTCGTCTACGTCACGCTCTACGGCGGCAACAACGCGCCGGGTTCGATCGCGGTGATCGCCCCCGGCGCGACCGGCACGCCGACGGTGCTGCCCGCCGGGGTCTCGCCCGCGGGCCTCGCGATCTCACCGGACGGCTCGCGATTGTACGTGTCGAGCTTCGCGAACCCGGGTGGCATCCGCGTCTTCGATCTGAGCGTTCCGACCGCCCCGGTGGCGCTCCAGACCCTCGTCTCGCCGTCCTGGGTCGACAGCCTCACCGTCTCCGCGGACGGAAGGACCGTGTACGCAGCCGGCTACAACGCGGGCGCGGTGCAGGCGATCGATGCGAGCACGGGCGGGAGCCGCGCGCTGTGGCCCACGGGTCGGTTCCCCCACAAGATCGCACTCACGTCCTCCGGAAACCGCGCGGTGATCGCGCTCCAGGGCGAGTCCGCCGCGACCGTGCTCGACACGGGCTCGGGTGTCGCCTCGGCCTCCATCCCGCTCGCGAACACCTACTTCCAGGACGAGGACCCCGGCCTCGGCGCGATGTTCATCACCGCGCCCTTCACCGGCACCGTCGGCGTGCTCGATCGCAGCACGGGCGAACTCGCGCAGCGGGTCGACGGGGTCGACGGCGCGTTCTTCATCGCTGCGAACCCGAAGACCCACGCGGTGTACACGACGTCGGCGATCGGCAGCCGCCTGACCCGGATCGAACCGGCCGTGCGGCTGACGAGTCCCCAGAGCATCGTCGTCACCGACGGGGACGACGCCACCTTCACCGCGGGGATCTCGGGGATCGCCGCCGACGGGGTGCGCTGGGAACGGCGCAGCGGCGAGAGCGCGCCGTGGGCCCCGATCGCCGGGTCCTCCGCCGAGCACTACACGCTGCCGCGCGCGGAGCTCGCCGATTCCGGCGCGCAGTTCCGGGCCGTGTTCACCGCGGGTGCGGCGAGCTGGACCACTCGAGCGGCCACGCTCACCGTTCGCGGTGTGGCGCCGAGCGTGATCGCGCATCCTGAGGACCGCAGCATCCCCGCGGGCGGCCGTGCCGTCTTCGAGTCCGCCGCGACGGGCTCCGCCCCGCTTTCGGTGCGCTGGGAGCGCAGCTCCGACGACGGCGAGAACTGGGCCGTGGTCCCGGGGGCGACCAGCACCGTCTTCGAGTCGGAGTTCGGCCCCACGGATTCCGGGACGCTCTTCCGCGCCGTCTTCGAGAACCCCTTCGGCACCGCGGTCTCGGATCTGGCCGAGCTCACGGTCGTCGCGGGGTCCGACTCGGACGCCTCGTCCGCTGCCGGTGCGACGGCGAGCGCATCGGCCGGCAGCGACGGCACGCACGGCAGCGGCGGCGACGGTTCCGCCGGGAGCGGGAGCGGGAGCGACGGATCGCACGGAGGCACCGGTGTCGGCGGGGCGGCCGCCGAGACGGCCGCCCCCGCCGGCGGCCCGCAGCGCGATGGTCTCGCGACGACCGGAGCGCCGGTGCCCACCGCCGCGCTGCTGGGCGCGACGGCCGTCCTGCTCGGCGGTCTCGCCCTGCTGTCCGCGGCGGCACGGGGGCGTCGCCGATCGAGCTGACCGGCCCCGCGTGACCGGGTGGCCGGACGGGGGTCATGGCTACTCAACGATTCACATGAATTGTCATGTTTCGGACGTACCATTGAGCCGTCGATCCGCGGGCAGTGCCGCTCACCGGGTCCTCAGGCGGGTGGTGCGGGATGGTGTCGGAGTACTCGGTCGGGCGAGTGGCCGGTTCGTCTCCGCGCCCCGAACCCGTGCCCGTTTCACCGCATTCGGCACCGTTCTGGGGACGCAGCGCCCTTTGGCGGACACGCGGGCGGCGCTGGCGCCCGACGGGGCGAGCGCGATCCTGATCGGAACCGCAGGCTCCGGGAAGACCCGCCTCGCCAGGGAGGCGGCGCTCGGCTTCCTCGAAGACCGGCCGAACACGCGCATCGCACGGTTCGCCGCGACGACCGCGACGCAGCGCACGCCGCTCGCGGTGTTCGCCCCGGCCCTCCGCTCCCTGCGAGGCCCGGCCGGTGACACTCCCGAGGAGGTCGCACGAGCCCTCGTGCACGCCTGCACGGGCGGTGCGAAGGGGCGCCCCTGATCATCCTCATCGACGACACCCCCCAGCTCGACCCGATGAGCGAGGCGGTCACCGATCTCCTGCTGGCGCTCCCCGAAGTGCGCGTGCTCCTCACCTGCCGGAGCGTTCCAGGGCCGTCCGCCCTGCTCGCGCGCGCCTGGCGCGACGGCGAGCTGCGCCGGATCGAAGTGCCCGAGCTGACGCCGTCCGAGACCGCGGAGTTCTCGGCCGCGATGCTCCCGGGGCGGCCGTTCGCGCCCGACACGATATCCCGCCTGCACCAGTCGACGGGCGGGAACCCGCTCTTCCTCGCCGAGCTCATCGGCGCGCTCGAACGGGCGGGGGCGCTCGAGGACCGCCACGGCCTGCGGGTGTGGCCAGGGTCGCTGCCGGCCGGTACCTCCCTGCACGACGTGCTGCGTGCCGAGATCGGCCGTCTGCCGAGCGACGAGCGGACGGCGTTCGAGACCGCGGCGCTCTGCTCGCCCGCGCCGCTCCACCTCCTCGACGCCTCGATCCCGCCCGACCCCCTCGAACGCCTCCTGGAGAAGGAGGTCGTGCGGATCGTCTACCGGGCCGACGGGAGACCCGTGCTGGAGCTCGCCCACCCGATCTACGGCGAGACCGCGGAGACGATGCTCAACCCGGTGCGCATCAGGCAGCAGTACCGCGCACTCTACGATCGGGCCGTCGAGCCGCTCATCACGGAGGATCTCGAGCGCACCACCGGGGGCGGGACGATTCCGACCGAGGATCTGCTGACGGTCGTCGACTGGGGGCTGCACGGCGACCGCGAGGTTCCGCTCGAACTCCTCGAGCCGGCCTTCCGGTTCGCCAGCCCGCTCGTCGACCACGAGTTCCGGGTGCGTATCGCCTCCGCGCTGCTCCGGCGGCCCGGACTCGACCCGCCGCTCCGGATCGCCGCGCTCGTCAACCGGCTCGAGGCGTTCCGGTACCTCGGCGACCCCGAGGCCGTGACCGCCGACGAGGCCGCCGCGCGAGCCCTCATCGAGACGATGCCGGCCGGCGCCGAACGCACGCGGCTGGCCGCGGACCTCGCCATCGCCTTCGCCGATGCGGCGGTGCTGATGGCCGGACGCTGGGAGGACGCGATCGTCGCACTCGGCTGGGCGGATCGGCTCGGCGCCGAGGGTCCGTCCGAAGCGGCCGCGGCGGCGGCGATCCGCGTGGAGGCGCAGCGGGGAATCGCGCTCTGCTACGGAGGCGAGATGGTCGCGGCCGCCGAACTCGAACGGCGCCTGTCCGACGCGACGGCGGGCACCCCGGGGTTCCTCCCCTTCGCCCCGACCGCGATCCTGCTGCACGGCCAGCGGGGCGAGACGCGGCAGGCCCGGCAGATCGCCCGGCAGCAGCTCCGCTTCGCCGTGCAGGCCGCGGCCGACTACCCCCTCGCCGCCGGCGAGATCATCGGCGTCTGGTGCCTCGTCGACGTGTTCTCCGGACACAGCCGAGAGGCGGTATTCATCTACGGGGCGATGGAGCAGGCGATCGCCCGCGGCGCGGGCGGCCCGCGCCTCCGGGAGACGGTCGTCTCCTTCGGACGGGGCCTGCTGGCACTCATGCAGGGCGACTGGGCGCGCGCGTCTGAGCACCTCGCGATCGCCTGCTCGGAACTGGACGACTTCACGGGCACCGGCTCGGAGGGTCTGCTGCTCGCCTCGCTCGCCCTCGCTCAGGCCGCAAACGGGGACCTCGACGGGGCGAGGGCCACCCGAGCGCGCATCGCCGGCTGGACCACCGGGACGAGCCGCCTGCTCGACGTCCCCAGCCGATACCACCTGCTGCTCGCACGGCTCTGGGCACCCGACGGCACCGAACGCGCAGAAGCCGAGGCGATCGCACGACGAGCGCGCGAGTACGGATTCGGGCTCATGGAACTCCGCGCCCTGCACGCGGCGCAGCTGTGCGGAGGAGCGCCGCTCGCGCCGGACCAGCTCGCCCGGGCCGACGAGCTCGGTTCCGGTCTCGCCGCCCCCATCGCCCCCCTGCTGGCACAGCACATCGCCCAGCTGCGCGCCCCGGCTCGGGAGGACGCGGCGGACACCGCGCGACGCCTCGCCCGACGCGGCATGTTCGTCCCGACCCCCAGGCACCCGGCGCTCACGGTCCGCGAACAGCACGTCGCAGAGCTCGTCTCGCTCGGCTACAGCAACACCCAGATCGCGAAGCGCCTGCAGAACTCGCGACGCACCGTCGAGACCCACGTCGCACGGATCCTCATGAAGCTCGGCGTCGGTTCGCGGGAGGCCGTGGCCGACGCGCTCGACGCGAGCCGCTGGGACGACGCGGAGACCGCCAGCTGACCGGACCCCTCTCCCGCTGTGCCCGCCCGAGGGGCATACTGAAGCGATGACCCTCACCGTCCGCACCGTCCTCGCCCCGCACGGCCCCGCGACCGCCATCGTGCTCAGCGACGCGCAGGTCGCCGAACTCGGCGGAGGCAAACGCGCCGCCGTGCGCGTCACCATCGGCGCCGCGACGGTCCGCCTCCGCATCGGCGTGATGGGCGGGCAGAACCTCATCGGCATCTCGAAGGCCAACCGCGCGGAACTCGGCGTCGAGATCGGGGACGAGGTCGAGGTCAGCATCGACCTCGACGAGGCGCCGCGCGAGGTCCAGATCCCCGCGGAGCTCGCCGCGGCGCTCGCCGCCGATCCCCTGGTACGGGCACGGTTCGAGGCTCAGTCGTTCACCGCGCGCAAGGAGGACGCCCGGGCGGTCGCGGACGCGAAGCGGGAGGAGACTCGCGCGCGTCGGGTCCTCGCGATCGTCGAGCGTCTGCGCGCCGAGGCCTGACCCGGGATCAGGCGCGCGCCGCTGCGATCGCGGCGCGCACGATCCTCGCGTCGGTGCCGTCGTAGCACGAGTCCCCGCCGCCCGGCCCCGTCGGCCCGCCGATCAGGGTGCGCCGCGCGGACAGGTGCAGCGCGTCCGCGCCCGCAGCGCGCAGTGCGGCGGCATCGTCCGGCGTCGCGCCCCCGCCCGCCATGATCTGCACGCCCGTTCCCGCTGCGGCGAGCGCCCGCAGGATGGGCAGCCCCTCCGAGACGCGAGCGGCACCGCCCGAGGTCAGCACGCGCGCGACCCCGAGCCCGGCCAGGTCGGTGAGCGCTGCCACCGGGTCGGCGGTGAGATCGAGCGCGCGGTGGAAGGTGAGCTCCGCCGCACCGAGCGCGTCGCGGAAGGCGGCGACGGCCTCCAGGTCGATCGCGCGGGATCGGTCGAGCGCGCCGACCACCACGCCGGACGCGCCGAGTCGGACCGCGTGCGCGGCGTCGCGGCGCATGAGCGCGAGTTCTTCCGGGGTGTAGACGAAGTCCCCGGGGCGGGATCGGATCAGGACGTGCACGAATCCCGTGCGCCCGGCGTCGCGTCCCAGATCCGCCGCCGATTCGATCAGCGCGGCGCTCGGCGTCAGCCCGCCCGTCGCGAGCGCGGCGCAGAGCTCCACCCGGTCCGCGCCCGCGTCCAGGGCGATCCGCACCCCTTCGAGATCCTGCGCGACGATCTCGACCGCCAACCGACGCCGGGCCGTCGTCTCCGCTGCTGCATGCATGCCCTCAGCCTAGGGCCGACGCGTCGAGGAGGTCTCCGGGTACCGGCGGGCATCGGCGGGCGATTCTCGGGGTGACGCGCCACCCGCGCGGCTCGCCGCGCTGCCAATATGGAGCCGTGCGGTGCACGCCGCTCCAGGGAAGGATCACCGATGAACGAACCCCGCGAAGTGGATGCCCTGCGCGAGCGCGTCGCCGAACTGGAGACCCGCAACCGCGAGCTCGAAGCCGTGGCGGTCCGCGCGGGCGACGGTTCCGGCCGCGCTGCTCCGAAACGCGGCCGTCTGCGGGCGGCCGGCGCCATCGCGCTCATCGCCGTGGGGGCGCTCCTCGCCCCCGTCGCCCTCATCGGGGGCTGGGCGCGCGCCGAACTCGTCGATACGGATCGCTTCGTCGAGACTTTCGCGCCCGTCGTGACCCGGCCCGCGGTGCAGGACTACATCTCGGCTCAGGCCGAGCAGGCGATCGCGCAGCACGTCGACGTCGAGGGGCTCGTCGGCGATCTCCTCGGCGGTGTCGAGCAGTTGGATCTGCCGCCCAAGGCCAAGGCCGCGCTCCCGCTGCTCAAGGCGCCCGCGGTGGCGGGGGTCGAGTCGCTCATCTCGACCGCGGTCGATCGTGTCGTCCGCTCGCCCGAGTTCGCACGGGTGTGGTCCACCGCGCTCCGCGAAACACACCGCCGAGCCATCGCGGTGATCCAGGACGATCCGTCGAGCGCCGTCCGCCTCGGCGACGACGGGACCCTCTCGCTGCAGCTCGATTCCGTCGTCGCCGAGGTCAAGCGCTCGCTCCAGCAGCAGGGTTTCGGCTTCGCCTCGGCCATTCCCGAGGTCCATCGCAGCATCCCCCTCGCCGCGTCCGACTCGCTGGCGCTCGTCCGCACCGTGTACCAGCTCTCCACCGCGGCCGGATACTGGCTCCCCTGGCTCTCGCTGGGCCTGCTCGCGCTCGGCGTGCTCGTGGCCCGGGGACGCCTGCGCGCCATCGCCTGGGCCGGGGCCGCGCTCGCGGCGTCGCTGCTGCTGCTCGCCTCGGGTCTCGGAATCGGCCGGCAGTTCTTCGTCGGATCCGTGAGCCCCACGATCATGCCCGCGGCCACGGCCGAGGCGCTCTTCGAGCAGCTCACCCTCGTCATGCGCGCTTCCCTGCTGGCGCTCGTGGCGCTCGCGACCTGCATCGCGGCGGGTGCCTGGATCGCGGGAGGATCGCGTCTCGCGGTCGGGGCCCGTTCGGCGGGTGCCGCGGGATTCGGCGCGCTGCGGGCGGCGAGGGATCGGGCTGGCCTCGACCCTCGCGGCTTCGGCCGGGCGGTCGAACGCCTGCGCCCCGCGATCCTGTCCCTCGTCGCGGCGCTGGGCGTGCTCCTGGTGTTCCTCAGCAGGCCCGCCTCCTTCTCCGGCGTGGTCTGGGCCCTCGTCGCCGTGCTCGCGACGGCCCTGGTGGTCGAACTGGTGAGGCAGCCGGTCGACCGTCGACCGCCCACCGAGATGTCCGAAAACCGCGAGTCGGATTCGAGCGTCGGGACCACAATGGAGGCATGACGAGCGACATCCGGACGCCCCCCATCCCGGGACTCGACTTCGCAGCGAGCTACCGGGCGATCTCCGGACGGGATGCCCGCTGGGACGGCAGGCTCTACCTCGGGGTGACCAGCACGGGGATCTACTGCCGACCGTCGTGCCCGGCCCGCAAGCCGAAGCCCGAGAACTGCCGGTTCTTCCCCAGCGCAGCCGCGTGCGTGGCCGCGGGGTTCCGGGCGTGCAAGCGGTGCCGCCCCGACACGATCCCCGGGTCGCCCGATTGGAACGCCCGGGGAGACCTCGCCGCCCGGGCCGTTCGACGGATCAGGGACGGCGCCGTCGACGAGGCGGGAGTCCCCGGGCTCGCATCCGAACTCGCCGTGAGCGAACGGCATCTCCGCCGGGTACTCGTCGAGGAGATCGGCGCGAGCCCGCTCCAGCTCGCCCGCACGCGGCGGGCCCACGCGGCGCGAGCCCTCATCGAGCAGACCGACCTCCCCCTCGCCGACGTCGCGTTCGCGGCGGGGTTCGGCAGCCTTCGCCAGTTCGGGGACACCATGCGCGAGGAGTTCGGCGTTGCGCCGTCCCGGCTCGTCCGGGGCTCGACCCGTGCCGCGGCCGCGGGAGCCACGGGCACCGCGGCCTCCGACGAACGTCCCGCGCTCGCGCTCAAGCTCCGCACGCGGGCGCCGTTCGCGGCTGCTCCGGTGCGCGCCCACCTCGCCGCGCACGCGGTCCCCGGCCGCGACGAGGTCCCTGCGGACCCCGCGGAGCCGACGCGCCACGCGATCGATACGCCCGAGGGCACGACCGTCGCTCGCATCGACTGGGACCGGATCGCCGCCGCCCCGAACGACTCCGTCACGATCCCGGTCGGACTCGAACTGCCCTCGCTCGCCGACACGCTCCCGGCCATCGAGAGTCTTCGCCGCCTGCTCGACCTCGATGCGGACCCCGGCCAGCTGGGCGGCGCATTCTCCGACGACCCGCTGCTCGCACCGCTGATCGCGGCCCGACCGGGACTGCGCTCACCGGGGGCGCGCACTCCCGCGGAGTTCGCGCTCGGCGTCGTGCTCGGGCAGCAGATCTCCCTCGCCGCAGCCCGCACCGTGCAGGGCCGCCTCGCGACCGCCTTCGCCCGATCGGACGCTCGGCCCCTCGCCCGCGCCGAGGGGTTCCTCGCCGCACCGGATCCCGCCCGGATCGCCGAGACGCCGCTCGAGGAGCTGCGCACCGCTCTCGGCATCATGCGCAGCCGAGCGGAGACCCTGCGGACGCTCGCGGCCGCGATCGCCGGCGGCCTCGATCTGGGGCCGGGCGCCGACCGAACGGAAGCACGGTCCCGCCTGCTGGAGCTCCGCGGCATCGGTCCCTGGACGGCCGAGCTCATCGCGCTGCGCAGCCTCGGGGATCCCGATGCCTACCCCGCCGGCGACCTGATCCTGCACCGCGCGCTCGGCGTCGAGAGCGCGCGCGCCGCGGTCCGGCGTGCCGAGCGCTGGCGGCCGTTCCGCGGGTACGCCGCCCAGTTGCTCTGGGCCGACTTTCTCGAATCGAACGCGAAACCGCCCAGGAAGGACCGGCCATGACCGCCGCCCCGCTCGCTCACGCCACCGTCACGATCGCCGGAAGCCCGTTCCGGGCGATCTGGACACCCGAGGACGGAGTCCTCCGGGCGGGCGGGTTCGACACCGCGTTCGACCCCGGCCACCGGATCCTCTGGGATCGCCTCGCGGCGAGTTCGCCCGAGTCGGCGAGCCGCGGGCTCGACTCCCGGTCGCACGACGAGCACCCGATCGCGGAGGCGCTGCGCGCCTATGCTGCGGGCGAACTCGACGCGATCGACGGGATCCCCGCCGAACAGCCCGAGACGGCGTTCCGCGGCACCGTCCGGCGCGCTCTGCGCGCTGTGCCCGCGGGAGCGGAGGTCACGTACACCGACCTCGCCGAGCGAGCGGGGCGGCCGAACGCGGTGCGCGCCGCGGCATCGGCCTGCGCCACCAACCTCATCGCGCTCGTCGTCCCGTGCCACCGCATCCTCCGCCGGGACGGCGGCGCCGGCGGCTACCTGTTCGGCGTGGACCTCAAACGACGGCTGCTGCGCCACGAGGGCGCCCGCCCGAGCACGGCCGCGCCGGCTCAGCGACGACGGTAGACGAGGTCGCGGATCTCGCGGCCCTTGTCGATCCCCTTCTGCTCGAACGCGGTGAGCACGCGCCCGTCGAACCGGGGTGCCCAGTCGCCGTCGAACGCGCGCTCGAAGGCGGCCGACGCGGCATCGCCGACCTCGCGCATCTGCTCCGCGTAGTCCTCCCAGTCGGTCGCGAGGCGAAGCAGGCCGCCCGGGCGCAACGCGCGGGCGGCGATGCGCATGAAATCCTCGGAGATGAGGCGGCGCTTGTTGTGCCGGGCCTTGTGCCAGGGGTCCGGGAAGAACACCCAGATCTCATCGACCGAGCCCGCGGGCAGTGCGTGCTCGAGCACCTCCGGCGCGTTCGCCTCGACCAGCTTCAGGTTCGTCGTGTCGGCCCATTCCGCGCGGATCATCGTGCGCGCGAGCCCGGCCTGGAACACCTCGATCGCGAGATAGTCGCGATCCCGGTGCTCGGACGCCGCGTGGACGATCGCGTGCCCCTGTCCCGACCCCACCTCGACGGTCAGCGGCGCCACCCGCCCGTAGACGGCAGCGGGTTCGAGGCTCGCGTCCTTCGCGATGCTCGTCACCGCGTGGTCGCGGGGCAGCTCGAGCAGGAACCGCGGGCCGAGCTCGTCCCACGCGCGCTCCTGCGACGGGGTCATCCGGCCGCGGCGCACGAAGGAGACCGGCTTCTCGCGGAAGGTCCGGGGATCGAAGCTCTTCGCCGGGAGGGGCTGCTGCGGGGTCTCGTTGGGGGTCTCGCTCACCCGACAACGGTAGCGCAGCGGGCGCCGAGCGGCGGCGACGATACGATGGGGGCCGGGAGCGCAACCCGCGATCGAGCGGCATCCGAACGGCTCCCGAGACGGAGCGAGCATGTCGAAGCGGATCCTGCTGGTGAACGGGCCGAACCTGAATCTGCTCGGCACCCGCGAGCCCGAGGTCTACGGGCACGACACCCTGGCCGGCATCGAGGCGCTCGTCTCGTCCGTAGGTTCGGAGCTCGGCCTCGAGGTGCGAGCCGTGCAGAGCAACCACGAGGGCGATCTGGTCGACGCGATCCAGTCGGCCCGCGAGGACTGCGCCGCGATCCTCATCAACCCGGCCGCGTACACCCACACCTCCGTCGCGATCCGCGACGCGCTCTCGGCCGTCGCGCTCCCCGTCGCCGAGGTGCATCTCTCCAACGTGCACGCGCGCGAGGAGTTCCGACACCACTCGTACGTCTCCCCGATCGCGGCGTTCGTGATCGCGGGCGCCGGGATCCAGGGCTACGAATTCGCCGTCCGGAGGCTCGCGACGCTGATCGGGTGACACCCGAGCACGAGATCAGGAATCGAGAAGCCCGATGCCGGAGCCGCGCGCTACTCTTTCGGCATGAGCGCAGCTGCACACCCCCGCACCCCGCCGACGGCCACGACGTGATCCGGGTCTCCGGCGCCCGCGAGAACAACCTCAAGAACGTCTCGGTCGAGCTGCCCAAGCGCCGGCTGATCGCGTTCACCGGCGTCTCCGGTTCCGGCAAGAGCTCGCTCGTGTTCGGCACCATCGCAGCCGAGTCGCAGCGCCTCATCAACGAGACCTACCCCGCGTTCGTACAGGGCTTCATGTCGTCGCAGGCACGCCCCGACGTCGACGTGCTCGAGGGGCTCACCACGGCGATCCTCGTCGACCAGGAGCGCATGGGCGCGAACCCGCGCTCGACCGTCGGCACGGCGACCGACGTCAACGCGATGCTCCGCATCGTCTTCTCCCGGCTCGGCCAGCCGCGGATCGGCTCCCCCAACGCCTTCTCCTTCAACGTCGCGTCGGTCAGCGGCGCCGGCGCCGTCACCTTCGAGAAGGACGGCAAGAAGGTGAAGGAGCGCCGTGAGTTCCAGGTGCTCGGCGGCATGTGCCCGCGCTGCGAGGGCCGCGGCACCGTCTCCGACTACGAGCTGTCCGAGCTGTACGACGCCGACAAGTCGCTCGCCGACGGTGCGCTCAAGATCCCGGGCTACAGCATGGACGGCTGGTGGGGGCGCATCTTCGGCGATCTCTTCGACCTGTCGAAGCCCATCAAGGACTACAGCGCGGAGGAGCTCGATCGGCTGCTGCGCGCCGAACCGACCAAGGTCAAGGTCGAGGGCGTCAACCTCACCTACGAGGGCCTCATCACCCGCATCGAGAAGTCGATGCTGTCGAAGGACCGTGAGGCCATGCAGCCGCACATCCGCGCCTTCGTCGATCGCGCGATCGTGTTCCACGCCTGCCCCGCCTGCGACGGCACCCGCCTCAACGAGAGCGCCCGCTCCTCGAAGATCGCGGGCGTCTCGATCGCCGACGCCTGCGCCATGCAGATCAGCGACCTGCTCGACTGGGTGCGCACCATCGACGACCCGGGCATCGCCCCGCTGGTCGAGAAGCTCGTCGACACCCTCGAATCGTTCGTCCAGATCGGGCTCGGCTACCTGTCGCTCGACCGCGCGACCGGCAGCCTGTCCGGCGGCGAGTCCCAGCGCACCAAGATGATCCGCCACCTGGGCTCCAGCCTCACCGACGCCACCTACGTCTTCGACGAGCCATCGATCGGGCTGCACCCCCACGACATCCAGCGCATGAACACGCTGCTGCTCAAGCTCCGCGACAAGGGCAACACCGTGCTCGTGGTCGAGCACAAGCCCGAGATGATCGCGATCGCCGACCACGTCGTCGACCTCGGACCGCGCGCGGGGGTGAACGGCGGAGAGGTCTGCTTCGAGGGCACCGTCGACGGGCTCCGCGCCTCGGACACCCTCACCGGCACGCACCTCGACGACCGCGCCCGCATCAAGGATTCGGTGCGCACCGCGACCGGGGCCATCGAGGTCCGCGGGGCCTCGACCCACAATCTGCAGGACGTCGACGTCGACATCCCGCTCGGCGTGCTCTGCGTCGTCACGGGAGTCGCCGGCTCCGGCAAGAGCTCGCTCATCCACGGCTCGGTCTCGAACCGCGACGGGATCGTGTCGGTCGACCAGGGCGCCATCAAGGGGTCCCGGCGTTCCAACCCGGCGACCTACACCGGCCTCCTCGACCCGGTGCGCACCGCCTTCGCCAAGGCCAACGGCGTCAAGCCCGCCCTGTTCAGCGCCAACTCCGAGGGTGCCTGCCCCGAGTGCAAGGGCGCCGGGGTGATCTTCACCGATCTCGGCATGATGGCGACGATGGAGAGCCCCTGCGAGGTGTGCGAGGGCAAGCGATTCAACGCCGAGGTGCTCGAGTACACGTTCGGCGGCGAGGCAGACGCGGGCGGCAAGAACATCGCGGAGGTGCTCGCGCTGAGCATGAGCGAGGCGCGCGAGTTCTTCGCGCGCTCCGAGTCGAGGGTGCCCAAGGCCGTCAAGATCCTCGAGCGCCTCGTCGATGTCGGACTCGGCTACCTCTCACTCGGACAGCCGCTGTCCACGCTGTCGGGCGGCGAGCGTCAGCGCCTCAAGCTCGCGATCCACATGCTCGAGGACGCCGACACCTACGTGCTCGACGAGCCGACCACCGGCCTGCACCTCGCCGACGTCGAGCAGCTGCTCGGCCTGCTCGACCGCCTGGTCGACGCGGGCAAGAGCGTGATCGTCATCGAGCATCACCAGGCCGTCATGGCCCACGCGGACTGGATCATCGACATCGGCCCGGGCGCCGGCCACGAGGGCGGCAGGGTCGTGTTCGAGGGCACCCCGGCGGAGCTCGTGGCGCAGAAGCGCACCCTCACGGGCGAGCACCTCGCGGAGTACGTCGCGGCATAGCTCGGGTGCCCTGGGGGCCTGCAGGCCTCGCCCGTCCCCTGCTCGTTTCCAGGCCCATGCCCGGCGTTTCGCTCAGACTGAGATCCTCGCCCAGACTGAGAAAAGCCACCCGAGACTCAGTCTGAACACGCACCTCGAGGGGGTCGCCGAGGCGCGGACTCCGAAAGCGATCTTGCACTTGAGCCTGAGATCACCAGTACTGCAGGATGCCCGCGCCGCGCAGATCCTGGCGCACACCCGGACTTCTCCTCAGGCTGAGATCCTCGCTCGGACTGAGAAAAGCCACCCGAGACTCAGTCTGAACGTGAATCTCAGTCTGAACCTAAGTCTCAGCCTGGACGTGAATCTCGGCCTGAACGCGTACCGCATGACCTCGGCACGCAAAGAGGCCTGCCGACCCCGCGCAGCTCCCCGGACGGCTCCCAGCCGGGCTCAGGCCGGGTCGGGTGCCGTCGCGTCGTCCGGGGCCGATGGCAGCCGGTTGAGCGCGCGGATCAGGCGATGCAGTTCGCCCACCGCACGACGCTGCGGCGTGAACACGATCCGCGGCAGCTCCGCGGTCTCGGGCTCGTCGCGCTCATCGGCGAGAGGCGCGGTGCGCGCGAATCCGCCCGAGAGGCACATTGCGCCGAAGCGCTCGTTCAGCTCGGCCACCTCGGCGTCGCTCGGCTCGGCGCGCAGCCGCAGCACGAGTTCCGGGCCGACCCAGCGCAGCGAATGGTAGTTCCGCCAGAAGCCGGTGATCTCGGCGATCGCCTCCTCCGCCGACTCCGTGATGAGTACGCGGTCGAGGTCCCCGGTCGCGATCATGCCCGACCCCGCGAGCTCCTCGACGACGAAGCGCTCCAGGCCGCGCCAGAACGTGCCGCCCGGCCGATCGAGCAGCACGATCGGCACCGGCACCATCTTGCCGGTCTGCTGCAGGGTGAGCAGCTCGAAGGTCTCGTCCATCGTGCCGAACCCCCGGGAAGGCAGACGAATCCGAGCGACTCCTTCACGAGCATCAGCTTGCGAGTGAAGAAGTACTTCATCGACACGTGATGCCCGTCGAGGGTGACCAGATCGTTCGGCTGCTCCTCGAAGGGCAGCCGGATCGAGACGCCGAGCGAATGCTCCGGGCCCGCGCCGGTCGCCGCGGCCTCCATGATCCCGGGCCCCGCACCGGTGACGACCATCCACCCCTGCTCGGCGAGGCCGTGCGCGACGGCCTCGGCCCGGAGCCAGAGCGGGTCGAGGGCCTGCGTGCGCGCCGACCCGAAGATCGTGACCTTCGACGTCCCGACGAACGGCGCGAAGAGGCGGAAGGCCGCCCGCATCTCCTCCACCGCTGCGGCCGTGATCTTGAGATCCAGCCGGTCGGTGCCGTCCGCGCCCAGTCCGACGCCGGCCCGCAGGATCCGGCGGACCAGCGCACGCTGTTCGCGCACGCCGGCCGCCTCCATCGCCGCGTCGAGGGCTTCGGTGATCCTGGGGTCTTCGTTCGCGCTCACGGCCTCAGTCTAGGGAGCGACCGGAGCGGTGACCGCTCCGGCGCGCAGCAAGCGCTCCCGCACCCGATCGATCGGGATCGCCTGGGCGGTGCGCCCCTCGAACCCCACCCGGGTCTCGGCGCGCAGCACCGAGTTGACGAGCGCTTCCTCGACCGCGTCCATGGTCGCGAGGAAGACGGGCGACAGCGCCTCGTCGTCGGGGGCGGGCCCCTCGCCGACGGTGAACGCGATCGCGTAGTCGCCGCTTCCCTGCGCGAAATCGGATCCGGTGCCGCGCAGCGCGAAGACCGCCCGGTTCGCGATGCGTCCGAGCTGGCGCCCGTCGAGCGGTGCATCGGTGGCGACGACGATCATGCACGAGTTGCCGATGGTCTCCGCCGGCTCGGCGTCGAGCAGTTCGTCGGCGGGGAGCGGGACTCCGGCGAGCCGCATCGTTCCGGTGTAGTTGCTCTGCACGATCGCTCCGACGGTGCGGGAGCGCCCGTCGATCTCGACGATCCGCGAGGCGGTCCCGATCCCGCCCTTGTACCCGAGCGCCACCGTGCCCGTGCCCGCCCCGACGCCGCCCTCCGCGACCGGCCCGCCGGTCGCGGCGTCGAGCGCCGCCCGCGCCTGCGCATCGCCGACGGGACGACTGCGGATGTCCGAGAGGAATCCGTCGTTCGTCTCACCCACGACCGGGTTCAGCGTGGTCGTGCCCGCATGCCAGGGCTGCTCGAGCAGGTATCCGACGAGCGCGTCGGCAACCCGGAAGGCCGAGAGCGTGCTGGTGAGCAGGATGGGGGTCTCGATCGCGCCGAGCTCGACGAGCTGGGTCGCGCCGATGAGCTTTCCGTAGCCGTTGCCGACCGAGAGCCCCGCGGGCAGCCAGCGCCGGTCGGCGCCCAGCGCGTCGGGCACGATCGCCGTGACCCCCGTGCTCAGCCGGTCGTCCCGCACGGTCGCGTGCCCGACCCGCACCCCGGGGACATCGGTGATGGCGTTCCATTCACCCCGCGGGAACGCCCCGGACGGGATCCCGAGATCCTGCGCGCGGGGTCGCGCCTGCGCGCTCACCGGACCCGGTCCACGAACGCCCGGGTGCGCTCCGACCCGCTGCCCGAGAGCACCTCCTCGGGGGTGCCCGATTCGAGCACGCGGCCGCGATCGAAGAACGAGAGGGTGTCTCCCACTTCGCGCGCGAAGCCGATCTCGTGCGTGACGACGATCATCGTCATGCCGCGCTCGGCGAGTCCGCGCATCGTCTCGAGCACTTCGTCGACGAGTTCGGGATCGAGCGCGCTCGTCGGTTCGTCGAACAGCATGAGGTCGGGATCCATCGCGAGTGCGCGCGCGATCGCGACGCGCTGCTGCTGGCCGCCCGAGAGCTGGTGCGGCCGCTTGTGCGTGTGCTCGGCGAGGCCGACCCGCGCAAGCTCCTCGAGCGCGCGCTCGGTGGCTTCGCGACGGGGCATCCGCTTGACGTGGATCAGGCTGGCCGCGACGTTCTCGGCGGCGTCCATGTGGCCGTAGAGGTTGAAGCGCTGGAACACCATGCCGATGCGCGAGCGGAACCGGGCCCACTCGGCCCCCGTCCAGGGGTGGTAGCGCCCGCCCTGCAGCCGGAACCCGACCTGCTCGCCGTCGACCACGAGGCTGCCGTCGTCGACGGTCTCGAGCCCGTTGATGGTGCGGAGGAACGTCGATTTGCCGGACCCCGACGGCCCGATGATGCAGCTGACCTCGCCGGGCCTGACCGTGAAGTCGACCCCGGTGAGCACCCGGTGATCGCCGAACGATTTGACCACGCCGCTCGCGTGGACGAGTGCGTCGCTCATGCGCCCGCTCCTTCCTTGACGTCGCCGCGACGCGGCACGCGGATCGCGCCCGTCGCGACGCGGACGACCTGCTGGCTGAAGGTCTCGCCGCGCACGAGCCGCACGCGATCCTGGCCGAACCGCTTCTCGAGCCGGGACTGCAGGAACGTGGCGATGGCGGTCATGAGCATGTACCAGAGGCTCGCGACGATCAGCAGTTCGATGATCAGGTTGTTCTGCTTGTAGATCTGGCTGGCGCGGGTCATGAGGTCGTTGCCGGCGACGACGACGATGAGCGAGGTCGTCTTGAGCATCGAGATGAACTCGTTGCCCGTCGGCGGGATGATGATCCGCAGCGCCTGCGGCAGCACGATGAGCCGCATCGTCTGCGCGCGTGTCAGGCCACCCGCGAGCGCAGCTTCGGTCTGCCCGCGGTCGACGGCCTGGATCCCGGCCCGCACGGTCTCCGCGAAGTACGCGGCGAGGTTCAGGCCGAGGCCGAGCAGCGCCGCGACCGATCCCGAGATCACGGCATTGGTGTCCCACCGCATGCCGATGTCGGTGAACGGGATCTGGAGCGTGATGTAGGGCAGCAGGAAGGCGAGGTTGAACCAGAAGATCAGCTGCACCAGCACCGGCGTCCCCCGGAAGAACCAGATGTAGCCTTCGGCGATCCACCGCAGCACCGGGTTCTGCGAGAGCTTCATCACCGCGAGGATCACGCCGAGCACGAGACCGAGGATCGTCGCGACGATGCTGACCCAGATGGTGACCCAGACGCCCTCGAGGATCCGGGCGGAGAACAGGTACTGCCAGACGCGGTTCCAGCGGATGTTCTCGTTGAAGACAACGATGGAGACCGCCCACGCGACGAATGCGAGAGCGACGGCGCCGACGATCCAGCGCTTCGGATGCCACTGCCGGGCGATCTCGACCCTGGTGCCGTCGGGAGCGACGATGGGAGCCGTTCTGGCTCCGGATGCTGCGGACACGATGTTCCTCCCCTCGGCGCTGCCGCTCAGGCCCCGCCGTTGATGGTCGCCTTCGAGAGCGCCATCTCGCCGACGCCCCAGGCGTCCAGGAGCTTCTCGTAGCTGCCGTCGTCCATCAGCGACTGCACGGCGCCCTGCACCACCTTCGCGAACTCCGCGTTCGAGTTGTCGATGCCGATCCCCCAGATGCTCTCGTCGCCTTCGATGCGCACCGCCTCGGACTTCGACTCGGGGTCGGCCGCGTGCGCGACGGCGACCGGGTAGTCGGTGATCGTCGCGACCGCTCGGCCGCTCTGCACGGCGAGGTTCGCCTCGCTGTCGCCGGCGAGCTTCAGCACGTCGTACGCGGGCGTTCCCTTCGCGGCGCAATCCTTCGAGAACTGCTCCGCCAGGAGCGCCGAGGAGCCTCCCTCGACGACCGCGACGGTCTTGCCGCACAGGTCAGCGGGGACCGCCACGTTCGACGGATTGCCCGCGGCGACGAGGAACGCGTTGCCGGCCTTCACGTAGTCGACGAAGGTGGTCGTCTCGCGGCGCTCCGCGTTGTCGGTCATCGACGAGAGCAGCAGGTCGTAGCGGCCCGAGATGAGCCCCGGGATCATCGAGTTGAACTCCTGATCCTGAATGGTCATCTTGAGCCCGAGCTTCCGGGAGATCGCGTTCGCGAGCGCGGGATCGACCCCGATGACATCGGTCCCGTTCGTCGCCCACTCCTCCATCGGCGGATACCCGACGGACGTGGTGACTCGCAGGCCAGTCGAACGGATCTTGTCGGGCACCCGCGCCGCGAGGGCCTGGTCGACCTCGATCTGCTCAATGACCTTCTTCGCCTTCTCCTCCGGCGGGACCGGCAGCGCACCGTCGTTCGAGAAGGTCCCCGAGGCGGCCGCCTGCTCGGACTTCTTGACGTCGGAGAGACTCTGGCCGCCGCATGCGGTGAGGCCGACGAGCAGCGCGCCGACGGCGATGATCCCCGCAGCGATTCGGACGGTGGTCGGACGTTGCGTCATTGCGACTCCTTCGGTTGGTCCGGCGGGTGCCGGACGCAGTGGGCTGCCGGCCTCGCGGGTGCGGGGCCGGGTCTCGCGTCCCAGGCTCAGCCGCCGGGCGCGAACACGACCTCGCCGTCGACGATCGTTCCGGCGACAGCGATCGCTGCGATCGTTTCGGGATCGGCGACCGTGGGATCGGCGCCGAGCGCGACGAAGTCGGCGTCGCAGCCGACCGCGATGCGCCCCGCGCGGTGCTCGAGTCCCGCGGCGAGCGCGGCTCCCGAGGTGTACGCGGCGAGTGCTTCGCCCGCGGTCACCCGTTCCTCGGGCTCGAATCCGCCGTCGGGCGTACCGTCGGCGCGCTGGCGGGTGACCGCGGCCCGGATCCCGGCGAGCACGTCCGCCGGTTCGATCGGTGCGTCGGAGCCGAAGGCGAGGATCGCACCGGCGTCGAGGAAGGATCGCCAGGCGTAGTTGGCGAGTCGGCGCTCGCCGATGCGGCGCCCCGCGAGCTCGAAGTCGGTGGTGCAGTGCAGGGGCTGCAGCGAGGCGACGACGCCGAGTGGGGCGAAGCGCCGCAGGTCCTCGTGCGCGAGGTGCTGCGCGTGCTCGATGCGGTTGCGGAGCCCGCGCTCCCGAGTCAGCGCGACGTTCCGCTCGTACGCGTCGAGCACGCGCCGGTTGGCCTCGTCGCCGATGGCGTGGGTGGCGACGGCGAGGCCCGCGGCGTTCGCGCGCTCGACGTAGTCGGCGATCTGCTCGACAGTCATCACCTCGATGCCCCGGTTTCCCGGATCGTCGGCGAAGTCGGTGTGCATGTGCGCGCTGTGGGAGCCGAGCGCGCCGTCCGAGAACAGTTTCACGGGCCCCTCGGTGATCCACCGGTCGCCGGCGCCGGTGCGGCGTCCCTCGGCGATCGCGCGCTCGAGGTCGGGCATCGGGGTGCCCTTGTGCACGCGGATGCGGAGCCGGTCGTCGGCGCGCAGCGCTTCGAACGCTTCGCGGGTGGGCTGCTCGTCGAGGTCGGTGAGGCGGGTGAGGCCGAGGGAGTGCAGGTGGGCCTGCGCACGCAGCAGGAGTTCGGGCAGCGCCGCGTCCTGCTCGCGCTCGGACAGCTCGCGAACGGGATCCACCGCGGTCTCGCGCAGCACGCCGGCGGGGGTCTCGCCGTCTGATTCGCGGGCGATGTCACCGCCGAACGGATCGGGGGTCGCGCGATCGATGCCGGCGAGCTCGAGCGCACGGGTGTTGAGCCAGATGGAGTGCCCGTCGAGGCTCGGCAGCGCCAGCGGTCGGGTCGCGCACACCGCGTCGAGGTCGTGGCGCGTCGGGACGCCGGTCGGCCAGCGGTTGCTGTCCCAGCGTCCGCCCGTCACCCAGCCGTCGCCCGGGTGGGCGTCGAGATGGGCGCGGAGCACGTCGAGCGCGGCGTCGAGGGTGTCGGCCTCGCGCAGATCGAAGGAGGAGAGGCTGCGGGCGAGGTTGCCGGTGTGGATGTGCGCGTCGTGGAAGCCGGGCACGAGCACCGCGCCGGGGAGCGCGAGCTCGGGGATCCCCGGATGCGCCGCGCGGAGGTCGTAGCGGGATCCGAGTGCTGCGATGCGACCGTCGTCCACGAGGATCGCGTCGACGCCGTCGAGCGGTCGGCCGGTGTCGGCCAGGATCCTCGGATGCGTCAGTAGGCGCTTGACCATCAGCGTTGCTCCTTCACCTCTTGGCGTCGATGCCAATGCAAGCAACAATAGAGTCCATTGTTCGCGGCGACCAATCCCCCTGCCGCCGCAATCCGACATGCTGAGGATAAGGATCACTGATGCTCAATCCCGTTCACTTGCGGACTCTCGTGGAGGTGATCGGCCACGGATCCTTCGCCGGAGCCGCCAATCGGCTCGGCTACACGGCCTCGGCCGTGTCCCAGCAGATGGCGGCGCTCGAGGCCGCGGCCGGGCTCCCGCTCTTCGAACGGACCGCGCGCAGCACTCGGCCCACCGAGGCCGCGCTCGCGATGGCGCGCCGCGCGGCGCCGGTGTTCGCCGACCTCGATGCGGTGCTGCGAGCGGCGCACAACGCCCACGAGGCGAACGTCGATGAGGTCACGGTCGCCCTCTACGCGAGCCTCGCCCGCGTCGTCGCTCCCGAGATCCTGCACGACCCGCATCTCGTCGCGACCGGCACCCGCGTGCGTTTCTCCGTCCACGACCCGTCGGCGGCGATCCGAGCCCTGACCGACGGCGACACCCCGGACCTCACGGTGGTCTACCGCTGCTCGAGCACCGGACTCGCCTGGCCGGCGACGCTCACCGAGATCGGCCTCGGCGTCGAACGCTACCGGCTGCTGCTCCCCGCGAGTGGGACCTGCACCGCGACGGAGCGGTGCAAGCGGACGCCCTGTCCGGCCTGCCCTGGGCGCTGCACCACCCCGGATCGAGCGACGCGACCGTCATGGCCGACGCGTTCCGCACCGCCGGAATCCTCCCCCGTCCCCTCGCATACGCCGACGACTTCGAAGTCTTCGTCGACCTCGTCGCCTCGGGGTCCGCCGCGGCCCTCGTCCCCGAGACCGTCGCGAACGCGGCGCCGGCGAGCACGGTCGCGGTCGATGCGATCGGCCTGCACTTCTCCCGCAGCCTGCACGCGCTCGTCTCGCCCACGGCACCGCGCGCCGCAACCGACGCCGTCATCGAGGCGCTGCGGCGCGCCTTCGAGCGGGCGCTCGCGGGCTAGCGTCTCAGGGAGCAGGCCGCGCGACCAGCCCCTCGGCTTCGAGCCGCAGTCCGAGCGCGAGCACGTCGGCTTCGGTACGGCCGATGATCTGCACTCCACCGACGGCGAGGGCAGGCAGGTCGAGCGCGGACCACGGCGCCACGAATCGGCCGAGCGCGTCCTGCACGGCGAACTCGTCGGCCCCGACCGACGGTACCGGGCAGCCGAGGGTCGGCGTGAGCACGGCGTCGATTCCGCGCGCGCCCCAGTCGGCGAGCAGCGCGCTGCGCCTCCGCACGAGCGCGGCGAGCGACGCCTCGTGCACCGCCGGCTCGACACCGGCCGCGCCGGCGAGCTTGCGCGCCACGCTCGGGTCGTATTCCTCGGCCCGAGCGGGGAACCATGCCGCGTGCGTGCGCGATGCCTCGAAGCGGAAGGCGGGCCAGAATTCGTCCTGCACGCGGTCGAGCCCGGCGTCGTCGATACCGGGGTCCGGATCGATGCGCGCACCGATCTTCTCGAGCGCCGAGCCGAGCCCGTCCAGTCCCGTGCTCCGGTCCAGCGCGTGCGTCAAGTCGGTCGCGGGGTCGAGGTCGAACCCGATCAGTCCGATCCGCGGCTCCTGCGAGGGTTCCCGGCCGAGTGGTGCGCCGTTGCGACTCCGGTCGCGGACGACCGCGGCAGGTCCCGGTGCTCCGTCGGCCAGGGCGTTCCACGCGAGCACGACGTCGGTGACGGTGCGGGCGAGCGGCCCGACCGCGTCGAAGCTCGGGCAGAGGGGGCGCACTCCCGACCGATCGAGGCTCCCGGTGCGCGGGCGCAGTCCGACGACCCCGACGCACGCGGCGGGCATTCGAATGGAGCCCGCGGTGTCGGTGCCGAGCGCGAGGTCGGCGAGTCCCGCGGCGAGCGCAGCGGCGCTGCCTCCGGAGGATCCGCCCGGGATCCGGTCGGGCCGCGCCGGATTGGGCACGGCCCCGAACCAGGGGTTCGCACTCGTCGTACCGTAGGCGAACTCGTGCAGGTTGACCTTCGCGACGGTGGTCGCCCCACGCTGCTCGAGCGCTGAGACCACGGGCGCGGTCGCCGAGGCGACTTCTCCCGCGAACCGCGAGCCCTGGGTCGTCGGGACGCCCGCGATATCGATGTTGTCCTTCACCGCGAGACGCAAGCCGCGCAGCGCGCCCCGTCGCACCCTTCCGGTGCGTGGCCCGTCCTCTTGGAACGCGACGATCACGATCCCGTCATCGCCCGCCGCGGTCAGCCGCTCCATCGCTCCCCCTCGTTCCGATCCGCGTCCGTTCCCGGCGCGCGGCTCACGCTAGCAGCGACATCCGCGGTACGTCGCGCTGCGAGGCGCACCGTTGCTGTGGCTCAGCATCGACGACCCGCGTGCCCGCGGGGATGCGCCGGTGCGCCGCACGGATCTAGCGTGAAGAAGCCGGTGCCGGAGCCGGGTGCGAGGTGCGGAAGGAGGCGCGAATGGCGGTCATGGGATCCTCCGCACGGGTCGTCGGCGTCCTCGGCGGCATGGGCCCCGCCGCCACCGCGGACTTCTATCGCAAGCTCGTCGAGGCGACGCCCGCGCGTCGGGATCAGGATCATCTCCGCACGCTCATCTGGTCGGATCCCTCGATCCCGGACCGGGCCGAAGCGTTCCTCCGGGGAGGACCGAGCCCGGTGCGCGGCCTGCTCGCGGGCGCCCGTCTCCTCGAGGAGTCCGGGGCGGACTTCATCGCGGTGCCCTGCAACACGGCGCACCTGTTCCTCGGCGCCGTGCGGCGGCGGGCGGGAATACCCGTGCTCGACATGATCGGCTCGACGGTGGACGAGATCCTGGCGGCCGGGAGCGGTGCCGAGCCACCCCCGGCGCGGTCGCGGTGCTCGGAACCGCGGCGACGATGGCGAGCGGGATCTACACGGATCGACTCATCGACAACGGTGTCGCCGTCCTCCATCCGCGGGACGCGGAGCAGCGCGCGGTCATCGCGGCGATCGCCGCGGTGAAAGCGGGCGAGATGGAACGCGGGGTCGGGCTGCTGGCACCGGTCCTCGAAGCGCTCGCACGGAGCGGGGCGACGCGGGTCGTCGTCGCCTGCACCGAACTGCCGATCCTGAGCGAGCGGATCGATGCCGGCCCTCAGATCGTCGATCCGACGGCTGCGCTGGCTCGAGCGTGCGTCCGCTCGGCGCTGGTCCTCCCCGCTACCGCCGCCGGGCGGTGACGGGGAGACCGGCGCACCTATTCGAACCTGGTCGCCGCCGCACCGCGCCCCGGCCGCGAGGCGGCGAAGGCCACCGCGACCGCGGCTCCGACGAGCAGCAGGCACACGCCGAGCACGCCGAACGCCTCGGGATCCGGGAGCGAGACCGTGCGCCGCCCCTCCGACAGCCCGGTCACGAGCCCCCACGCCGACAGCCACCCGAGCCCGATGCTCGGCACGATCACCGCGAGCAGCGGCACGGCGGTCTCGATGACGATCATGCGCCGGACGAGCCGTGCGGGCGCTCCGCTCAACCGCAGGAGCCCGAGCACGCGGCGCCGATCGATGATCCCGGCGGCCGTCGAGATCGCGAGCGAGATCGCGGAGATGGCGGCGGCGATGAGCACGCCGATGCCCGCGAGGATCGAGTACCTCGCGGCCCAGCTCGCCGCTCCGATCCCGATGCCGGCGTCCTCGGCTCGCGTCGTCGGGCCGGCCAGCAGCGGGAGGCCGGATTCGACCACGGCGGTGCGCGCCCGGTCGAGTGCGGCGGCGGAACCGTCGGTACCGATGAGCACCTGCATGGGGTTCATCGCCATCGCGTCCGCGGCCGGGACGGTCGAGATGCGCGCGGGCTCTCCGGTGACCTCGAAGTTGCCGAAGTAGCCGCCCGGGTCCTCGATCGAGATGAACGCGGCGCCGGGGGCGGGGTCGAGGCCGATCGCCCGGGCACCGGCCGCCGGGATCACGAGGCCCGAGATCTGCTCGGTCCCCTCGCCGGTGACGCCCTCGAAGGAGCGTCCCACGAAGGCGGTGGTCACGCCCGGCGTCCGGGCGATCCGCGCGAGACCGCGCTCCAGGCGACCGTCGGTGTCCGATTCGCCCGGTGCGACGGCGGCGACGAGCACGTTCGGGCTCAGGAGCTCGGACGGCGGGGCCTCGGCGAACTCCGCCTCCCGCTCCGTCGTCGCCCCCACGACGAAGGTGGTCACGACGAAGAGCGCCAGCGCCATTCCGCCGACCGCGCGGAACGTCGCGCGCGGGTGCCGGGAGATCCGGTTCATCGCGAGCAGCACCGAGGGCCGCCCGCTGCCGCCGGCGCCGATTCGGCTGACGAGCCCGGTGAGATACGGGCCGGCGAACAGCAGTCCCGTGGTCATGAGGACGAAGCCCGCGATGAGCAGCTCGCCGGTGACGGGGATCGGCACACCGGCGACGGTCACCGCGGTGGTGCCGGCGATCACCGCGCCGCCGAGCGCGAGCGGGATCAGCGAGAGGATCCGGGGTCGGCGCTCCTGCCGGTCGCGGCTGGCGCCGAGCGGGCCGAGCCCGGTACGCAGCGCGGTCACGTAGGCGATCGCGCAGGTGACCGCGGCCACGCCGAGCGCGATGCCCGCCTGGACGGCACCGCCGACGGCGAGATCCTCGGGGAAGAATCGCATTCCCTCCACGGGGACCATCGCGGCGATGGGACGCAGGGCCCAGAACAGGCCGATTCCGCAGAGCGCTCCGATGAGGCTCGGGATCCCGGTCTCGACCGCGGTCGCCCCCGCGACCTGGCTCGGACGTGCGCCGATGAGCCGGATCGTGGAGATCCGCTCGGAACGCGCGGCCTGTCCGAGTCGGGTGAGGATCACGATGAGGACGCCGACCGGGAAGATCACCGCGAATCCGCCCGCGAGGGTGATCAGTTCGTACCCCTGGCTGGGGAACGCGAAAGTCTCGAAGCCGTGCACGAGCGTCGCGCCGAGCCGGTTCTTCACCTGCTCGACGTCGGCGCCGACCACTGCGACGAGGGCGTCGGGACTCGCGAGCCCCGACGCCTCGATCGTGCCGATGGACGTCCCGTACCGGTCCCCCAGCTGGTCGGCGGGGTGCGCCGCGATCAGCCGCTCGAGTGCCGGCGATGCCAGATACTCCCCCGGCCGCGGTATCCGCGCGACGCCGGGGATCCGGAGCTCCGTGTCGGGCGCCGTCGCGACGTCGAGCCGCATGATGCCCGTGCCGCGGAAGGGCTCGGGAGCCGCTCCAACGCGACCGCTCGTGAGGGCGACGGCTTCGTCGGACGACAGCGGCTGGGTGCGCTCCGGGTCCGCGTGCTCGCCCGACAGGTAGGTCCAGGTGGACCGCTCGTTGCGGCTGTTGAGCCCGTTGTACGCGGCGACCACCAGCAGCATGAGTGCGACGCCGACGGCGACGCCCACCGCGACGCCGGCGAGCCGGCCGCGCCCCGAGCGCTCCGTGCGGGCGAACAGCCAGCCCAGCCGGAGCGCGTTCACGCGAGGACCCCGACTCCCGAGATGCGGCCGTCGCGCACGACGACCTCGCGGTCCGCGTACGCGGCCACCCTGGGGTCGTGGGTGACGATGACCACGGTGGCGCCCGTGCCCTTGGCGAGCTCGAGCAGGGTCGCCATGACCTGCTCCGCCGAGAGGGAGTCGAGAGAGCCGGTCGGCTCGTCGGCGAAGACGATGCGTGGCGCGGTCACGAGCGCGCGCGCGATGGCGACGCGCTGAGCCTGCCCGCCGGACAGCTCGCCGGGGCGCTTTGCCGCGTGATCCGCGAGCCCGAGCTGCGTCAGCCAGGACTTCGCCTGCCGCACCGCCTTCCGGCGCGGGCGACCGGCGATCAGCAGCGGGAGGGCGACGTTGTCGAGTGCGGTGAGATCGGGCAGCAGCTGTCCGAACTGGAAGACGAAGCCGAATTCTTCGAGCCGCAACCGGGCCCGGTCGGTCTCGCCCAGCTCGCTCACGAGCGTGTCGAGGTAGTGCGCGGATCCCTCGTCCGGAGTGTAGACCCCCGCCAGGACGTGGAGCAGGGTCGATTTTCCGGATCCCGACGGACCCATGATCGCCAGCACCTCGCCCGCGCGGACATCGAGGTCGATGCCGTCGAGCGCCGTGTCGAGGCCGAAGCGCTTGCGCACACCGCGAAGACGCAGGATGGGAGGGGCGGAGGTCATGCGCGCACCTCCTCGCGGAGTGCGCCCAGCCGCGCCGAGGTGAGGTCGATCCAGCGCAGATCGGCCTCGATGTGGAACAGTGCGTGATCGCAGAGCAGCACGGTCGGCAGGTCGGCTCCGACCTTGCGCTTGGTGAGGTCGCGCATGCGCGCCAGGTGGCCGGCGCGCTGGGCGTCGAGCAGGCGCTCGGCGTCGTCGTCCAGGAGCAGTGCGATCACCGTCTTCGCGAAGAGGTCGCTCTGGAGCGCGGCGGAGGGCACCTCGACGGCGAAGAGCCACTCGGCGATGCGATCCCGGCCCGCTGAGGTGATCTCGTAGCGCTTGCGGTCCGGTCCGCCGCCAGCCTCGTCTCCGAGGAGCTCGATCAGGCCGTGCTTGAGCAGTCGGGCCAGCGTCGCGTAGACCTGTCCGAACGCGAGGGGTTTCTCGGCGCCGAACAGACGGTCGTAGTCGTGTTTCAGGTCGTACCCGTAGCCCGGCCCCGTGCCCAGGATGCCGAGCAGGGCGTTCGAACTATTCATTCCGCTCATACACCGAGCGTATACACCGAATGTATAGATGCGCAAACCGCGACCGGCGGGTCCGGCGGGGATAGGCTGACCCCATGCCCAGCCGGCACGTCTCCCTCCCACGGTTCCGCACCGCCGCCGATCGCGAGCGCGCCGCGCTCGAACAGAGCCTCGCCGCGCTCCGCGACGAACTCGAACTCCCCGGCGACTTCTCCCCCGAGGCCCTCGCGGAGGCGGCGACGGCGCAGCCCGACGCGCCCGGAACCGATCTCCGCGACCTTCCCTTCAGCACGCTCGATCCCCTCGGCTCGAAGGACCTCGACCAGGCCTTCCACCTCGCGAGGAGCCGTCGGGGATTCACCGTGCGGTACGCGATCGCCGACGTCCCCGGGTTCGTCCGCCCCGGTGGAGCATTGGACGCCGAAGCCCGCCACCGCGGGCAGACGATCTACCTCCCCGATGGGTCGATCCCGCTCCACCCGCGGCCCCTCAGCGAGGGTCGGGCCTCGCTCCTCCCCTCCGAGGACCGCACCGCCTACGTGTGGACGATCGAACTCGACTCGGACGGAGCGCAGATCGGCGTGCGCGTCGAGCGCGCGCAGGTCCGCTCCCGAGCCCAGCGCGACTACGCGAGCGCGCAGCGCGAGGTCGACGGCGGACGGGCCGACGAACAGCTGGGACTGCTGCGCGAAGTGGGTACGCTCCGCATCGCCCAGGAACGCGCGCGCGGCGGGGCGAGCCTGCCGATGCCCGAAGAGGAGATCGTCGCGGACCCGGCGGACGGGTACCGGATCGAGCGCAGGAGCGTACTCGCGGTCGAGGACTGGAACGCTCAGCTGTCGCTGCTCACCGGAATGGCCGCCGCCGAACTCATGATCGCGGGCGGCACCGGGATCCTGCGCACGATGCCGAAGCCGGACGAATCGGCGATCGCCCGGTTCCGCTCGCAGGTCGCCGCGCTGGGCCACCCCTGGGCGGCCGACGTCGACTACGGCGAGTTCCTCCGCGGTATCGACGGCTCCGCTCCCGAATCCGTCCCGCTGCTGCAGGCGGCCTCGGCGCTGTTCCGCGGCGCCGGCTACACACCGTTCGACGGGACGGCGCCCGAGCAGCCCGCGCAGGCCGCGATCGCCGCACCGTACGCGCACGTGACCGCTCCCCTGCGCCGACTCGTCGACCGCTGGGGCCTCGCCATCTGCGCGGCGATCAGCGCGGAGACCCCGATCCCGGAGTGGGCGCGCACGAGCCTGCCCGATCTCCCGGACCTCATGCGCACCTCGGCGCAGCGCGCATCGCGAGCCGAGGCGTCGGCGCTCGACCGCATCGAAGCGGCCCTGCTCGCACCGAGCCTGGGCGAATGGCGCACGGCGCTGGTCGTCGACGCGAACCCGACGCGGGCGCGCCTCCTGCTCGATGACCCGCCCGTCGTCGCGAGTGCGGAGATCGCCGACGCGAAACCGGGATCCCGCATCCGGGTGCGCGTCGCATCGGCCGACATCGCCACGGGCAGGATCTCGCTCGCCGCCCCGGACTCCGAGGACTCGCAGCCGGTCGCCGCTACAGGGTGACGACCTCCGGGGTGCCCGACTCGGCGTTCGGCATCTCGGCCGCGATCCGGTTGGCCTCTTCGATCAGGGTCGCGACGATCTCGTGCTCGGGCACGGTCTTGATGACCTCGCCCTTGACGAAGATCTGCCCCTTGCCGTTGCCGGACGCGACGCCGAGATCCGCCTCGCGAGCCTCGCCGGGGCCGTTCACGACGCAGCCCATGACGGCGACGCGCAGCGGCACGCTCATGCCCTCGAGACCCTTCGTGACCTCTTCCGCCAGCGTGTAGACGTCCACCTGGGCGCGACCGCACGAGGGGCAGGAGACGATCTCGAGCTTCCGCTCGCGCAGGTTCAGCGACTGCAGGATCTGCAGGCCGACCTTGACCTCCTCGACCGGGGGCGCCGACAGCGAGACGCGGATCGTGTCGCCGATGCCCTCGGAGAGCAGGATCCCGAACGCGGTCGCGCTCTTGATCGTGCCCTGGAACGCGGGACCGGCCTCGGTCACGCCGAGGTGCAGGGGCCAGTCCCCGCGCTCCGCGAGCTGGCGGTACGCCTTGACCATCACGATCGGGTCGTTGTGCTTGACCGAGATCTTGAAGTCGTGGAAATCGTGCTCCTCGAACAGCGAGGCTTCCCAGACGGCGCTCTCGACGAGCGCCTCCGGCGTCGCCTTTCCGTACTTCTGCAACAGCCGGGGGTCGAGGGACCCCGCGTTGACGCCGATGCGGAGGGAGACGCCGGCGGCCTTGGCCCGTCGTGCGATCTCGCCGACCTGATCGTCGAACTTGCGGATGTTGCCGGGGTTCACGCGCACCGCGGCGCAGCCGGCGTCGATCGCGGCGAACACGTAGTTCGGCTGGAAGTGGATGTCGGCGATCACCGGGATCTGGCTCTTCTTGGCGATGATCGGCAGCGCCTCGGCGTCGTCGCGGCTCGGGCAGGCGACGCGCACGATGTCGCAGCCCGCGGCCGTGAGCTCGGCGATCTGCTGCAGCGTCGCGTTGATGTCGGTGGTGGGCGTCGTGGTCATCGACTGCACCGAGACCGGAGCGTCGCCGCCCACCATCACGGAGCCCACGCGGATCTGGCGGGATGTGCGTCGCGGGGAGAGGACCTCGGGAACCGAGGGCATGCCCAGGTTGATTGCTGCCACGAGCAGGATTCTACCGGCGCGGGCTGTGCGCGCCCCGGAACACGGTCGGGCCGGGCTACTCGGTCCCGTAGTCGGGAGCGGCCGGAAGGCCGAAGAACTCCTCGAGCGTGGTGGTCCCGGTGCGCTTCATCTCGGCGGCGAGTTCGGGTCCGACGTAGCGCAGGTGCCAGGGTTCCGGCATGAAGCCGGTGATGCCCTGCTTGCCCTCCGGGTACCGGATCACGAAGCCGTATTCCGCGGCGTGCGCGGCCGCCCACGTTCCCGCCGGCGTCCGGCCGAAGCACTCGGCGAGGTAGCAGTCACCGAAGTCGTCGAGGTCGACCGCGAGCCCGGTCTGGTGCTCCGAATGCCCGGGCCGCGCCGAGTAGGTATCGGCCTGCTGCTTCCCGTCGCGCTCCACGTAGCGGTCGTAGAGGGTCACCTGAGTGGCGTAGTCGCGGTAGGCGCTGATGATCCGGATTTTCAGCCCGGCGTGCTCCGCGCCGCGGATCAGACGCACCACCGCCGCCGCGGCCGGTGCGCGCAGGGGCTGCGCGAACTCGTTCTCGACCCCCTCGGGCATCGCCAGGTCGTTCGGAGCGAAATCGACGGGTTTCAGCGCCCGTCGCTTGTTGCTCACGACCCAGATCGACTGCGGGTCCTCGATGGAGTGCGCCGCACGGTCGAACGCCGGGGTCGTCGGCTTCGATGACGGCGACGGTGCGCTCGTGCTCGGCACGGCGCTGCTCGGTTTCGGGGCCGAACGCTCGGTCTCCTGGGCGCAGCCGAGCAGCGTGCTCGCGAGCACCGCGCAGGCGGCGACGGCGGACAGGACGCGGACCCCGCGCACGCTAGCGGGGCTCCAGTTTCACGTCGGGACCGAGGATCTTCGCCGACGCTTCCGCCTGCTGCGCGGGGGTCACGCCGAAACGGGTGCGCGACAGCAGGGCGGCGGAGTCGGCGAGCGGCGTGATCGAGAGGTTCTTGCGCGCGTCGAGCCGGTTCGCCGCTTCGTCGTCGGCGGTCCAGTCGTAGTGCATGTAGGTGAGCACTCCCGTGGGATTCTGCACCGTGACGGGGCCGCCCGCCTTCGCCCGGGCGAGTTCGAACCCGGCGATCAGACCGGTGCGCTGATCGAGCGCGATCTGGGTGTTCAGCATGTTGCCGATCGAGTACCAGACGAGAGTGCGCCCGCCGCCTGAGCGATCGAGCCAGGCGACGGGCTGCAGCACGTGCGGACCGGTCCCGATCACGACGTCCGCGCCGAGGTTCGCGACCTTCTGCGCGAAGCCGCGCTGCTGATCGTTCACGTCGTGGGAGTCCTCGGTCCCCCAGTGCGCCGAGACGATCACCACGTCCGCCTGCTTCCGGGCCTGAGCCATCAGCTGCGTCACGAGCGCGTCGTTGCTCATGAGGTTCAGGGAGACGCCGTCGATCGGCGCGTTCGAGTACTCCGCGAACGAGACGAGGGCGATCTTCACGCCGTCCTTCTCGAAGACCGGCACCGTCTGCTGCTCCTGCGCGCTGCGGTTCGCACCGTCGACGACGGCGGGCTTCAACGCGTCCCAGGCCTTGCGCGTCGCGGCGATCCCCTCGACCCCCTTGTCCGCCGTGTGGTTGGTCGCGGTGTTCACGAGGTCGCAGCCGACCGTCTCACGCAGATCGCGGGCGAACTCGACCGGCGCATTGAACGTCGGGTAGCCGCTGATCCCGAACTCCACGCCGGCGCTCGGCACCTCCTGGTTGCAGAAGCGGACGTCCGCGGCGTCGAGCTCCTTCGTGATACCGGTGAAGAACTGCCCGTAGTTCCAGCTCCCGTCGGCCTGCTTCGCGTTCTGGTTGACCGAGTCGTGCGGCAGCATGTCGCCCATCGCGATCACCGAGACCGGTTTCGGTGCCGCCGGTGCGGTCGACTTCGGCGGGGCGCTCGATGAGGGGGAAGATGCGCCGGAGGCCTTCGGCTGCGAATCGGCGGGATGCGGCATGAGCGCGAACGCCGCAGCCGCGCCTCCGCCGATGAGCAGCAGTGCGACGACGCTGAGCGTGATCGCGAGCCGGGTGCGGCGGGGCGGCCGGCGGCGCACCGGGGCGGCCGGATGCGGAACGTCAGACATGCGACCACAGTACCGAGCGTTGCCCGACTGTTCCCGAGCGCACCCGGCGTTCCCCTCAGCCGAAGAACGAGATGGGCTTCACCAGGTCCGCGTAGACGAGCAGCACGGTCATCGCGCCGAGCACGATCACCACGCCGAAGGTGATCGGGACCATCTTGGCGGTGTCGACGGGGCCCGGGTCGGGCTTTCGCCGGAGGCGGGCGATGCCGCGCTTGATCGCTTCGTAGATCGCTCCGGCGACATGGCCGCCGTCGAGGGGCATGAGCGGAACGAGGTTGAACACGAACAGGGCGATGTTGAGCGAGCCCAGCAGGCCGAACATGACCTGCGCCTTCGCCGCGACCGGCGCATCGGTGCTCACGATCTCACCCGCGAGCCGCCCGACGCCGACGACGCTCATCGGGCCGTTCGGATCGCGCTGCTCCGGCCCGAACGCCGCGTTCCACACGTCGACCATGCGCTGGGGAAGCCCGACGACGACCCCGACGACGCGCGCGACGTTGTCGCCGACGAAGCCGGGCACCGCGGTGATCGGCTGCTGCACCAGCTCCGAGGCCGGGGTCGCGCCGACCATGCCGACCTGCTCGGTCTTCACCGAACCGTCCGAGTTCTTGATCGCCTGACCGTTCGCGTCGGTCGCGACTCGCGTGTTCGTGACGGGAGTGAGCGAGAGCTGCTTGGTCTCCCCGTCGCGCCGGATCTCGATCGAGAGGGTCCGGCCGGGCGACGCGCTGACCGTGTCCCGGAACGCGTTCCAATCGCGGACCGCAGTGCCGTCGATCGACAGGATCTCGTCGCCGGGGCGCAGGCCGGCCGCGGCCGCGGGGGCCTCGGGGTCGTTCGCGGTGCAGGAGGCCTCCCGCTCTGCGCCGCCGACATCAGGCACTCGTTCACCGAGCCGAGGGTCGTGCTGTTCTGCGGGACGCCGAATCCGCACAGCACGATCGCGAAGAAGACGAACGCGAGCACGAGGTTCATGAACGGCCCGCCGAGCATGATGATGATGCGCTTCCAGGACGGGAGCCGGTAGAAGGTCCGCGAGTCCTCGCCGGCTTCGATGGTCTCGGCGCTCGCGAGCCTCGCCTCGTCCACCATCCCGGCGACGCCGCGACGCGGCGCACCCTCCTGCACCACGGAGTTCAGGAACCCGGTGGTCGACTCCCGCGGGGCCTCACCCGGTTTGGCGGGCGGGAACATGCCGATCATCGAGATGTATCCGCCGAGCGGGATCATCTTCACGCCGTACTCGGTCTCGCCCCTGCGGCGCGACCAGAGCGTGCGGCCGAAGCCGATCATGTACTGCGTGACCTTGACCCCGAACAGCTTCGCGGGCACCAGGTGGCCGATCTCGTGCAGTCCGATGGACACGGCGAGCCCGATGAGGATGATCAGGATCCCGAGCACGTAGAGCAGCACATCGAACACCGGTTCAGCGTACCGCCCGCGCGCTGTGGCCGGGCTGTGGCCGGGATCCGCGGCGGCCGAGAAGTACAGGGGCTACACTCCGAGCATGAGCACCAGGGTCGAGACCATCGAGTTCCTCATGGACCAGCTCGGCCACGCGCCGATCTTCCGCACGAAGGCCATGTTCGGCGAGTACGCGCTCTATCGCGACGAGAAGGTGATCGCCTTCATCTGCGACGACGAGCTGCTCATCAAGCCGACGCCCGAGGGACGGACGTGGCTCGAGGGCTTCGGTCCGGTCACGGAGGCGGAGGCCTACCCCGGTTCGAAGATGTACTACCTGATCAGCGGCGACCGCTGGGAGGACCGCGACTGGCTTGAGGAACTCACCCGGGTGACCGCGGACGCGCTCCCCGCCCCGAAGCCGAAGAAGCCTCGCGCAGCGAACCGGTAGCCGTCATCCTGCGCGACGGAGGAGTCGCAGGATCAGCCCCGCCCCGAGCGCGCGGCGATGACGGTCTGCGCCCGTTCGCGCGCCCAGCGCTCGACCTCGGGCAGGGCCTCGAGCGTGAGCTGCGCGGGTGCTTCGTGGGCCTCCAGAACGTCGCGCACGGTGTCGACGATGTCGAGGAAGCCGATGCGCCCGTCGTGGAACGCGTCCACGGCCTCCTCGTTGGCGGCGTTGTAGACGGCCGGGTAGCTGCGACGGGCTCGCCCGACCTCCTTGGCGAGGTCGACGGCCGGGAACGCCTCGGCGTCGAGCGGCTCGAAGTCCCAGCTCGTCGCGCGGGTCCAGTCGATCGGCGCCCCGACGTTGGCCAGGCGCGCCGGCCAGGTGAGCCCGAGGGCGATCGGCAGCCGCATGTCGGGCGGCGAGGCCTGCGCGATGGTCGATCCGTCGATGAACTCGACCATCGAGTGCACGACCGATTGCGGGTGCACCACGACCTCGATGTCCCCGTAGGAGACGCCGAACAGCAGGTGCGCCTCGATCACCTCGAGTCCCTTGTTGACCAGGGTCGCGGAGTTGGTCGTGACGACCCGGCCCATGTTCCAGGTGGGGTGGTTCAGCGCCTCCGCCGGCGTCACGTCGCGCAACGACTCGCGGCTCCGCCCGCGGAACGGCCCGCCGGACGCGGTGAGCACGAGCCGCCGCACCTCGTGCTCGGAGCCGGAGCGGAGCGCCTGCGCGATCGCCGAGTGCTCGGAATCGACCGGGACGATCTGGCCGGGAGCCGCGAGCCCAGTCACCAGATCGCCGCCGACGATCAGGGACTCCTTGTTGGCGAGGGCGAGCGTGCGCCCGGCCTCGAGCGCGGCGACGGTCGGGCCGAGCCCGACCGATCCGGTGATGCCGTTGAGCACCACGTCCGCCGGCACCTCGCGGATCAGCTGCACCGCTTCGTCTGCGCCGAGCCCGGTGTGCTCGACGTTGAACTCCTCGGCCTGCGCCCGTACGCGGTCCGCCTGCGACCCGGCGACCAGGCCGACGACCTGGAACCGGGAGGGATTGCGGCGGACCACGTCGAGCGCCTGCTCGCCGATCGAGCCGGTCGAGCCGAGGATGACGATGCGGCGCACGGGACTACCCCTCGTGGACGGTTCCGAGGATGTCGAGCACGAAGACCATCACGTCGTCCGCCTTGTGGCCCTGCTGCTGCAGCGCTTCGGGGCCGTACCCGCCCTGGTCCTTCGCGGCCGGGACGATCGAGATGATCTGCGAACCGACCTTCTGGCCCTCGAGCGCCTTCTGGAACCCGCCGATCACGCCGGTGGTGAGGAAGTCGGCGGGCTTGCCGCGGCTCCAGCTCGAGTCGAACTCCTTGCCCGTGCTCCAGATGACGCCGCGGTAGTTCACGTAGACGCGGTCGCCGGGCTTGACGGTCTCGCCCTTGCCCTCGATGACGGTCGCGGTCTTCAGGGTCGTCGGGGCCTTGACGCCGCTCGGGATCGTGATCGTCGGCTCGCCGTTCTCGGCCAGCTTGACGGTCGGGAAGCCCTCGGGCGCCTGCTTCGCGGTGCCCTCGGCCTTCTTCAGCAGCTTGCTCTCCGAGAGGGTGCCCGGCTGCTGCTTGGTGACGTCGATGACCGCGATGATCGAGTCGCCGTCCTTGAGATCCGGGATCCCGAGCGAGGAGGCCGGCTGCCCGTTCGCAAGATCGGTCGCGGGCATCGCCATCGCGACGCGCTGCCCCTTCACCGAGCAGCGCACGGCCTGGTAGGCCCAGTTCGGCAGCTGCTGCGCATCGTTCATGAGCGGCGTCTCGGGGATCGCCTGGACGACCTTGCCGGTTCGACCGTTGAACAGGGTGACCGCTGCGGAGACGCCGCCGTCCTTCGCGGTGGCGTCGCCCTTGCCCTCGATCAGCACGGAGCGCTCGAGCTCCTTGGCCGTGATGGGGGTCTTGGAGGTGAGCTTCAGCGTCTTGCCGAAATCGCCATCGACCTGCACCGACTTGCTCGCGTCGCCCGCGGGGGTGCAGTCCTTGGGCATGCCGGGCGCCGCCTGGGCGGAGCAGCCCGCGAGGGCCAGGGGCAGCACGATCGCTGCGGGGATGAGGAGGCTCAGACGCTTCACGAACACGGATCCTTACGGTCGAGGCACGGGTTTCCTCCATCATGCCGGAGTTTCCCCGGCCCCACCTGAGCGCCGTTCCAGGGTCCGGGCGACGGCCGCCAGGACTGGCCGAACGGTCACCCGGCCCGGGGGCGCAGCTGCGGCTAGGCTCGTGGCGTGTCCGATCCCGCAGCAGACTCCGCGCGCCCAGGGCCCGTCTTCTTCATCGGCCGCGCGGTGCTCCGCCCGCTCCTGCGCCTGCGCTTCCGCCCCCGGGTCTTCGGCCGCGAGCACGTCCCCGCCGAGGGTCCGGTGCTGCTGGCGAGCAACCACCTCAGCGGCCTCGACACGATCCTGATCCCCTCGTTCGCACCGCGCCAGGTGCAGTTCCTCGCGAAGGAGTCGCTGTTCTCCACGCGCATCGGCGGCTGGTTCTTCCGCGGGATCGGGGCCATACCGGTGCATCGCTCCGCAGGATCCGCGGCTCAGGCCGCGCTCGACGCCGGACGCGACGTGCTCGCGGCCGGCCGGGTGTTCGCGGTGTTCCCCGAGGGCAGCCGCTCGCGCGACGGCCGGCTCTACCGCGGGCGCGGCGGAGCGGCCTGGATGGCGTTCGAGACGGGCGCGGTCGTCGTTCCCGTGGGCCTCATCGGCACCGATCGCTCGACCCGGGATCCCTCGACCGGGCGCGTACCGCGCGTCGAGCTCCGCTTCGGCGCGCCGATCCCCTTCGACGACCTGGTCGGCCTGCCCGGCGGGCGGGCTCGAAGGGAGGCCACCGAGCGGATCATGTCTGCGATCCAAGAGCTCAGCGGTCAGGACCGCGCCGAGGACTACGCGGCGGGCGGTCGCGGGGCGTAGCCGGGAACGCCCGGACGGTTCAGGCGCCTCGTGCGGCGAGCGCTGCGGCGTAGAGCTCGCGCGCCGACAGCCCGGTCGCCGCGGCGACCTCGCGCGACGCGTCCTTGAGCCGGTCGCCCGACGCGACGCGGCGCTGCACCTCGGCCAGCGCATCGGCCGGCGAGGCGGCGGTCTCGGGCGCCCCGGCCACGACCACGACGATCTCGCCGCGCACTCCGTCCTCGGCCCAGGTCGCGAGCTCTGCCAGTCCGCCGCGCCGCACCTCCTCGTGGAGCTTGGTCAGCTCGCGGCAGACGGCCGCCGGGCGGTCGTGCCCGAAGGCCTCCGCCATGGCGCCGAGCGCGTCCGCGATCCGGCTCGGGGATTCGAAGAACACGAGCGTGCGCCGCTCGGGCGCGAGCGAGGAGAGCACGCGAGCGCGCTCCCCCGATTTGCGCGGCAGGAACCCTTCGAACGCGAATCGGTCGGTCGGGAGTCCCGAGACCGCGAGCGCGGTGAGCACGGCGCTCGGACCGGGCACCGAGGTGACCAGGACCCCGCGCTCGGCGGCGAGCTGCACGACGCGGAAGCCCGGATCCGACACGGTCGGCATGCCCGCGTCGCTGACGAGCACGATGTCCTCGTGCTCGGCGCGGTCGACGAGCGAAGCAGCCCGATCGCGCTCGTTGTGATCGTGCAGGGCGATGAGCTCCGGGCGGGTCTCGATGCCCAGCAGCCGCAGCAGCTGTCCGGTGTGCCGGGTGTCCTCCGCCGCGATCGCGGAGGCCGATGCGAGCGTCTCGCGGAGGCGCTGCGACGCGTCCCCGAGGTTGCCGATGGGGGTCCCCGCGATGATGAGCATGCGTCAATCGTAGGCGCGCAGCTCCGCCTGGCAGAATTGCCGCCATGAGCGATTCCCAGCCTCCGATCCCCGATGAGCAGCCCTCGCCCGTTCCCCCGCAGCAGCCCGGTGCGCCCGTTCAGTCCGGTGCGCCCGTTCCGCCACCGCACCCCTACGCCGCGACGGCCCAGAGCAGCAGCGGGCTGTCGACGGCTGCGCTCGTGCTCGGCTCGCTCGGGCTGCTGCTCGGTCTGGGTGCGATCGTCGTGCTGACCGCGGTCGGCGGGTTCCCGGCCGCCGCGGTCTCGGGACTCGCGATCCTCGTCGGTCTCGCGGGTCTCGTGCTCGGCATCGTCGCGCTCGTACGCAAGCAGCCCAAGGGCTTCTCCCTGTCCGGAATCATCACGGGCGCACTGGCCATGGTGCTCGGCATCTCGCTCTTCGGCGCCTCCCTCGTCGTCGGCGTCAGCCAAACGATCATCCAGGGGTCCGGCGGTTCCGAGTCGTCGGGCGGCACAGAGGGGAACGACGGGTCCGGGGGCGCCTCACCCAGCGCCGACGCATCCGGGCCGAAGGGTATGCAGAGCGGCGGCGTCGTGTTCGGGAAGGATCTGCTCCCGGTCGGCACCCCCGCGCTCGGGTCCGGGGAGCCCCCGGTCCCTTCGAAGGTCTCGCGCGACGGCAAGACCGCCGACGTGCTGCTCTACGTCGACTTCCGCTGCCCCGTCTGCCGCATCTTCGAGGAGACGAACGCCGAGCTGCTGCAGCAGGTCGTCCAGAGCGGCGCCGCGACCCTCGAGGTGCACCCGCTGACCTTCCTCGACAAGGTCTCGGCCGGCACCCAGTACTCGTCGCGCGCGGCGGGCGCCTTCGCATGCACGGTGGAGGAGGATCCCAAGGGCGCCTGGCCGCTGTACCGATCGCTCCTGACCGCGGAGGTGCAGCCGCCCGAGAACACGGCGGGCCTCACCGACGAGCAGCTGATCGCGCAGGTCGAGCGCGCGACCGGCGGTGCGAGCGCACCCCTCAAGTCCTGCATCGCCGATCAGCACTTCGTGCCGTTCGCCCAGGCGATGAACCAGTACACGCTGTCCACGCACGTGCCGAACGCGGTGGATCCGCAGCTCCAGGTGGCCGGCACGCCGTTCGCCGTCGTCAACGGCGTGCCGTTCACCGGCGCCCCGAACGACGCCGCAGCGTTCCGGGCATTCCTCGTGCAGCAGGGCATCGCGCTGCCCGCCCAGTAGCCGTTCCGAGCGAAACCCGGCGCGGTCCCGTCGCCCATCGACCGATGGACGACGGGACCGCGCTGCTATACTCGGTCGGCTATGCACAAATCGCCTCAGTCCCCGACCCTCGTCTCCCTCGCAGGGCTCGGGTACTTCCCGCTCGCCATGGTGGCCCGTCTCCCGTTCGCCATGATGGTGATCGGCGTACTGACCCTCGTGGTGGCGGCACGGGGTTCGGTCGAACTCGGCGGCATCAACTCGGCCATGGTCGGTCTCGGGACCGCATGCGTCGGCCCGCTCATCGGCGCGGCGGCCGACCGTTTCGGCCAGCGGCCCACGCTGCTCCTGGCCGGCGCCGTCAACAGCGTCGCGCTGCTGCTCTTCGCCTGGCTCGCCTACAGTGAACTGCCCGTCTGGGTCATGTTCGTCGGCGCCTTCCTCGTCGGCGCCTCGGCGCCGCAGGCCTCGCCCATGTCTCGATCCCGTCTCGTCACGCTGGTCGGAGAGCTCCCCGTCGAGCGCCGCCCCCGGGTGATGAGCACGACGATGGCCTACGAGTCCGCGGTCGACGAGGCGATCTTCGTCTTCGGCCCGGTCGTCGTCGGACTCCTCGCCACCTGGTTCGGCGCCGGTGCTCCGGTGATCGGCGCAGCGGTGCTCACCGCGGTCTTCATCACCCTGTTCGCGCTGCACCGCACGAGCGCTCCCGCCAAGTCCGCCGAGGAACGGGCCGCGACCCTCGCCCCCGTCTCGGAGCTCTGGCGCCCGCGGCTCCTCGTCGTGGTCGTCGGCATCGCGACGGTCGGCGTCCTCTTCGGCTCGACGCTCACCGGGCTCACCTCGTTCATGAAGGACCGGGGCGCGGTCGAGCAGGCCGGGATCCTCTACGGCGTGATGGGCGTCGGCTCGGCGATCTTCGCCATCGCCATCGCCATGCTGCCCCCGAGCTTCACGCTGCGCCTGCGCTGGCCAGTGTGCGCGGCCATGATCCTCGCGGGAACGCTGCTGCTGCAGACCGCGCACGACATCCCTCGGCTGCTCGCGAGCCTCGCGCTCATGGGCATCGGCATCGGGCCGCTCCTCGTCACCATGTACAGCCTCGGCGCCCTGCGCAGCCCCGCGGGGCGTTCGGCGACCGTGATGACGATGCTCGGATCGGGCATCGTGGTCGGCCAGTCCGCGGCCTCGGCGATCACGGGCACCGCCGCGGAGCAGGCGGGAACGTCCGCTGCGCTCGTGGTGCCGCTGATCGCCGCCGCGCTGGCGCTCGCCTCCGGCATCGCGAACTGGTTCCTCACGCCCGAATCGGAGCGGCGCTCGGGACACTGATCCGGCGCGATCCCGGCCCCGCTCAGGCCCCGTTCACGGGAGTCTCGCGCATGCGGGGCTTCGGCAGATGCCAGCCCAGCTTCCGAGAGGTGAGCCGCAGCACGATCGCGCACGCGCCGCCGATCACGGTCGCGAGCGTCTCGCTGCCGCCCAGCGCGACGACCCCGACCGCGATCCCGGCGCCCAGGATCGCCGAGACCGCGTAGAGCTCGCGTGTGAGCACCCCGGGTACGGTGTTCACCAGCACGTCGCGGATCACGCCGCCGCCGATCGCGGTGATCGTTCCGACGAGGATCGCGGTGAGCGGAGTCTGGCCAGAGACGAACGCGATCGCCGCCCCGTTCGCCGTGAACAGCCCCAGCCCGAAGGCATCGAACACGACCTCGAAGTAGCGGATCCGGGTGATCCCCGGGTGCACGAAGAACACCGCGAGCGAGCCGAGCACCGCCACTGCCAGGTTCGGCCAGTGCGTGAACGACACCGGCGGGTGCACGCCGAGCAGCATGTCGCGCAGGATCCCGCCGCCGACGCCGGTGAAGCTGCCGACCACGATCACGCCGAGGACGTCGAGACCCCTGCGGACACCGACGAGGGCGCCCGAGATGGCGAAGGCCAGGATCCCCGCGAGTTGGAGGATCTCGTACAGCACGGCAGCGGTCACCCGCTCAAGTGTAGGGCGGTGTTCCGCTCCGAGCGGAACACCGCGGTGCGGGTGGGAGAATAGAGGAATGCTGCCTCCTCTCACCGCCGACGGGGTCGCCGAACTCCGCGCGGCCTTCCCGTACTTCGCAGACCTCCCCCGGGTCGACGGCCGGCCGGTCGCCTACCTCGACTCCGCCGCGACGTCGCAACGTCCCGCAGCGGTGCTGGACGCGGAACGGAGCTTCCTCGAGCGCTCGAACGCGGCGGTGCATCGCGGGACGAGCGGAGCCGTGGGCGCGGCGACCGAGGCGTTCGAGGGCGCACGGGCGACCGTCGCCCGATTCGTCGGCGCGGCCTCCCCGAGCAGATCGTCTGGGCCGAGAACGCCACCGACGCGCTCAATATCGTCGCGCTCGGCATCGGCGAGGCGAACGCCGGGCTCGGTGTCGCCGGGTCCGAGCGCTTCGCACTGAGCGCCGGCGACGAGATCCTCGTGACCGAGGCGGAGCACCACGCGAACCTCATCCCCTGGCAGCGGCTCGCGGCCAAGACCGGCGCGATCCTGCGTTGGATCCCCGTGCGGGAGGACGGCACCTGGACCATCGACGATGCGCGGGCCGCGCTGAACGCGCGCACGCGGATTCTCGCCTTCGCGCACGTCTCGAACGTGACCGGGCTCGTCGCCCCCGTCGCCGAGCTCACGGCGCTCGCGCGCGAGCTCGGCGCGGTGACCGTGCTCGACGCCTGCCAGTCGGTGCCGCACATTCCGGTCGACTTCGATGCGCTCGGCGTCGACTTCGCCGCGTTCTCGGGGCACAAGGCGCTCGGCCCCAACGGCATCGGCGTGCTGTACGGACGCCCCGAGATGCTCAACGCGCTGCCCCCGGCGCGCACCGGCGGATCCACGATCACCCGGGTGACGATGGAGAGCGCCGACTTCCTGCCAGCGCCGCATCGCTTCGAGGCGGGCACTCAGCCGGTGTCGCAGGCCGTCGGGCTCGGCGCCGCGCTCGACTTCTCCGCCGCGATCGGCATGGAGCGCGCGGCCGCGCGCGAGCACGAGCTCGTGGAGCGCCTCGTCGCCGGCGTGCTCGAGATGCCGGGCGTCCGGCTGCTCGGCCCGCAGGGCACGCGGGATCGCGTGGCGCTGGCGGCGGTGTCCGTCGAGGGCCTGCACGCGCACGATGTCGGCCAGTACCTCGACGAGCAGGGCATCCTGGTGCGCGTGGGACACCACTGCGCGCAGCCGCTGCACCGCGCGCTCGGCATCGCGTCGAGCACCCGTGCCAGCGTCCACGTGACCACCACCGAGGACGAGATCGACCGGTTCCTCGACGCGCTCCGCGGCGCCCAGCGGTACTTCGGAGTGGAGGTCTCCCGATGAGCGGACTCGACGGGCTCTACCAGGAGCTGATCCTGGATCATTCGAAGCGACCGATCGGTCGCGGCGAGCTCGCGGGGGGCGACGGCGATCTGACCGCCTCGCACCACGAGTTCAACCCCAGCTGCGGCGATGAGATCACGCTGCGGATCGCCGTGGACCCCGGGACCGGCAAGATCGACTCCCTCGCCTGGGAGGGACAGGGCTGCTCCATCTCGACCGCCTCGGCCTCGGTGCTCTCGCAGATGGCTCGCGACGAGGGACTCACGCTCGAAACGGCGCAGCAGCGGATCGACGCGTTCCGGGAGATGATCCAGTCACGGGGCGAGATCGAGCCCGACGAGGATCTGCTCGGCGACGCGGTGGCGTTCCAGGGGGTCTCGAAGTTCGTGATGCGGGTGAAGTGCGCGATGCTCGCCTGGGTCGCGCTGGAGGCCGATCTGCGGCAGGTGGAGTCGCAGCGTCGGGGCTGACGGCCACGGATCCGACGTCTCAATCGTCGTCCACAAGACGCATCTGCGCCTGACCACGCGTGTCCTCCCGGATCGTGTCTGTGGAGGAGCCGGTCGATCTCGGCGTGCACACCCAGTATCGAGGGCATGCACACCGAATCGCACTCCGCTGCTCCACAGATGGCCCGCTGCCGCACCACCGCCGAGTTCCTCGCCGCCCTGCCCTGGCTGATCGGCGAGGCACCGAGCAACTGCCTCCTCGTCGTCGATTTCGCGCGTTCCCGGGCGGGCGTCACGGCACGGGTTCCGCTCCCCAGCGTGCCCGCGCCGGGCATCGCGACCTCGCTCGTCGAGGCGGTGCTCGCACTGCTCGAGCGCTCCGGCTCGAGCAACCGCGAGCCAGCGGTCGTCATCGTCACGGATCAGCGCTTCGGCCCGCGCGGGGAGCCGCCGTTCCGCTCGTTCGCCGACCAGCTCCAGCGCCGCCTCCGACGCTCAGGCTGGACCCCGCGCGAACTCGCATGCATCGCGGCCGACGGTTGGATCGGCTACCTCGACCGTTCCGCGTCCCGAGGCAAGCGCCCGCTGGCTCAGATCGAATCAGCACGGAGCGCTCTCGGCCTGGACCTCGCCGAGATCCCCACCGACCCGGGGCGCCTCCCTGCTCCTCGCCCGGCTCTCGTGGCGGCGGTCGCCGCTCGCTGCGCCGAGCTGCCGGGTGAAGCGCTCTGGCCGTCGCCGTCGTCCGGGACCTGGCCTCGGGAGACCATCGATCTGCTCGAGACCGCCGAGGCGCGGGGCTTCGCCCCGACGCCCGAATGGTGCGCACGATTCACGCAGGCCGTCTCAACGCCGCCGGGCTGGTTCGTGTTCGCCCTGGTCGCCGTTTCCGATCGCGTGCTCATCGATTCGGTGGTCGAGACCTACGGGGCGACGGCACTCGCGCGCACCAGCGTCGACCGGGCCGCGGCCGGATCACCGTCCGCCGCCGAATCGGTCTCCATCTGGAACCTGTTCCAAGACCTCGTCTCGACGCCGCGCATGCGCACCCGATTGCGAGCTCTGCTTCCGGTCCTCAGCGATGCCGCGGCACAGCTCCCTGTCGATCGGCGTCCCGGTCCGCTCTCCCTCATCGCCTGGTTCTGGTGGCTCTGCGGCATGCCGTCGATCGCAGAGCGGCGCATCGCGGAATCTCGGAGCATCGACCCGGGACACGAGCTCACGGGGCTCGCGGAGCGCTTTCTCGGGAACATGCCCGTCGCCGATTGGGCGGTGCCCGCGAGTCCGCTGCGCGCTGCTGCATGATCGCGACTACCCCGCACCACTCGCATGCCGGACTCGGTGAACGCAGCATGAATCGGCGCGTCTTCGCGCCCCCGCGCCGAGCTTCGAGGGCAGAATGGGGCCGTGTTCGAGGTCTTCCGCGTCTTCCTGGTGCTGGGGCTCACCTCGTTCGGCGGGCCGAGCGCGCACATCGGGTTCTTTCACGAGGCCTTCGTGGTGCGTCGACGCTGGCTCGGGCAGCAGGCCTTCGGCGAGCTGCTGGCGCTGTGCCAGTTCCTGCCCGGGCCGGCATCGAGCCAGCTCGGCATGGGCATCGGCCTGCACCGCGCTGGCATGCGCGGCCTCGTCGCGGCCTGGCTCGGATTCACGTTGCCCTCCGCCGTGCTCATGGCGGCGTTCGCAGTGGGTGCCCCTGCCATCTCGGCAGCGCTCGGCACGGGTTGGCTCGTCGGACTCGGAGCGGCGGCCGTCGCGATCGTCGTCCACGCGGTGTTCGGCATGGCACGAACCTTCGCACCAGATGGATTCGGATTCCTCCTCGCAGCGCTCACCCTGCTCTGCACCATCGCGTTCCCGCACCCTTTCGTCCCGGCGATCGCGATCCTGCTCGCCGGGGTCGCGGGAGCGTACCGCACCGATCGAAGCCGCGGCACGAACCGCAGCGCGATCAGCGGGGCCGGTGCCGAGACTTCCGAGGATCCCCGTCCGCCGATCGTGCCCGCTCCGGACGATGCGCCGCTCCGGATTCGCCTGCGCACGCATACGGCCGTCGCCGCGCTCGCGCTGTTCTTCGGGCTGCTGCTCGGGCTCCCGCTCCTCGCCGCCTCCAGCGGAGGCGGCGTCCTCACGGGCGTCGACTCGACCTACCGCGCCGGCGCGCTCGTCTTCGGCGGTGGCCACGTGGTGCTCCCCGCGCTCCAGTCGGCGTTCGTGGACACCGGCGCGATCTCCCCGTCCAGCTTCTTCGCCGGATACGGCGCAGCCCAGGCGATGCCCGGACCGTTGTTCACCTTCGCAAGCTATCTCGGTGCCGAGGGCGCGATCCCGCCCGGTGGGGCGGTGTCCGCGGCGATCGCCACGGTCGTGATCTTCCTCCCCGGAGCCTTGCTCCTCGTCGGAGTGCTGCCCTTCTGGACTCGTGTTCGCGGGTTCGCCGTGGCGCACCGCGCACTCCACGGCATCAACGCGGCCGTCGTCGGCCTGCTGGCTGCCGCACTCGTGGGGGCGATCGCCGCGTCCTGGTTCCCCGAAGGGGCGCCTCGGCCCACCGCGATCGTGCTCTCGCTTCTCGCGCTGGCGGCAATCACCGCACGGCGCGTGCCGCCCTGGGCGGTCGTACTCGCGTCCGGCGCGATCGGCGCGCTCGCGGATGCCGCCGCTCGCGGACTCGCCGGCTGACGGCTCGCCCGGCTGCTTCCGCTTCGATCTCCGCTGGCGAAGATCGGGCGTTCCACGCGAACGGGGGAACGCTCAGCGGCGGTGCGCTCCGGTGCTGACCTGGAAGGAACCCAGCAGCTCGTCGACACGTTTGATGTCGTTCTGCCACGCGGCGATGGCCTCGCGGTCCGGTGCGGAGGCCTGCTCCTCGGTACGGATGCGACCCCTGATCTGGTCGATTTCACCCTCGAGTCCCGTGGTCACGATTCGCTGTACGGCCAGCGGCAGGGCAGAGAAAGACGATGTACTCACCGATCCAGGCTAACGGCAAACTCGCCGGACTCCGATTCAACGTGAAGCTGCAACCAACTTCGCACGCCTGAAACCGTACGAAATCACACGGATCAGGGGCTGTTCTCCGCGCGCGAACACGGCGACACGCGGGCGCCGCTCAGCCCCGCCCGCGCGCTTCGAGGGCCACGAACGGCGCCGCCGGCGCGCCGGGCGCGGTGATCGAGACCGCCACTTCCTCGATCATCCGCTGCATCGCCCCGGCCGCGTGCGTCGGCGCCATATCGGCGCGCCTCGCCAGACTGATCGTGCGCGAGAACTCCGCGCCCGCCAGCGGGATCGCCCGCAGTCCGGGACGCTCGATCGCCACCATCGCTGGCACCACGGCGACACCGAGCCCGCGCTCGACGAACCGCAGCGAAGCATCCATCTCGGCACCCGACACGGCGGTCGACGGTTCCAGCTCCGCCGCACGGAACGCGGCCGTCATCGACGCGTGCAGGTCGTAGTTCTCGGGGAACCCGACCTGCGGCAGCGCAGCCACCTCCTCGAGCGTCGCCGTCGTCCCCCGCACGGGCGACGGCGACGCTGCGGAGGACACGAGCACCAGCCGTTCGCTCAGCACCGCCTCCCGCTCCAGCACGGCTCGCGCCGCACCCGACCCGACGCTCGTCACGATCAAGGCGAGATCGAGCGTTCCTTCGAGGAGCGCCTCGATCAGGCTGCGGGAACCACGCTCCAGGATCTCGACGTCCACCCCGGGATATCGCTCCCGGAACTCGACCAGCACCTCCACCACCAGACTCGTGCAGAGCGTGGGGGTCGCCCCCAAGCGGATCCGGCCACGACGCAGTCCGGCGAGCTCGGCCATCTCGCCGCGCGCCGCCTCCGCATCGGCGAGCATCCGCTTCGCGATCGGCAGGAGCCGCTCCCCCGCGGCCGTCAACGTCACGTTCCCCCGGGCCCGGTGGAACAGCTCCACGCCGAGATCGGCCTCGAGGGTCGCGATCTGACGGCTCAGCGAAGGCTGCGCCAGATGCAGGCGCTCCGCCGCGCGCGTGAAGTGCCCGGTCAGCGCGACCTCCGAGAAGCCGCGCAACTGCTCCAGATTCATGTCGATAGCCTACGTGCATCATCATGATGAAATCTATTCATTGGAGTAATGACGCAGACGAACCTAGCGTGAGTGCCATGAACACGACATCCGCCGCCGGCGCCCGCGCCGAGCGCATCCTCGCCACCTCCGTCCTCGTCATCGGCACCGGCGGCGCCGGCCTCCGCGCTTCGATCGAACTCGCCGAGCGCGGCGTGCAGGTGCTCGCCGTCGGCAAGCGCCGCGCGCACGACGCACACACCACGCTCGCCGCGGGCGGCATCAATGCGGCGCTCGGCACCATGGATCCCGAGGACAGCTGGGAGCAGCACGCCGCCGACACCCTCCGCGAGTCGTACTTCCTCGCCGACCCGGCCATCGTCGAGGTCGTCACCCGCAATGCCGCCCGGGGAATCGAAGATCTCGAACGCTGGGGCATGCCCTTCGCCCGCGAGGCCGACGGCCGGATCAGCCAGCGATTCTTCGGCGCGCACAAGTACCGGCGCACCGCGTACGCGGGCGACTACACGGGCCTCGAGATCCAGCGCACCCTCATGCGCCGCGCCCGCGAACTGAACGTGCCGATCATCGACACCGTCTACATCACCCGGCTCCTCGTGAGCGGCGGCCGCGTATTCGGCGCCTACGGCTTCGACATCGTCGACGGCTCGCCCGTGGTGATCCACGCCGACGCCGTGATCCTCGCCGCCGGCGGCCACACCCGCATCTGGCGCAATACCTCGTCCCGTCGCGATGAGAACACGGGCGACTCGTTCCGCCTGGCGGCCCTCGCCGGCGGCAGGATCCGCGACGCGGAACTCGTGCAGTTCCACCCGTCCGGGATCCTGGAACCCGCAGAAGCAGCCGGTCTGCTGGTCTCCGAGGCCGCGCGCGGCGAAGGCGGGATCCTGCGCAACGCCCTCGGCGAGCGGTACATGGAACGCTACGACCCCGAACGCATGGAGCTCTCGACGCGCGACCGCGTCGCGCTCGCGAGCTACACCGAGATCACCGAGGGTCGCGGCACCGAGAAGGGCGGCGTGTACCTCGACGTCTCCCATCTCCCCCGCGAGCAGATCCTCTCCAAGCTGCCCCGCGTCTACCGCAACCTCATCGACCTCCAGATGCTCGACATCACCGAGCAGCCGATCGAGATCGCACCGACCGCGCACTACTCGATGGGCGGCGTCTGGGTGCGCCCCGAAGATCACGGCACCGGCGTCGGCGGGCTCTACGCGATCGGCGAGGCATCGAGCGGACTGCACGGCGCGAACCGTCTCGGCGGCAACTCCCTCATCGAACTGCTCGTCTACGGGCGCATCACCGGAGCCGATGCCGCGGAGTACGTCTCGGGCATCACGGACGTGCACCGCGACCCCGCCGCGGTCGCCGAGGCCCGGAACGAGATGCGTCGACTGCTCGGGCAGGATGCCGCGGGCCGCACCGTGCAGCCCGCCGACGCGGGTGCGGAGAGTCCGCGACTGCTGCAGCGTGCGGTGCGCGACCTCATGACCGAGCACGCGGGCGTCGTCCGGAGCGAGGCGGGCCTGAACGCCGGCCTCGCCAAGCTCGCCGAGCTCGAGGACCGTGCATCCCGCGTCACGGCGCATCCCGATATCGCGGGCTTCGACGACCTCGCCCACGCCTTCGACCTGGCCGGCTCCCTGCTCGCCGCCCGCGCCACGCTCGAGTGCGCGGTCGAACGACGGGAGACCCGCGGCTGCCACAACCGGTCCGACTTCCCGGAGCAGAGCGAGGCGCTGCGCGGCAACTTCGTCTGGACGCCCGAGACCGGCCCGGTCTTCGAACCGCTCCCCGAAGCACCCGACTCCTTCCGCGAGCTCGCCTACGCCGCGGCGGACGACTCGGTCCAGGGCAAGCTCGTCGAGTAGCCGGACCGTTCCGTACCGCGGGCGGTGGGCGGTCCTCGATCGCCCACCGCCCGCGCTTTGCTCCTAGACTCGGGCCATGGACGCTGACGTCATCATCATCGGGGCCGGGCTCTCCGGCCTGGTCGCGGCGCGGGAGACCGCGCGGGCGGGACTGCGCACCCTCATCGTCGACCAGGAGGGTGCGCAGGATCTCGGCGGGCAGGCGTGGTGGTCGTTCGGAGGCCTCTTCCTCGTCGACTCACCCGAGCAGCGCCGCCTCGGCGTGCGCGACTCCTTCGACCTCGCTTGGCAGGACTGGCAGGGCAGCGCGCAGTGGGACCGCCTCCAACCGAGCGGCGACGGCTCCGCGCCCGAGGACGGCTGGGCGGCGAAATGGGGACGGGCCTACGTCGAGTTCGCCGCGAGCGAGAAGCGCGACTGGATCCGAGAAGCCGGGATCGACCTCACCCCCATGGTCGGCTGGGCCGAACGCGGCGACCTCCGCGCGGGCGGGCACGGCAATTCGGTGCCCCGGTTCCACGTCTCCTGGGGCACCGGCACCGGCGTCGTGAATCCCTTCGTTGCGTCCGCGCTCGAAGCCGTGGAGCAGGGGACGACCGAGATCCGCCACCGCCACCGGGTCGGCCGGCTCATCGTCGAGGACGGCACGGTCGTGGGCGTCGCCGGCACGATCCTCGCCCCGCACGCGGGAGCCCGGGGCACCGCCTCCAATCGCGACCGCATCGGCGACTTCGAGCTGCGCGCCGGGGCCGTCGTCGTGGCGAGCGGCGGCATCGGCGGCGATCACGACCTCGTGCGCCGGTACTGGCCCGAACGACTCGGCACCCCGCCGCGCGAGATGGTGACCGGCGTGCCCGCGTACGTCGACGGGCGCATGCTCGGGACCGCCGAAGACGCCGGCGCGCGACTCGTGAACCGGGATCGCATGTGGCACTACACGGAGGGCGTGCGCAACTGGGCCCCGGTCTGGCCCGGGCACGCGATCCGGATCCTGCCCGGCCCGTCGCCCCTCTGGCTCGACGCGATCGGGCGACGGCTACCTCCTCCGGCGCTCCCCGGCCACGACACGCTCGGCACCCTGCGGATGCTCCGCACCGACCCCGCGATCTCCGCGCACGATCATTCGTGGTTCGTCGTGACGAGCCGCATGGCCGCGAAGGAGTTCGCGCTCTCCGGCTCCGAGCAGAACCCGGACGTGACCAATCGCGACCGCAAGCTGCTGCTCAAGACCCGCGTCGGCCGCGGCGCGCCGGGGCCCGTGCAGGCGTTCCTCGACCGCGGTCCCGACTTCGTCGTCGCCGAGACCCTGCCCGAGCTGGTCGGGCTGATGAACGGGCTGACCGACGAGCCGCTGCTCGATCCCGATGCCGTCGCGCGCGTCGTGCGGGAACGCGACGCCGAGATCGAGAACCGGTTCTCGAAGGACGCCCAGGTGATGAGCATCCGGAACTCGCGCAGCTACCTCGGCGACCGCCTGACCCGCACGACGGCGCCGCACCGGATCCTCGACCCCGCGGCCGGGCCGCTCGTCGGCGTGAAGCTGCACGTGCTCACCCGCAAGTCGCTCGGCGGGATCCAGACCGACCTCGGTTCGCGCGCGGTCGGCGCGGACGGCTCCGTCGTGCCCGGCCTGTATGCCGTCGGGGAGGCCGCCGGCTTCGGCGGGGGCGGCCTGCACGGCTTCAACGCGCTCGAGGGAACATTCCTGGGCGGCTGCCTGTTCTCGGGAAGGGCGGCGGGTCGCGACATCGCGGCCCGCGCGTGACCGAACGCCGCGGACCGGCACCCGGCAGACCGATTCGACCGCAACGGACCAGGGCGCGGCAGCGCGCACGAGCAGAACGGAGCACCGCATGAGCGATCAGGATCCCGAACCGCAGGAACGGATCTGCGCGGCAGGTGCCGCGCCCGCGGGCATCGAGGTGCTGGAGCCGCGCGCGGTCCCGCTCGGCGGTGTGCGCGCGATGACCGTGCGTCGCACCCTGCCGCAGCGACAGCGCTCGCTGATCGGTGCCTGGTGCTTCCTCGACCACTACGGTCCCGACGCCGTCGACACGACCGGCGGCATGAACGTGCCGGCGCACCCGCACACCGGGCTGCAGACCGCGAGCTGGCTGTTCACGGGCGAGATCGAGCACCGCGACAGCTCGGGCGCGCACGCGATGGTGCGTCCCGGCGAGCTGAACCTCATGACCGCGGGCAGCGGCATCAGCCACTCCGAACGCTCGACCCCGGACACCTCGATCCTGCACGGGGCGCAGCTCTGGATCGCGCTCCCCGAGGCCGCCCGGCACGTCGAACGACGATTCGACCACTACGTCCCGCCCGTGCGCACGGGCGAGGGCTGGCGGGCGAGCGTGTTCCTGGGCACCCTGCTCGGCGAGACGTCACCCGTGCCGACCCACACGCCGTTGATCGGTGCGGAGATCACCCTCGACCCCGGCTCCGCGATCGACCTGGCGGTGGATCCCGCACACGAGCACGGGGTGCTCGTGGATCAGGGCGACGTCCGGCTCTCGCGCGGCATCGCGGACGGGGCCGCGGAGGGCTCCGATGCCGCCGCGGACCCGGGGCAGCCGGTCGAGGCGCACGAGCTCGGCTTCTCGCCCGCGGGCGAGGCCGTGCTGCGGTTGCGTGCCGGGGCATCCGGCGCCCGAGTCCTGCTGATCGGTGGCGAGCCGTTCGCCGAGCGGATCGTCATGTGGTGGAACTTCGTGGGGCGCACCCACGAGGAGGTGGAGCGGGCGCGCGCCGACTGGCAGCGCACGATCGAGGGCGCTGCGCCGGACGACCCGTTCGGGCTGCCCGACGGAGAGCCGGAGCCGCCGCTCCCCGCTCCGGTGCTGCCGCTCACCCGCTTGGTTCCACGGGCTCAGCCGGGTGCGCCCGCCGGCAGTATCGTCTCGAAGGGAGCCGCAATGGTCCAGGATCCGAGTACCGTGCCCGAACCGCAGCGCGCGGACACCGGAGCGTCCGCCGAGGTCCGCGTCGTGCACCAGCCCGAGCAGCGCCGCTACGCGGTCACCGTCGGCGGAGAGCTCGCCGGCTTCACCGAGTACCTGCCCCGGGACGCCGGGCAGCGGCTGCTCTTCGTGCACACCGAGACGTTCCCGCAGTTCGCGGGACAGGGGCTCGCCTCGCGCCTCGTCTCGGAGGCGCTCGCCGAGGTGCGTGGCTCGGGCAAGCGGATCGTGCCCCTGTGCCCCTACGTCGCCGCCTGGCTGCGCAAGCATCCGGAGTACGACGACGCGGTGGACTGGCCCGCCGAGTAGAGCGCGCGACGCCCGGTGATCGCCGGGTGTCGCGCCCGCAGGCCGGAACGCCCCCGCTATTCGGCCGCGCCGAGCGCTTCCGCGATCGGCGTCTGCCCGGAGTTGAAGCGGATCGTCTTGCGCACCGTGGACGGATCGGCGAGGGTCGCCGCGATCACGGCGGCGACATCGGCGCGGGAGACGTCGCCGGACTCGGTGGCGCGGGCGTCGATGCGCCCGGTCGCCTCGCCGAGCGTGAGCGCGCTGGGGCCGAGGACCGTCCAGTCGAGAGCCGACGCGCGCAGGTGCTCGTCGGCCGCGGCCTTGGCCTCCGCGTAGTGGAAGAAGGAGTTCTCGGCAGGGACCCCGTGCTCGGATGAGGACCGGAAGTACGACACCATGACGTAACGGGGAACGCCTGCGAGTTGCGCCGCCTCCATCGAGCGGATCGCCGCGTCGCGGTCGACCGCGAGCGTGCGTCGGGGATCGCCCCCGCCCGCACCCGCCGACCACACGACGGCGTCGTGACCCACGAGGATCTCGGCGATGCCGTGGGCATCGAGCTGTTCCACGTCGGCCACGTGCGGGATCGCCCCCGTCGCCGCGACCTCCGTCGCGTGCTGCGGATTGCGGATCACCGCGGTGACCGTATCGCCGCGCGCGATCAGCAGGGGCGCCGCGAGCAGCGCGATCTTGCCGTGTCCTCCGAAAATCACGATGCGTGCCATGCCCTCACCCTACGCTCGCCGCGCGGCGCTGGGAACCGCCGTGCGCACGCTCACGGCGAACCCGCCCGACGCGGTCAGCCGGTGACCGGCCGCACGTCGTAGACGAGCCGGGCGAACTGGCCGACCGCGTGCGCCGAACGCAGGCGCAGCCGGTCGGCGTCGAAGCGCCGTGGCAGCAGCGGGGCGCCGCCGTCGAGTGCGACCGGCGCGACCGAGAGCGCGATCTCGTCGAGTGCGCCAGCGTCGAGGAACTGGCCGGCGAGCTCGCCGCCGCCCACCACCCAGATGTCGCTGTCGCCCGCGACCGCGCGGATCTGGGGCAGCGCCGCGGAGACGTCGCCCGAGAGGAAGCGCACATCGGCGCCCGCGGGCACCGGGAGCTCGCGCGAGGTGAACACGAAGGTGACCTTGTCGCCGTAGAGCTCCGCCCAGCGTTCGGGCTGCTCGAGCAGCCGTTCGTGCTCGAGCACCCACTCGTAGGTGGTCGAGCCCTCGACGAGCACCTGCGCACCGGCGGGCCAGAGCCCGTCGGCGGGAGCTTCGCCGTCCTCGACCGCGAAGAGCCAGTCGAGCGAGTTGTCGCGGTCTGCGATCCAGCCGTTGAGTGCGGTCGCCGTGTCGAAGATGATTCGTCCCATGAGCGCAGGGTATGCGGGACCACCGACATTCGCCCGGCCGAGGCCGCGCGTCACCCTCGCCGCGGACGCCAGTCCGTGACGCGGACCCCGCGCCGCACCGCGGTTCCGCCGACGAGCCCCGCGTTCCGCAGTCGTTCGACGAGCGGCCTAGGCAGCTCGTCGATGAACGCTTCGACGCTGTCGTGCCGATAGAGCTGGCCGATCGTCCAGCGGCGGATCCCCGCGGCGGTCGCGATGCGGATCCGCGTCGGCGCGCCGTCATGGACGATGAGCAGCCGGTGCAGTTCCCGGTACGGGATCACGGTCGCGCCGCCGCTCGCACCGCCGGACGTGCCGTCGCCCTCGGCCCCGACGCGCACGGCATCGGGACCGAAGGCGAGCTCGAGGACGCGCCGCTGGGCCCGCAGCGTCGCCAGGAAGGTCACGATGCCGATCGACGCCCCGATGAACACGGCGGTTCCGAACGCCACCGCCCAGTCCCCGACGAAGAAGCCGATCACGAGCGCGAGCAGTGCCACCGCGAGCAGCAGGCCGCCCCAGATCGCGAGACGGCGCGGTGCGAGGAGCTCCCCGAGGTCCACCGCGCCGACCCGCAGCACGAAATCCGCTTCACGGCGCGTCCAGGGCGCGGGCAACTCGAGAGGGGTCGGCGTCACGCGGACCCATCGTAGTTCACGCCGCCTCGCCGCCGAGCGCCGAGGCGGGCAGGCCGAAGACACGGTCGAACGCCCAGGCGTACACGACGGTGAACGCGAGGAAGAAGACCAGCATGCTCCCCTCGATCACCGCGGCTTCGACCAGGGTGACGCCCAGCACGATCGTCACGATCGGCACGGTGAAGAGCAGCGCGCCGCCCTCGTAGCCGATCGCGTGGATCGTTCGCGCGACCGGTCCGCGCCCTTCGGCACCGACGCGTCGTTCGAGATTCTCGAAGATCGTGTTCCAGATGTAGTTCCAGACGGTCGCGGTGGTCGACAGCAGGACCGCGGTGAACGTGGACTGCCCGCCGCCGTGGCCGAGCAGGCTGCTCAGCACGAGCACCGTGCAGAGCACGCTGAGGCCTTCGTAGCCGGCGACGTAGACGAAGCGGCGCAGACGCGGGCGCCGCTGGAAGAAGCGCAGCTGGCGGGCGGGACGGATCGACACCGGAGCGTCGGAGATGTGGCCGGTCGCGGTCACGGGTATCACTCCAAATGATTGCCAGCCCGTTGAGAAGCCACTTTGGGCCCGCCTCGTTGCACACGGTTACGCCAGCCATTCGATCATATCGCGACTGATTCAGTTGTCAAGTGGCAAATCTGCGACCAATATCGAAGAAGAGTGCGCACCGCTTCCCGCCCCGGACGCACCGAGGGGCGGTGGATCCGACGATCCACCGCCCCTCGGTGCGGGCCGGAGCCGCGCTCAGGCGCCCTGGACCCTGATGGTCCCGGTCGCGGTGAGCCCGGCCGCATCGGCCTGCTCCTGCAGCGCGGAGGTGCGCCGCAGCGGCGGGGCCTTGAAGAACCAGCTGAGCACGAAGGCCAGCAACAGCACGCCGAAGCCGATCCAGTAGATCACGACGATGGCCTCGGTGAAGCCCACCATGAAGGGCTTGCTCAGTCGCGGGTCGGCACCGTTGAGGAACGAGGTGTCGCTCGTCGAGGCGCTGGACCCATTCGACCCGCTCGAGGCCTTCTTGTCGATCTCCTTCGAGAGGGTCTTCGAGAGCTGCCCGCTCCAGTAGTCGCGCTGCGAGGCGTTGCTCCAGTCGACGGTCACCTTGCCGTCGACCACGCTGGCGTGAGCCTGGTCGGCGACCGCCTGCAGCGCCTGCTCCTCGGCGGCCGGGGCGGCCGCCGCGACCTGCTGGTCGATGACCGTCTGCGCGGCCTCCGCGGGGATCGCTCCGGCGGCAACGCCCTGCTGCACCTTCTCGGTGACCGCCTTCGTCGCGGCCTCGCCCGCGGCGGCCTTCGCCTTCGTCGCGCCCGCGTCGAGCTGCGCCTGCACGTTCTTGGTGATCGGCTCGACGATCGGGGCCCACATCTGCTTCATGATCGCCCGGTTCTCGGGCGCGGTCGCGACCGCCGGGTTCAGCGCGGCGTTCAGCCCCGCGTCGAGCGTGTGCCGATCGGCGGTCGCGTGCTGGATGTTGGTCGGCAGCAGCGTGAACAGCACCGACAGCATGATCGCGGTGCCGAGCGTGCCGCCGATCTGACGGAAGAAGGTCGCGGCGCTCGTCGCGACGCCCATGTCGGGCGCCTCCACCGCGTTCTGGCTCGCCATGGTCAGCGACTGCATGAGCTGGCCGAGGCCGAGGCCGACCACGAACATGCCCGTCATGAGGTACCAGACCGGAGTCGTGTCGGTGACGAACGCGAGCACCAGGAAGCCCGCCGCGGTGACGATCGTGCCGGTGCGCGGGAAGAAGCCGTACTTCCCGGTGCGCGCCGTGATCTGGCCCGCCGCCATCGACGAGATCATGAGGCCCAGGACCATCGGGAGCATGGCGAGACCGGACTCGGTCGGGTTCAGGCCGATCACGATCTGCATGTAGAGCGGGATCGTCATCATGGCGCCGAACATGCCGAAGCCGACGAGCACGCCGATGACGGTCGCCATCGAGAACGGGCTCGACCGGAAGAGCCGCATCGGGATGATCGCGTCGTTCTTCATCGCGATCTCGATGAGCACGAAGGCGAGGGCCCCGAGGCCGCCGATCACGTAGCAGGTGATCGCACCCGCGGATGCCCAACCCCACTCGCGTCCCTGCTCGGCGACGAGCAGGAGCGGAACGAGCGCGACGATGACCGCGGTCGCGCCCCACCAGTCGATCCGGGGCTTGTCGTGCTTCGCGACCTTCGGCAGATGCAGGAACGCGATGACCATCGCGAGCGCGATGATGCCGATCGGCAGGTTGATGAGGAACACCCAGCGCCAGCCTGCGATCCACAGGATCTGGTCGGCGCCGGCGAACAGGCCGCCCACGAGCGGCCCGATGAGCGACGAGACGCCGAACACGGCGAAGAAGTAGCCCTGGTACTTCGCCCGCTCGCGAGGGGCGAGGATATCGGCCATGATCGCGAGCGGGAGCGACATGAGCGCGCCCGCGCCGATCCCCTGGAAGGCACGGAAGCCGGCGAGCATGAGCATCGACGTCGAGAACGTCGACAGCACGGAGCCGATGATGAACACCGAGATGCCGAAGATGAAGAGCGGTCGTCGCCCGAAGATGTCGGAGAGCTTGCCGTAGATCGGCACCGAGATCGTCGAGGTGATCAAGTAGGCGGTCGTGACCCAGGCCTGCTGATCCAGTCCGTGCAGGTCATCGCCGATGGTGCGGATCGCCGTGCCGACGATGGTCTGGTCGAGCGACGACAGGAACATGCCGGCCATGAGGCCGTAGATGACGAACAGGATCTGCCGATGGGTCATGATCGGCTTCGGCCCTGCGGCCGCGTCAGCCGGGGCGACCTGCGCCTGCGCTGAGGTTTCTGACATTGCCAGTCCTTCTGATGGGGGTGCGGAAACGGTCGGCGCCCAGCACCGCTGCTGCGGCGCCGGGCGCCGACACTGGCGTGCAATTGCTTGCGAGCGATCAATAGTGACACCGGGGGAAATGGTTGTCAAGTGTCAATCAATAGCGTGTCGGAGCTCTCAGCCGATCGGCAGGATCGCCCCTCGCGGACGGATACCGTTGAGGCAACGCCCAGACCCGAGGAGCCCCGTTGTTCACCGCACCAGCCCGCCTGTTCCGCTCGCTCGCGATCGCCGAGGCGATCACCTGGACCCTGCTGATCGGAGCACTGATCGCGCGAGCATCGGGCATCGATCCGCTGGTGGTGACCATCGCCGGAGGCATCCACGGCTTCGTGTTCCTCTCCTACGGCGCGATGGCGATCCTCGTCGCGATCCACCAGCGCTGGAACCCCGGCGTCGCGATCCTCGCGATCGCGAGTGCGGTGATCCCCTACGCGACGATCCCCGCTGAGATCTGGCTGCATCGGTCGGGCCGCCTCGCGGGCTCCTGGCGCCTGGTGCAGACGGACGACCCTCGAGACGCGCGCTGGTTCGATCGACTCATGCGCTGGTTCCTCCACCGCCCCTGGGTCCTGGCGGCGTTGATCCTGCTCGCGATCGTCGCGCTCTATGCGGTCCTGCTCGTCGCCGGCCCTCCCGGCGGCTCCCGCTGAAACCGCCGCCCCCGCGGGAGCACGGCGAAGGCCCGCGCGAGAACCATGCGATTCCCGCGCGGGCCTTCGCCGCTTGCGGCGCGGATCCGGGCGTCGCGCGCGCGGACCCTTCGGGTCAGAAGAGGCGCGGACCCTGCGCGTAGCCTGCGCGGAGCGCCTCGTGTTCGGCGCGCGCCCGCTGCGCGGCGAGCTGGGCTTCCCGGAGTTCGAGCGCTCCGAGCCGCGCGGAGTCGGCGCACGTACCAGCCTCCCGGACCGCAGCGTTCCGCTGCGACGGAACTCGATCGGGATCGGCCGGTCGCGGGCCCGCCTGCGACTCGGGGTGTCGCTCGGTGGCGAGGAGTGTGGAATTCACGATCGTGACTTTCTTTCGAAGAATGCAATGGGTATTTAAAATTGGGCGCGACGAATAGACCCTCTTCGGGTCGGAGAAATCGCGCGGCAGCGAATTCAAGCGGAGCGGATTGTCGATGCGACATGCGCTCCGGGACTCCGCGGGCCTGGTCGGGATCCTGGCGCGGGCGCCCCGATCGAGCGGGACGCCCGCGCGGTGGACGGGAGCCGGAGCTCACCGCATTCGGATCCGGAACCCGGACCGATCCGCGCTAGCGCGGGAGTCCGAGGCGACGAACGCCGGAAGGGGCGGGATCACGGAACCCGACGGCGCACTGCCGATCTCGGTGACGAGTCGCCTCGCGGCCCCGGAATCGGAGCGGCGATCGACCTAATCTGCCATGCGGCAGAAGGAGCCACGGGGAGCGGCGGAGCCGAAGGAGTTCCCGATGAACGGAACTGTGATATCAAACTTAGGCATCTTACGCACCTCCCTCTCGTGACTTGATTCATACCGACAATATTGAATACGCCCGTCTCCTGTCAAGCGGGTCGGGAAAAAAGAATTGCGGAGGACGAAATCCGCCGGACGGGCTCGGAACGCGAAACGTCCCCGCTCCCGGAACCGGGAGCGGGGACGTCCGGACGATCCGCTCAGTCGCGGAGCTCGTCCTTGGCCTCGTTGCGAGCCTTCACCGAATCCCGCTCGGCCTCGGCCTTCTTGACGGCGGCCTCGGCCTTGAGCTCCTCGGCCTTGTCCTTCACCTGGTCCACGGCGTCCTCCACCGCTCGACTGGCCTGCTTGGCCGCCTCGCCGATGGTCTCCTTGGCGTCATCGAGAATTCCCACGTTCGCCCCTCTCTCTCGGTGGTCGGAGGTCCAGCCCAGCAGACGAAGCTGCACATCGGGTGAACGCGGTCAAGATCCGTCACGGACCGCGTTCGCCGCGGCGATCACTGCGGCGAGGCTCGCCGAGAGCACCGAGTCCGCGCGTCCCGCGGCCCAGCCGCTCCCCCGGCGTACCGGTACTCGACGAGGGTGAGCGCCTCGCTGTCGCTCCCCGAGCGCACGCTGCCCTGGTGCAGTTCGAGCACTTCCATGACGATCCCCTGTTCGGCGAGAGTCGACACCAGCGCCTCGACGGGACCCCCGGCATCGCACTCCCGCGCATGGCGCTCGTCCCCCACGCGGATCGACATCCTCGTGCGCACCGTCCCCGACGCCTCTGCGACCTCGTAGGCCTCCAGTGCGACGCCCGGTTCCGCCCGCTCCGCACCGAGATACACCCGCTGGAAGATCCGATGGACCTCCTCCGCGGTCACCTCGGCACCGGTCGCGTCGGCGTACCGCTGCACATGCCTCGCCAGCTCGATCTGCAGCCGCCGCGGCAGTTCGATCCCGTACTCGGTCTCGAGCAGATAGGCGATCCCGCCCTTGCCGGACTGGGAGTTGACCCGGATGACCGCGTCGTAGCTGCGCCCGATGTCGGCCGGGTCGATCGGCAGGTAGGGCACGCGCCACGCGATCTCGCGCTCCGAGCGCCCCTGTGCGGCAGCACGGGATCGATGCTCCGCGAAGCCCTTCCGGATCGCGTCCTGGTGGGTCCCGCTGAACGCCGTGTGAACCAGGTCGCCGACGTACGGGTGGCGCGGATGCACCTCGATCCGGTTGCAGTACTCGACGGTGCGCCTGATCTCGTCGATGTCCGAGAAGTCGATCATGGGATCCACACCCTGCGCGTGGAGGTTGAGCGCGAGGGTCGCGATGTCGACGTTCCCCGTGCGTTCGCCGTTGCCGAAGATGCACCCCTCGACGCGCTGCGCCCCGGCGAGCACCGCGAGCTCCGCGCACGCGATGCCCGTGCCGCGGTCGTTGTGCGGGTGCACCGACAGGATCACGCCGTCCCGACGAGCGAGGTGCCGGTGCATGTACTCGATCTGGTCCGCGTAGACGTTCGGCGAGGCGATTTCGACCGTGGCCGGCAGGTTCAGGATCACGGGCCGTTCGGGAGTCGCGTCCCACAGCTCGGTCACCGCGTCGCAGATCTCGAGCACGTAGTCGGGTTCGGTGAGGTTGAAGACCTCGGGCGAGAACTGGAAACGCACGTTCGGCAGATCTCCCGCGAGCTCCAGCAGATCGCGCGCGCCATCCAGGATCATGCGCTTCAGCTCCGCCCGGTCCTTCTGCAGCACGGACTCGCGCCAGGTCGGCGCCGTCGCCGCGTACATGTGGATCACGATCGGGTTCGCGACCCCCGGATCGACTCGACCGTGCGCTCGATGAGGTCGCGTCTCGCCGGCGTGAACACCACGACGGTCACGTCGACGGGCGCGATACCCGCGTCGGCGATGAGCCGCACGAAGTCGAAGTCCGTCTGCGATGCCGACGGATACCCCACCTCGATCTCGGTGTACCCCATCGCCACCATCAGCTCGAAGAACCGGCGCTTCCGCTCCGGATCCATGGGCTCGGCGAGCGCCTGGTTCCCGTCGCGCAGGTCCACCGGTACCCACAGCGGCGCACGGGTGAGGCGGCGGTTCGGCCAGTCCCGTTCGAACTCGGGGACGTCGACCCTGGCGTAGGCGTCGCGGTATCGGTGCGAGGGCATCTGGGAACGACGCTGCCGGTTCCAGTGCGGTGCCCCGGCGGGTACGGGGCCCGCGGGGGTATCGATGCGGTTGAATGTTGACGTGGACATGGCGTCTGGGCTTCCTTCTTCGATCGGTCTGGGCGATCGGCGCAGCGCATCACTCCGCGGCGGGACGCCGATCGCACAGGTCCCCGCCGCGGCGGCGAAGGAGGAGCCCGTGGAACGTCATGCGCCGAGAGTACCACAACTCCTCAGACAAGCAGAAGAGATGAGAAGACCATGGCCCAGGTGAAACGCACGCCGCTGGCCGATCAGGCGGCTGACCTGCTGCTCGAACGGATCCGCTCCGGCGAATGGGCGCTCGGCGAGAGACTCCCCGGCGAGACGACCCTCGCCCCGCAACTGGGCGTCGGCCGCTCGACCGTCCGGGAAGCGATCCGCCAGCTCGCCGGCCGCGGCGTCCTCGCGTCGCGGCAGGGCGCCGGCGTGTTCGTCACCGCACTCGACGCCCCCGAGGACTGGGACGCCATCGTTCGCCGCAGCGACATCCTCGCGGTGATCGAGGCGCGGATCGCGATCGAGGGCGAGGCCGCGGCACTCGCCGCGGAACGCCGCACCCCGGGCGAGCTCCGCGCCGTCCGCCGAGCCCTGGGCCAGCGCGCGGAGCGCCGCAGCGAGCTCGCCGCCCACGTCGACGCCGACACCGCATTCCACCGCAGCGTGGTCGCAGCCGCCCAGAACCCGATCCTCGCCGAGCTCTTCGACGGCTTCACCCCTCGGCTGCGGGAAGCGATGATCGAGATGCTGCGCAATCGGGGCGTCTTCGGCGACGATGCCGATCACGAGGCGCACGCGCGCCTCGTGGAGGCGATCGCAGATCGGGACCCGGATCGCGCACGAGCACTCAGCCGCGCGCACCTCCGCGCCCTGGCCGAGACGCTCGAGGGGATCGGCGGGAGGTAGCACCTCGAAGAATGGTGGCCCATGCGGATATGCAGACTGGGGTCCTCGTCGCCACGCATGGGCCACCCTGCCGGAGCCCCAGGGGGGGTTGAGGCCTCACGACTGGAGATCGCCGAACCGCGATCCCGAATACACTGTAACCGGTTACCGTAAACATTGCAAGCGGGCGTCGTCTCCGGCTGCTCCCCGTCTCCGCACGGAAGAATGATGGGGTGAACATGCGGCAGAAGCAGCGGAAGTGGATCCCCCGCGCGCACGGCGCGGAGGTGGCCCTGCGCACCGCGCTCTCCCTCGGTATCGCGCTCTGCACGCTCGCGTTCCTCGGGCGCCTCGACCTCGCGTCCTACGCCATGTTCGGGTCGTTCTGCGCGGTCTTCGGGTTCAACGAGCCCTACCGGGTCCGCGCACGCACCGTCGGCCTCGCGGGCCTCGGGATCCTCGTGTCGATCAGCACGGGGATCCTGCTCTCCGCAGCCCATGCGCCGGTCGCCGCGATCGGGGTCGCCACCCTCGTCCTGCTGGCGCTCGCCGTGCCCGCCAACGTCGTGATCGGCGTGATCCCGGCACCCCCGTTCTTCCACGTCATCGCGCTGCTCGTCAGCACGGCGATCCCGACCCCGGGACCCGAGGTCCCGCTCCGGATCGCGGTCGCAGCGGGCGCGACGGCGCTCGCCTGGCTGATCAGCCTCTCGGGCTGGGTGATCCGGAGCGCCTGGCCGGGGCACGCACGCACCTCCCACGTGCTCGCACGCCCCTTCTTCAAGGACCTGAGCCGCACCCCGCGGATCGATTTCGAGGCGCTGCGCGATTCGCGCGTGTGGCGCAGCATCGCCGAGAACCTGTCCGGGGCGGTCCTGGCCTATGTCCTCGCCTCGACGCTCGGCGGTTCACGCCCCTACTGGGCCGTGCTCACGGTCGTCTGCGTGATCGCTCCCGCGCGCGCCCGACCGTCTGCCGGGCACGCGATCGAACGGGTGATCGGGACCGCGGTCGGGCTCGGCGTCGTCTGGTTGCTCGAGCCGCTGCAGCTCCCAGCACCGGTCGTGATCGCGATCATCGTCGTCTGCCAGTTCTTCACTCAGCTCTTCGTCGTGCGGGCCTACGCGGCCGGACTGGTGTTCATCACCGTCATGGTGTTCGCCAGCCTGTCCTTCGTCGTCCCCCTCGACGGGCCGATCCTCGTCGAACGACTCATCGAGACGGTCATCGGTTCGCTCGCGGGCCTGCTTGTCATGTTCCCGGGGTGGCTGCTCGACCGCCGAGCGGCTCGGCGAGCTGCTCGGCGAGCGGACGCGTAGCTCGAGGGACGCGTCGGCCCGCTCCCCCGGACGCGATGCCGGAGGAGCGGGCCGAACACCGCGATCAGCCGCGGAGGCGCCGCATCAGGACGCGGCCGCCGAGCAGGCCGCCGCCCGTGATCGCCGCGATGGCCGCCGCGACGATGCCGGCGGCCGCGGACTGACCGCCGGTCACGGCGAGGCGATCCTTCGCTCCCTGCGCGTTCTCGTTCCGGCCGTCGCCGCCGCCGTTCGACCCGCCGTTCGACCCGTTCTGACCGCCCTGGCCATTGCTCCCGCCGTTCGAACCGCCGTTGCTCCCGCCGTTCGAACCGCCGTCGCTCCCGCCGTTCGAACCGCCGGTCCCGGTGCCCGGCTCGGGGTGCGCGGTCGGGGTGTGCACGATGTCGACCCACTTGCTCGTGTCCGCCGCGTCCACGACCCGGTAGGTGAACTCGGCATCGGTGAGCGCGACGATGGGAACGATCCGTTCGAACCGCACCGCGCCCGCATCGTTCTTCGCCGCGATCCAGCGCGCGAGCTTGCCGTCGACGACGCGCATCTCCCAGTCGCCGTGCATCTTCGGGCTGTCGTCCAGGTTGAACATCGTGAACGTGCCGTCGGCCTTGAAGTAGGCGTTGCCCACGAAGTTCGCGGCCCGGGCGTCGTCGAGCGCGACGGGCTTCCCGTCCTGGTCGACCGCGCCCGTCGTCTCCCACGGGGTCGCCGCGAGTGCCGCGGCAGCGGCCGCGAGGTCGATCGTTCCGGGCTCCGCGTGGTCGGTCGGCGTGTGCACGATGTCCACGTACGCGCCGCCGGCACCGGCGACGCGATACGTGAACTCGGTTCCGTCGAGCTTGACGATCGGGACCTCCCGTTCGAACAGCACCGTACCGGTGGCGTCCTTCGCACTGATCCAGCGCACCAGCTGTCCGCCCACGACGCGCATCTCCCAGTCGCCGCGGAGCTTGGGCGAGTCGTCCAGGTTGAACATCGTGTACGTGCCGTCGGTCTTGAAGTAGGCGTTGCCGACGAAGTTCGCCGCACGGGGATCGTCGAGCGCCACCGCATTGCCGTCCTGGTCCACCGAGCTCGTGGTCTCCCACGGGGTGGCGGCGAGCGCGGCGGTCGCCGCGGAGATCGCAGCCGCCTCGGTGCCGGGCTCGATGTGAGTGGTGGGCGTGTGGACGATGTCGACCCACTTGCTCGCGTCGGCCGCGTCTACGACCCGGTAGGTGAACTCGGCGCCGGTGAGGGTGACGATCGGCACGGTGCGCTCGAACAGCACGTCGCCCGCGGCGTTCTTCGCGTTGATCCAGCGCGACGAGCCGTCGGGAGCGACGGTCCAGTCGCCGCGGAGCTTGGGCGAGTCGTCCAGGTTGAACATCGTGTACGTGCCGTCGGCCTTGAAGTAGGCGTTGCCGACGAAGTTCGCCGCGCGCGGATCGTCGAGCGCCACCGCGTTCCCGTCCTGATCGACGGCGGCCGAGGTGACCCACGGTGTCGAGGCCAGCACGTCTGAGGGCGTCGAAGCGGCGGGAGCGTGCTCCGCCACCGTCGCCGTCGGAGCTTCGCCTCCGACGGCGAGCGCGGCTCCCGCGGGCAGCAGGCAGGCCGCGACCACGGTCGCGGTCGTCGCGGCGAGCATCCATCCGCGTGCGGGCGATGTACGTGCAGTCATGGGGGATCCTTTGCAGATTCGTTCCGAGGGCGTCTGAGTCCGAGTCGGATTCAGCGGCACCGTCAACGCTAGGAAGCGCCCCCGGGCCGGGGCATCAACCGATCGGTTGAAGCTCGTGAGCACCGCTAGAATCGCAGCATCGGCAGAGCCGCTGCGGCTCCGGGAGAACAGGGCTGAGGGTGGCTGAAGACATCGTGCTGGGCGAGCTCGGTGCGCTCCTCCTCGACGGCGGGTCCTCGGTGACCGATGTCCGCGGTTCGCTCGAACAGGTGCAGCGGCGCAGCGGCACCGGTTCGGATCTCCGCTTCGCGGTACTGCCCGAGCTCGTGCTCGTCAGCCGCGCGGGCGTCTCGGCGTCCACGAGCATCGCCTACGCCGGAGCGAAACCGCTCACCTTCCGGCAGTCGGCCCACGCCAATCGGCTCGCCCGCGACCTGGAGGCCGGACGCCGGACGCTCTCGGACGCACCGCGGCGCATGGCCGAGATCCGTTCGATCCGCGAGCGGATGCCCGCCACGGCGAACATCCTCGGGATCGCGATCCTCTCGATGGGGCTCGCAGCTCTGGTACGCTGCCCCTGGTGGGCGATCCTGTTGGCGTTCTTCGTCGGCGCACTGGTCGGCACGGTCACCAACGCCATGTCGCGGGTCCGCTCCGCCGCCGCCATCGCGCCGTTCGTGTCGGCGCTCGTCTCGACGGTCGCCGTCGGCGCCTTCGCCGGCTGGCTGGGACTCGGCCCGGTCCCGCTGTTCGCGGTCTGCGCCCCGATCGCGATCCTCGTCCCGGGCGCGATCATCACGAACGGCCTGCTCGAACTCACCTCGACCGATATCGTCACCGGCGCCTCGCGCCTCGTCTACGGACTCATCATGCTGGCGTTCATGGCCGCGGGCGTCTTCGCGGGAGCGCACCTCACGGGCCTGCGGATCGACTCCGGGTCTGCGGCGCTCGTCGCCGAGGCCGCGCACTCCGTGAGCGACCGCTCCGGGTGGGAAGCGCTCCCCCGCTCTGGCTCTCCTGGATCGGGGTCGTGCTCCTGGCGGTCGGCATCGGTCTCGCCTTCGGAGCGGGACATCGCCTGACGCTCGTGAGCGTCGCCGTCATGACGGGGACCTACGCGGTACTCGTGCTCCTCACCCCGGTGCTCGGCAATGCCGTCGCGACGGGCCTCACCGCGGCGCTGCTGTTCGTCGCGGCCCGCGCGCTCGAACGGCTCACCCTCGCGATCCCCGCGACCGTGTCGTTCCAATCGGCGTTCCTGCTGCTCGTTCCAGGCACCGTGGGCCTGGTGGCGCTGGCCAGCTTCGACGCCTCCGCGCTCGCGTCTGCGCCGATGATCTTCCTCAGCCTGTGCATCGGCACCAAGGTCGGAGCGCTCACCGCCGACCTGGCGCACATCACCCGGACGGCGTTGCGCACGCGACGCCGCACCCCCGTGGTCCCCTCGGCCGGAGTGTGAACCCGCGCGGATCGCGCCCTCAGATCCGGATCAGCCCGCGCTTCACCGCCGTCGCGATCGCGGCCTGCCGGTTCTCGGCCCCGAGCTTCGTGAACGCGTGGTGCAGGTGCGTCTTCACCGTCGCCTCGCTGACCACCAGCGCCTCCGCGAGCTCCCGGTTCGAGAGCCCGGACGCGGCGAGCGCGAGCACTTCGAGCTCGCGTGCGGTGAGGATGTCGTCGGGGTGGCGGGTCCGGTCGCGCAGGCGCTCCGAGATCCGTCCGGCGAGCGCCCCCTCCCCGGCGGCAGCGGAGCGGATCGCCCGGAAGAGCTCGGCCGGGCGGCTGTCCTTCACCAGGTATCCCGAGGCGCCCGCGTCGATCGCGCGCACGATGTCGGCATCGGAGTCGTAGGCGGTGAACACGAGCACTCGGGTCGCCGGCCAGGCGCGCAGGATGCCGCGGGTCGCCGCGATCCCGTCGGGCAGGTCCGCACCGAGGTCGAGGTCGACGAGCGCGACATCGACTCCGTCGCTGGCCGCGAGTTCGACGGCTTCGTCCGCGGATCCCGCCTCCGCCACGACCTCGAAGTCGGGCTGCGTGCCGAGCAGCGCGCTCAGCCCATGACGGAGCACCGGGTGGTCGTCGAGCAGCAGGATCCGGATCATGCTCGCGCTCCTTCGTGCGGGGCTGGCAGGACCGCGGCGACGACGGTGCCCTGACCCCGTCCGGATTCGATCACGAGCGTTCCGCCGAGGCTCTCGGCGCGCCAGGCCATGGCGCGGAGTCCAAAGCCGTCGCCCTCCCCGTCGGCGTCGAAGCCTCCGCCGTCATCCGACACGTCCACACCGACCTCGTCGGCGAAGTAGGTGAGCGTCACCCGCACGGTCCGTGCCGCGGCGTGCTTCGTCGCGTTGAGCAGCGACTCCTGCACGATCCGCTGCAGTGCGTGCGCCACCGCTTCGGGAACCGCCCGTTCGTCGCCGACGACCTCGAACCCGGCCCCCGCGGATTCCGCCTGCGCGCTCAGCGCGGTGGTCAGCGAGGCCGCGGTCTCGCGGGGATCCGCCAGCCCGTGCAGCAGCTGCCGGGTCTCGACCAGTGCCGCGCGCAGCGTCTCACGCGCTTCCCCGACCGACGCGGAAGAGCCCTCCGGCCGCAGTTCGTCGGTCTCGAGCAGCAGGAGCGCACTCGCGGTCCGTTGCACGACGGTGTCGTGCAGCTCGCTCGCGACCCGACCCCGTTCGGCCAGCGCGCCCGCCTCGCGCTCGCTGCGCGCCAGCTGCTCGCGGGTCTCGAGGAGCTCACGGTTGAGACGGCGCTGCTCCGACAGCGCGCGGTCGAGCGCGGCGTAGGCCGATGCGAGCACGAGTCCGCCGAAGAACGGGCCGAGCACGAGACCCGGATCCTGCCCCTTCGACATGATGAGCAGGCCGACGCTCACGGCGACGACGATCGCGGCCGAGAAGCCCTGCGCCGCCCGGCCGCGCAGGACCCGATGGACCGCGACGAACAGCGCGAACGCGCACCAGCCGAACGACGGTGCGATGATCGTGAGCGGCAACCAGAAGCCCGTGGCCAGCAGCAGACCGACCGTCTGCCGAGGACCGGTGCCGGAACGACCGAGCACGGCGGTGGCGTAGCTCGCCCCCGTGCCGATCGCGAGCAGCAGCACGACGAGGCCCTCGCCGGCCAGCTCGTGCCGGGAGAAATAGCGCAGTCCGCAGACCAGCAGGAGCAGCGCGAACCCGACGTCGACCGCGCGATCGACCCCCGTCCGTTGAACGGGCAACGGTTCCGCCGTCCGGTACCCCGGTCGCTTCGTTTGGGTCATGATGGGGTCAAGTATCTCCGATCCCCAGCGGCTCGAGCCTCAATCGATAGGCTGAGATCAGCGACGAAAGCTGGTGCACATGAACCTCACAGGCATCCTCCCGGTCACGCACAATGCCCGCGGCCTCGGCGGTCTCCCCACCGTGCACGGCGAGTCGACCGCCCCGGTGCTCTTCCGCGCGGATGCGCTCGGAGGGCTCACCGAGGCCGGCCTTTCGGGGCTCGTCGAGCTCCGCATCGGCACCGTCGTCGACCTGCGCACCGACCACGAGCGCACCCGATCCGCCGACGTGCTGCCGGAGGATGGCAGCGTGGCGCTCCTCGAGCTCCCGGTGCTCGGCGGGGCGATGGACGAGATGGCCAAGAGCCTCATGCCGGCCGAGGGGCGCGCCGATGCTGCGGGCATCGACCCCGACCGGCTCGCCGCACTGCTCGACGCGGTTCCCACGCTGGACGAGCTCTACCTCTCGATCCTCGCGAGCAGCCCGGAGCAGTTCGCGACGCTGGCGCGCGCGGTCGTCCGGGCGGCCGAGACCGATCGCCCCGGCGTGCTCTTCCACTGCACTGCCGGCAAGGATCGCACGGGCCTGGCGGCGGCGCTCCTGCTCTCGGTCGCCGGAGCGGAACGCGAGACGATCGTGTCCGATTACGTCCTGACCGAGCACAATCTCGCGGGCCCCTTCGCGCAGACCCTGCTGGGCTACATCTCCGCAACCGGAATCCCCCTGACCGCGAAGCTCGAGGAGCTCGCCACGAAGTCGCCCGAGAGCGCGATCACGGCGGCGCTCGACTGGATCGAACGCGTGCACGGCGACGCCGGATCCTATCTGCGGTCCGGCGGTCTCACGGACGACGAACTGCTCCGACTCCGCACCGCGCTCATCGCGCCCGGACACTGACGCCGCCCCGGAACGCCGGCCCGATCATGCTCCCCGAAGACGCGGCGCCGATTCCCCCGGAGTTCACGCACAAGCACCGGGCCGAAGAGTCGCTGCTCCGGTCCTATCGCCCGGTGCTGCGCGGGGAGGAGATCGCGCTCTTCCTCGCTCCCGGTTGGGACGGCGGGACCGAACCGGGGACCCCGGAGTCCATCCTCCGCGTCGCCGAGGCGCTCCGCCAGTCGGTGATCGCGGCGGCCCACCTGGCCCACGAGGTCCCGCTCGGGGACGCATTCGTCATGGAGCGGATGCGGTTCAGCGGCGCGACGCCGCGCACGTCGAGGAGCACCGAGGTCCGCGTCGCGGCCGGCTCCCCGCGTATCGCGGGCGGCCGGCTCGTCTCGATGATCGCGGCGGTGACCTTCCTCGCCGAGGGCGAGACGGTGCTCCGGGGCGAAGGCCACCTGCGCGTCGTGACGGCTCCCGTCTACCGCCGCATGCGCGAAGGCAGGATCCGCTCGGATGCGCTCCGGTCGGAGACCCCGATCGCGCAGGGCTTCACGGTGTTTCCCTCGCCCGAGGGCGGCTTCGCGGTCGCCTACGACGCGCGGCACCCGCTCTTCTTCGACCACCCGGTCGACCATGTGCCCGGCATGCTGCTCATCGCGGTCGCGCTGGAGACCTTCGCGAGCCGATTCCCGAGCCGCACGATCGCCGAGCTCGATGCTCGATTCCTCGACTTCATCGAGCTCGACGATTCACGCATCCTGCCCATGCGGATGTCGAGCGGACGCACCGCCCTGCGCAGCCTGAGCCGAACCCGATTCGGTCCGCTCACCCGCCCGTCCGCGGTGATCGACGTCTATTCGGCCTCGACCGTGCCGCTCTCGATCGCCGACGCGGCTTCGCCCTCCGCCGGGGTCTCCGCATCGATGAGCGTCGAATGATCGTCGAGCAGTCGCTGCACGGATTCGCTCGTGCACTCGGCCTTGACGACCTGCGAGAACAGGATCGGCCACATGCGCGCGAGACGCTCGGGCAGGTCGCGGCTCCCCGAGACCGCGGACGACATGAACTGGGTCCCGGTGAAGGCCGAGTTGATGACCTCCGCGAAGTGCTCCAGGTCCACGCCCTCGGCGAGCTCGCCGGCGGCCCGGGCCTTCTCGAGCAGCTGGATGCACTGCCGGGTCCAGTCGAGGTACGGCTGGGCGGAGCTGATGCCGAGGTCCTCGACGGACTCGGTGCTCAGCCGCAGCCCCGCGCGCACGACCGGGTTGGTCGAGATGAGGTTCGCGAGCTTCGCGGACACCACGATGATGTCCTGGATGCCGCTCGGCGACTTCATCTCGTCGACGGCGACCGCCGCCTCCATGACGATGCGGTGCTGCTGCTCGATGACCGCGTTCGCAATGTCGGTCTTCGCCGGGAAGTGGAAGAGCAGGGTGCCGAGCGCGGCTCCGGCTCGCTCCGCGACATCGGCGACACGCGTCGCCCGGTAGCCGCTCTCAGAGAAACACTCGCCGGCCGCGGCGATGATTCGGGCGCGAGTCCTGATCGCGCGCTGCTGTCGTGCCACGGGGTCCTTCCCATTGGTCCAGGCGGTTCCTCGCGGAACCGCGTGATGCAATCCAGACGAGTCTATCCATCACAGCCGGAAAAGGAACGAGTATGAGGATTCTTGTCAGCGGAGGTACCGGATTCCTGGGTTCCGCAGTCGTCGCCGAGCTTCGTGCGCGCGGCCACGACGTCGTCTCCCTCTCGCGGTCCGGCTCCCGCCCCGCCCCCGCGAGCGAGACCGGCGGAAGGGTCGAGCACCTCCGCGCCGACCTCTCCGACGAACTCCCCGTCTCGCGCATGGGCGCGGACGCCTACCTGCTCTGCGCCGCGTACGTCGGGGCCGACGCACGCACCGCGGAAGCGGTGAACCTCCACGGCGCCGAGCGGCTGGTGCGGGCCGCGCAGGCGTACCGGGCCCCCGTCGTGGCGCTCAGCACGCTCTCGGTCTACGGATCGGGCCCGCACCGGGGCCAGGCCGAGGGCGCGCTCGAGCCGCACCCCGAGTCCGTCGCCTCGCGCACCCGCGCGGCGGCTGAGGAGATCGTACGCGGATCCGGCGGCGCGGTGCTGCGCACCGCGCTCACGACCGGCGCGGGCGACCGCTGGGTGGTCCCGACCCTCGCAGGGATCGCGACCCGGCTCGGCGCACCGGACGAGCTGCGGACCGTGCGCAGCTCCGTGATCGCCGCACCGGCGCTCGCACGGGCCGCGGCAGGAGCCGCGATCCGGCTGGCGGAGGACCCGGCGGGCGCGCTCCGTGCGCGAACCTTCCACCTGGCCCACCCGGATCCCGTGAACCTGATCGGGCTCTGCGAGCGGTTGACCGGCGTCGCCGTCCCCCACGTCTCCTCCGAGGCGTTCGCGCAGGGGGTCGAGGGGCTGGGGCTCAGCCCGCACCAGACGCGCCTGCTCACCGAGGACCACTGGTACGATTCGACGGCGATCTGGACGGCGCTCGACGAGTCCCCCGGCCCGACGATCGACGCGGATCCCGATGCGGTCGCCTGGTACCGGGAGCGCCTCGCCGAGCGATGACCCGAGGCCGTCTCCGGCCGCGCTACGGCTTCGCGGCTTCGTCGAGCGCGAGGTTGAGCTCGACCACGTTGACGCGGGCCTCGCCGATGAATCCCAGGTCGGCGCCGGACGTGTGCCGTGCGACCATGCGCTCCAGCTCGGCCAGCGGGAGCCCGCGGGCCTCAGCGACCCGCCGCAGCTGCACCCGCGCGTACTCGGGGCTGATGTCCGGGTCGAGGCCGGAACCCGATGCCGTGACCGCGTCGACGGGCACCCGGGACTCCGGCACGCCGTTGAACGCCGCCACCTCGGCCTTCCGCTCGCCGATCCGCTGCACCAGTTCCGGATTCTCGGGTCCGAGGTTCGATCCCCCGACTGCGCGGCGTCGTACCCCTCGCCCGCCGCCGAGGGGCGCGGCTGGAAGTACTGCCGCAGCGGCTTCCCTTCGGCGTCCGCGAAGCTCTGCCCGAGCAGTGCCGAACCGACCACGCGCCCGTCCGACGCGCGCAGCTGCGAACCGTTCGCCTGCCGGGGGAAGGCGAGCTGGCCGATCCCCGTGACGAGGAGCGGATAGGCGACGCCCAGCAGCACCGTGAAGATCAGCATGAGACGCAGCGCGATCCAGGTGCCGCGCGCGGCTCGGTTGATCGGTCGAGGCATGTCGGGTCCCCTCTCAGTATCCCGGCAGCAGGCTGACGACGAGGTCGATGAGCTTGATGCCGATGATCGGCACCAGCAGCCCGCTCAGGCCGCAGTAGATCAGGTTGCGGGTCAGCGCGGAGCGCAGGTTCTCGGTGCGGTAGGGCACGCCGATGAGGGCGAGCGGGATCAGGATGCCCATGACGAGGCTGCTGAAGATCACGGTCGACAGGATCGCCGAAGCCGGCGAGTGGAGGCGCAGGAGGTTGAGCGCGTCGAGCCCCGGGAAGGTGCCGACGAACAGGGCCGGGAAGAGCGTGAAGTAGCGCACGGCGTCGTTCGCGAAGTTGAAGGTCATGAGTGCGCCGCGGGTCGCCATCTGCCGGCGCCCCACTTTGATGATGTCGACGAGGTGCGTCGGATCGTCGTCGAGGATCACCATGTTGGCCGAGGACTTCGCTGCGGCGGTGGCCGTGTTCATCGCGATCCCGATGTCGGCCTGGGCGAGGGCGGGTGCGTCGTTGAGACCGTCGCCGCTCATCGCGACGATGTGACCGTCCTCCTGCTCCCGCAGGATGAGCGCGAGCTTGTCCTCGGGCGTGGAATCGCCCACGTACTCGTCGATCCCAGCCTCCGCGGCGATCGCCTTCGCCGTGAGCCGGTGATCTCCCGTCACCATCACGGTGCGCACCCCGAGCGCGTGCAGCGCCGAGATCTTCTTCGGCACCGAGTCCTTCACCACGTCCTGCAGGTGGATGAGGCCGAGCGCGTGCCCGACGCCCACTGCCGGCTTGACCGCGACGACCAGCGGCGTGCCGCCCGACTGCGCGATGCGCTTGGTGCTCGCCTTCAGGTCGAGGATGATCTGCCGCTGGGGCTGGGTTCCCTGCTGCTTCAGCCACGCCACGACCGCCGACACCGCGCCCTTGCGGATACTGGTGCCGTCGGGCAGGTCGATCCCCGAGATCCGAGTCGCCGCGCTGAAGTGCACCGTGCGTCCGCCCGTCGCATCTCCCTCGGAGACCCGCACGCCCTCCTCCTCGGCGAGCCGCACGGTCGACGCCCCCTCGGGAGTGGGATCACCGATCGAAGCGAGGGCGGCGGCGCGCATCAGCTGCTCGAGATCGGTGCCGCCGACCGGCAGGAACGCGATCGCGCTGCGGCTGCCGCGGGTCACGGTTCCGGTCTTGTCGAGCAGCACGGTCGTGATGTCGCCCGCGGTCTCGAGCGACTTCGCCGAGGTGACGAGCACGCCGCGCTGCAGCAGCTGGGACATCCCGGCGATGCCGGTCACCGACATGAGCGCCGCGATCTCGGTCGGGATCAGGCAGACCACGAGGGCGACGAGCACCGGGATCGAGACCGGCTCGGCGACCGGGGAGACCACCGAGTTGAGCGTCAGCACGAGCAGCACGAACGAGATGGAGAAGGAGGCGAGCAGGGTGCTGAAGGCCACCTCGATGGGCGATTTCTTGCGCCGAGACTTGCTGGCCAGGCTGATCGTGCGGGCTGCGGCGCTGGTATCGCGCGAAGAGCTGATGCGGACCACGAGCCGATCCGACAGCCCGCGGCTGCCGCCCATCACCGCGGTGCGGTCCCCTCCGGCTTCGCGGATCACCGCGCCCGGCCGGCCGGTGATCTCGGACTCGTCCACCTCGGCGGCGCCCCACAGCACTTCGCCATCGGCGGGGATCGTCTCGCCGGCCTCCACGACGACGACATCGCCGGGGCGGAGGGAACGCGAATCCACCTCCTCCAGTGCGGAGCGCCGCACTGCGGGATCCTTCGAGCGGCTGTATCCGATCACGCGCCGCGCCGTCTCGGTGGCGTTCGATCGACGCAGCGACTCCGTCTGCTGACGCCCGTGCCCCTCGGCGATCGATTCCGCCAGGGTCGCCGTGAACAGGCACGCCCAGAAGCCTGCTGCGAGCGCCCAGGTGAACCCGAACGGCATCGCGGTGCCTCCAGAGGGCTGCTCGATGCCGGCGATGGAGTCGAGGACCGCGATCACCGTGGTGAGCGCGGCGCCCACCTCGGTGAGGAGCAGCACGGGGTTGTGCCAGAGATAGCGCGGATCGAACTTGCGCAGCGCGTCGAGCAGCACCGGCCCCAGCGTCCGCAGCGCGATGACCGCGTTCCGGCGCTTCTCGCGGGCGAGTTGGGAGGTCATCCGTTCAACCCTTCGGCGAGGGGGCCTGCGAGCATGATCGGCACGAACATGGGCACGGTGATGAAGATGATGAGGCTCACGAGCAGCACGATGAACTGGGGACGGTGCAGGGGCATTTCGACGGTGGTGGCGACCTTGCCCTGTGCGGCGAGCGATCCGGCGAGGGCGAGCACGATCACGATCGGCAGGAAGCGCCCGAGCATGATCACGACGCCGAGCGTGACGTTCAGCAGCGGGGTGTTCGCGTAGAGCCCGGCGAAGGCGGAGCCGTTGTTGATCGCCGCCGAGATGAAGGCGTAGAGCACCTCGGAGAGGCCGTGCGATCCGCCGTTGCCCGTGCTGGCGATGATCTCGTCGTGCACCGCCGGAATCGCGAAGGCGACCGCCATGCCGCCGATCGCGAGCGTCGGCATCACGAGGATCGAGATGCTGACGAGCTTGAGCTCCCGCACCCCGAGACGCTTGCCGAGGTAGACGGGCGAGCGCCCGAGCAGCAGCGTCGTGAGGAACACCGCGATGACGAGCAGCACGAGGATCGCGTAGAGCCCCGAGCCCGCTCCGCCCGGGGCGACCTCGCCGAGCATCATGTCGAACATGAGCATGAGGCCGCCGAGCGCGGTGTAGGAGCCGTGCATCGAGTTCACCGCGCCGCCGGTGGTCCCGGTCGTCGCGGTCGCGAACAGCGTCGACCCCACGATCCCGAACCGCTGCTCCTTGCCCTCCATCGCGCCCCCGGCGAGCTCGGGTGCCGTGCCGACACCCGAGAACTCGAATGCCGTCAGCGGAATGTAGACGAGCACGAACAGCACGGCCATCGTGAGCAGGAGCGCGTACCCGGCCCGCTGGTCACCGACCATCGTGCCGAAGGTCCGCGGCATCGCGAACGGGATCAGCAGCAGCAGGATCGTCTGGAGGACGTTGGTCCAGGGGTCGGATTCTCGAAGGGATGCGCGGAGTTCGCGTTGAAGAACCCGCCACCGTTGGTGCCGATCATCTTGATCGCCTCCTGCGAGGCGACGGGCCCGCCGGGGATCGTCTGCCCGGCGCCCGCGACGGTGGCGATGTCGGTGAAGCCCGCGAAGTTCTGGATCACGCCGCCGGCGATCAGCACGACCGCCGCGACGATCGAGAGCGGGAGCAGGATCCGCAGGTTGGCCCGCACCAGGTCGACCCAGAAGTTGCCGAGGCCGCTGCGGCCGCGGCGGGAGGCGAAGCCGCGGATCAGTGCGATGGCCACGGCCATGCTCACCCCGGCCGACACGAAGTTCTGCACGGCGAGCCCGCCCATCTGGGCGGCGTAGCCGAGCGTGTGCTCGGGCGAGTAGGACTGCCAGTTGGTGTTGCCCACGAAGGAGATCGCGGTGTTGAACGCGAGATCGGGACTCATCGGCGGCAGGCCGAGCGAGAAGGGCAGCACCGGCTGCAGGCGGAGGATCAGATAGAGGAGCGCGAAACCCACCGCGGAGAACAGCAGAACGGCGGCGAGGTACCGGCGCCAGGTCTGCTGTCGATCGGGGTCGATGCCCGAGAGCCGGTAGACGAGTCGCTCGATCCCCCAGTGCCGCTCGGAGGTGAACACCCAGGCGATGTAGTCGCCGAGCGGACGGTAGAGCGCCCCCAGAACGACGATGACGGTGAGCAGCGCGACCGCCGCGAGGACCCACTCCATCAGAAGCGGTCCGCTTTGAGCAGTGCGTACACCAGATAGGCGAGCGCCGCGACGCCGATGATCACGGCGACGATCTCGATGATGCCCAACAACTCCGACTCCCTTGCGAGGACTGCCCGTCGAGCATAGTGCCGCAACCTCGGCGTCGCCATTCCGCCGGAGAATCGGCGTGACCCTCGTGCGCGAGCACGGAATCGGCGGCGTGCGACAGGCATTCGACGGCGCTGCGCCACGAAGCACCGCATACACTGAGCCCGGATCCTGATCCGGGAGGAGATGCGATGCGCGACGACGTGCTGCAGCGATGGGCGAGCGAACGCGCCGAGGAGCTTCCCGGCGCGCACGTCGTGTACCCGTTCGGCCCCGATTTCGAGGTGTTCCGCGTGCGCGACCTCATGTTCATGGCGCACACCGTCAGGACCGGCGCCCCGATCGTGATCCTGAAGTCCCGGCCGGCCGACGCCGAGGTGCTGCGCGAGGCGTTCGCCGAGATCACGCCGGGGTACCACATGAACAAGAAGCACTGGATCACCCTGAACCCGGGCGGCTCGTTGGAGCGCCAGCTCGTCGAAGACCTGGTCACCGAGTCCTACCTCCTCGTCGTCGAGAAGCTGCCGCGCGCGCAGCGCCCCGTCGATCCCGCCACCTTCGGGCAGCGCCCCGCATGAGTCCCGCGCTCGAGCCGACCGGGCTCGGCGGCGTGCGCTTCGTCGACGTGCTCGACCCGACGCGCGTCGACGACTGATCGATCAGGCGCCCTGCGCGGCTTCCGCCGGGGCCTTCTTCGGCCAGATCGTGTAGCTGATCGCCCAGATCACGTCGATGCCCAGGACGATGCCGAGGATCCGATAGGTGTCGCCGAGCACGGTGACCTGGGCAGGATCCGGAGCGATCGCCGTGAGCACCCAGATCAGGGCCGCGGCGATGCCGACCGCGAGCAGCGTGAACGGAATGCCCTTCCAGCACGCGACCGCGTAGGCCGCGCCGCTGAGCTTCGCGGGAGCCGGCCCCCGGCGAATCGATGCGCGAATCGCACGTCGGCCCACTTGATCATGCGGTGCCCGTAGGCGATGGAGAATCCGAGGTAGATCGCGGCCAGGCTGTGCGCGAAGTCGGCCCGGCCGCCGCCGCGCAG